>NZ_CP020612.1:2231707-2585609 GCF_002105555.1 Paracoccus contaminans
CGTCATGGGTCTCGTCCGTGCGGGCATAGCGGCTGGTGAATTCCTCCAGCACCGCGCGGCAGGCATCCGCGTCGTCATAGTCGATCTGCCGGCCGCCGAAGGTCAGGTCGGTGATGGCGCTGTCATAGAACACCTCGGATTCGCCGGTTTCGGCCAGCACCAGGAATTCATGCGTGTCCTCGCCGCCGATGGGGCCGCTGTCGGCGCGCATCGGGATCGCCTGCAGGCCCATGCGTTCATAGGTGCGCAGATAGCTGACCAGGTGCCGGTTATAGGCATGCAGCGCGCCTTCGCGCGTCAGGTCGAAATTATAGCCGTCCTTCATCAGGAATTCGCGCCCGCGCATCACGCCGAAGCGGGGGCGCACCTCGTCGCGGAACTTCCACTGGATCTGATACAGCGTCAGCGGCAGGTCCTTGTAGCTGTTCACGCTCGAGCGGAAGATGTCGGTGATCATTTCCTCGTTGGTGGGGCCGAACAGCATGTCGCGGTCGTGGCGATCGCGGATGCGCAGCATCTCTTGCCCGTAATCGTCATAGCGGCCGCTTTCGCGCCACAGGTCGGCGGGCTGCATGGTCGGCATCAGCACCGGGATGTGGCCGGCGCGCTGCTGTTCCTCATGCACGATCTGCTGGATGCGGTCGAGCACGCGCAGCCCCAGCGGCAGCCAGGAATAGATGCCCGCCGCCTGCTGCTTGATCATGCCCGCGCGCAGCATCAGCCGGTGGCTGACGATCTGCGCCTCGGAAGGGTTCTCTTTCAGGACGGGCAGGAAATAGCGCGACAGACGCATGGGCGGGCACCTTTGGGATTGCGCGCCCGCGATAGCCGAACGCCCGCCCCCCGGCAAGCCGCGCGGCCGTCCCGTGCTGCTTGCATCGGCGCAAGGTGCAGGGCATCAGGCGGGCAGCATTCCCATGCCGAGGCTGTCATGCGCGTTCCGGTTCACAAGCAGGTCTGGTGGTGGGGCGGCGTCGCCCTGCTGGTCGTCGCCCTTCTATGGGGACTGGGCGACGTGATGACGCCCTTCCTGATCGGGGCGGGCATCGCCTATGTGCTGGACCCGCTGGCGGACATGCTCGAACGCAGCGGCCTGTCGCGGACCAAGGCGGTGGCGCTGATCACGATCATCGCGGTGCTGGCCTTTGTCCTGGCGATGGTGCTGCTGGTGCCGATGCTGATCCATCAGGTCGCGCAGCTTGTCACTGACGCGCCGGGTTATCTCGAGGTGGCGCAAGGCTGGCTGAGCAACCGCTTTCCCGACCTGATGCCGGCGGACGGCACCGTGGAAAGCGCAATGACCGAGGCGGCGCGCCAGCTCTCCGAGCGGGGCGGGACGATCATGGTCACGCTGCTCAGCTCGCTTGGCAATATCGTCAGCGTGTTCCTGCTGCTGGTGATCGTGCCGGTGGTGGCGTTCTATCTGCTGCTGGACTGGGACCGGATGGTGGCGCGGATCGACACGCTGCTGCCGCGCGAACATGCCGGCACGATCCGCCGGATCGCGCGCGAGATCAACGAGAGCATGGCCGGGTTCCTGCGCGGGCAGGGGCTGGTGACGCTGATCCTGGCGACCTTCTATTCAACCGGGCTGCTGCTGGTCGGCTTGCCCTTTGCGCTGGTGATCGGCATTTCCGCGGCGGTGCTGTCGATCATCCCCTATGTGGGCGTGTTCACAGGCGGCGTGACCTCCGTCACGGTCGCGGCCTTCGCCTTTTGGAACGAGCCGCAGTGGATCGTGGCGGTGCTGGCCATCTTCGTGGTCGGCCAGATCATCGAGGGCAACTATCTGCAACCCAAGATCATCGGGGGCCATGTCGGGCTGCACCCGGTCTGGCTGATGATCGCGCTGGCGGTGTTCGGCAAGCTGTTCGGCTTTGTCGGGCTGATCGTGGCGGTCCCGCTGGGGGCGATCATGGGCGTGCTGACGCGCTTTGCCGTTGAACGCTACAAGGAAGGGGCGCTCTATACCGGGCGCGATGTTGTGCCCGCCCCTGTTCCGCCCGTCCTGATCGAGCTGGTCCCCCGCGGCACCACCGCCGAAACCCGCCGGCGCGCGCAGGAGGCTCATGCCGCCGCCGTCGCCGAAGTGCGCATCGAGGAGGCGCGCAGCGCCGCCCGCGAGGCCGCCGAGGAGGCCGCGCGCCGCGACGGCGCCAAGATCGCCGTGGCGCGCGTCACCGTCGCCGAACCGGGCGCCGCCGGCGCGGCGCAGGCCCCGGTCATGGAAACCGAAATCCGCACCTGGGGCGGCAAGACGCCCGACGGCACCGATCCCGATGCGCCCGATACCCCCATCCCTGACGCGCCCGTGCCGCAGGCCGGCCCTGCCGCCCCCGCGCGGGACGGGGCAGGCGGGGCCATCCTGCCTTCTGCCCCGCCCGTGCCGCCATCCGCGGCCGCCTTGCCGGGCCGGCCGGCCGCGGCTTTTCCGGGCACGGCTCCGGACGGCTGAGGCGATGTCGCGGCAGCTGACGCTGGATCTGGGAACGGCCCCGGCGCTGGGGCGCAGCGACTTTCTGCCCGCCCCCGCCAATGCGCAGGCGCTGGCGCTGGTGGACCGGCCGCAGGACTGGCCGCAGGGCCGGCTGCTGCTGATCGGTCCCGAGGCTTCGGGCAAATCGCATATCGCGTCCTTCTGGGCCGCCGAACAGGGCGCGGTCCGCGTCTCTGCCGACCGGCTGCGCCCTGATCTGGTGGATGCCTTGACGCCCGAAGGCGGGGCGCTGGCGGTCGAGGGCGCCCACCGTGTCGCCGTGGCGGCGGGGGCAGAACAGGCGCTGTTCCACCTGTGGAACCTGTCGGCGGCGCGCGGGGCGCGGCTGCTGCTGACCGCGCGCACCCCGCCCCGCGACTGGGGGATCACGCTGCCCGACCTGGCCTCGCGCGTCGGGTCGGCGGCGGCGGTCAGGCTGGGATCGCCCGACGAGGGGCTGCTGGCCGCGGTGCTGATCAAGCTGCTGGCCGATCGGCAGCTTTATCCCGGTCCGGGCGTGGTCGAGGCGTTGGTGCGGCGGATGGATCGTGACCTTGGCCTGGCCCGCCGCCTCGTCGCCGAAATCGACCGCATGGCGCTGGCCGAAGGGCGCGCCGTGACGCGGCCGCTCGCCCTGAGGGCACTCGAGCGGCTTGAGGGGCCGCCGGGCCAGCCCTGCGCGCCCGATGTTTGACAAGCAGCGGGGCGGCAGGCCAAACCCGTGTTAACCCTTTGACCAGCCCATTCTTCGGATTCGATGACCCAGGCCGATTTCCTCAAGTCAGATTTTCCCGCGCCCCGCGACATGCCGGGGGGTGCGCCCGCTGGCCCTGAGCGGTTCTTCAACCGCGAGCTCAGCTGGCTGTCCTTCAACTGGCGGGTCCTGGACGAGGCGCGCAACCCGCGCGTGCCGCTGCTGGAACGGCTGCGCTTCCTGTCGATCTCGGCCACCAACCTCGACGAATTCTACACCGTGCGCGTCGCGGGCCTGCGCGAGCTGGTGCGCGAGGGAAGCGCGACCCCCTCGGATGACGGGCTGACCCCGGCCGAGCAGCTGTCGCTGGTCAATGCCGATGCCCGCCGCCTGATGGATGCCCAGCAGGCGGTCTGGAACCGCCTGCGCCGCGAGATGGAGGGCGAGGGCATCGTCATCCTGTCGCGCGGGCGCGTCACCCGCGCCGAGACGGCCTTTCTGCGCGATCATTTCATCAGCCAGGTCTTTCCGGTCCTCACCCCGCTGGCCATCGACCCGGCCCATCCCTTTCCCTTCATTCCTAATGCCGGCTTTTCGCTGGCGCTGGAGCTGGCGCGCGAATCGGACGGGCGGCAGATGCAGGCGCTGCTGCCGGTGCCGGCGCAGCTGAAACGCTTTGTCCCCCTGCCGGGGGGGCAGCGGTTCCTGCGGCTCGAGGATCTGCTGCTGATGCATCTGTCGCGGCTGTTCCCCGGCTATCGCCACATCGGCCACTGCACCTTCCGGGTGCTGCGCGACAGCGATCTCGAGGTCGAGGACGAGGCCGAGGATCTGGTGCGCGAGTTCGAGACGGCGCTGAAGCGCCGCCGCCGCGGCGAGGTCATCCGCCTGAAGATCACGGGCGGCGCGCCCGACCGGCTGCGCCGCGTCATCATGCACGAACTCGCCGTGGGCGCCGACGAGGTGGTCGAGGTCGAGGGCCTGCTGGGCATGGCCGATGTGCGCGAACTGGTGCTGGACAGCCGGCGCGACCTGCAATGGCCCGCCTTCACCCCGCGCGTGCCCGAACGGGTGCAGGATCACGACGGCGACATGTTCGCCGCGATCCGGCAAAAGGACATGCTGCTGCACCATCCTTATGAAACCTTCGACATGGTGATCCGCTTTCTGCAGCAGGCCGCGCGCGATCCGGACGTGCTGGCGATCAAGCAGACGCTGTATCGCACCAGCTGGGACAGCCCCGTTGTTTCCGCGCTGTGCGAGGCGGCCGAGGCGGGCAAGTCGGTCGTCGCGCTGGTCGAGCTGAAGGCGCGCTTTGACGAGGCCGCCAATATCCGCCAGTCGCGGCGGCTGGAACGGGCGGGCGCCCATGTGGTCTATGGCTTCGTGAACTACAAGACCCATGCGAAGATCTCGACCGTCGTGCGGCGCGAGGGCGATGCGCTGGTCACCTATACCCATTACGGCACGGGCAACTATCACCCGATCACCGCCCGCATCTATACCGACCTATCGCTGTTCACCTGTGACGCGCCACTGGGGCGCGATGCGGCCAAGGTGTTCAACTACCTGTCCGGCTATGTCCAGCCGGAGGGGCTGGAGAATCTCGCGATCAGCCCGATCGGCCTGAAATCGCGGCTGCTCGATCTGATCGGGCGCGAGGCCGAGCTCGCGCGCCGCGGCCGTCCGGCCGAGATATGGGCCAAGATGAACAGCCTGGTGGAGCGCGACGTGATCGACGCGCTGTATGCCGCCTCGGCCGCAGGGGTCAGGATCAACCTGGTCATTCGCGGGATCTGCGCCCTGCGGCCCGGCATTGCCGGATTGTCGGACAACATCCGGGTGAAATCCATCGTCGGCCGTTTTCTGGAACACAGCCGCATCGTCTGTTTCGGCAATGGGCACGGGCTGCCCTCGCGCAAGGCGCGGGTCTTTATCAGCTCCGCCGACTGGATGGACCGCAACCTGTCGCGCCGGGTCGAGACGCTGGTCGAATGCCTGAATGACACCGTCAAGGCGCAGATCACCAGCCAGATCATGGCCGCCAACATGGCCGACGAGGCGCAGAGCTGGATCCTGCAGCCCGATGGCCGCTATCTGCGCCATCTGCCCGAAGACCGGGACGACCTGTTCAACTGTCACCGCTTCTTCATGGAAAATCCCTCTCTTTCCGGGCGCGGCACGGCCGGGGCGGGGGATGTGCCCGCCCTGACCCACAGCCCCGACTGACCCGCCCCAGACCCGACCCAGAATGCCAAGGACCGGAGATTGCAGCCCATGAACCTCAGGACCACATCGGGAGACAAGGTCTCTCCCTTCGGGCAGGGGGGGCTGCCGGTCCGCTCGGCGCGCGAGCTGAGCCGGGTGGGCGTGGTTGACGTGGGGTCGAACTCGATCCGCATGGTGGTGTTCGACGGCGCGGCGCGCAGCCCGGCCTATTTCTATAACGAAAAGGTCATGGCGGGGCTGGGGCAGGGGCTTGCGACGACGGGCAGGCTGAATCCCGAGGGCGCGGCCCGCGGGATGGCCGCGCTCAAGCGATTTGCGGCGCTGGCGCGCGGCATGGGCATCGAGAAGATGACCTGCGTGGCCACAGCCGCAGTGCGCGAGGCCGAGGACGGACCCGCCTTCCACCGCGCGGTGGAAAAGGAAACCGGGCTTAAGCTGATCGTCATCGACGGCGAGGAAGAGGCGCGCCTGTCGGCGCAGGGCGTGCTGCTGGGCTGGCCGGACGCGCTGGGCCTGGTATGCGACATCGGCGGCAACTCGATGGAGGTTGCCGAGCTTGCCCGGCGCGAGGTGGGCCGGCGCGCGACATCGCCCCTTGGGCCCTTCCGGTTGCAGCAGGTCGAGGCCAAGGGCCTCAAACGCTATATCCAGAAGGAAGTCGAGCGGCTGGCCGATGTGGTCGGCACCGATCATGAACGGATCTATCTGGTGGGCGGCTCGTGGCGGGCCATCGCCCGGCTGGACATGGAACGCCGCGCCTATCCCATGACGGTGCTTCACGAATACCGCATGACGCCCGACGACGTGCTGGCCACCGTCAAGTGGATCGCCGAGGAAAACCTGTCCGACCTGAAGGCGCGCACGGGCATATCCTCAAGCCGGCTCGAACTGGTGCCCCTGGCGATGCAGGCGTTGCGCCAGGTGGTGCTGACCTTCGGCCCGTCCGAGATCGCCATCAGCTCCTACGGTATCCGCGAGGGGCTGCTGTATGAACAGATGCCCGACACGCTGCGCCGGCGCGATCCGCTGATCGAGGCGGCCCGCTTTACCGAACGGCAGATGGCCCGGATGCCGGGTTCGGGCAAGCGCCTGTTTCATTTCCTCGCCCCCCTGTTCGAGGGCGCCCCCCCCGAACGCGAACGCCTGATCCGTGCCGCCTGCCTGCTGCACGATACCAGCTGGCGCGCCCATCCCGATTACCGGGCCGAGGCCTGTTTCGACAACGTGACCCGGTCGAGCCTTGCGGCGCTGAGCCATCCTGAACGGGTGTTCGTCGGGCTGGCGCTGCTGCATCGCTACAAGAACAGCCGCGCAGGCTCTCCCATGGCGCCGCTGTTCACCCTGCTGACCGAGGACGACACTCGCGATGCCGAAACGCTGGGCAAGGCATTGCGCTTTGGCGCGATGTTTTCCATCGGCGATCCGGCCGAGGCGGGCAGGCTTCGACTGGACCGCGATGCGGGCACGCTGACGCTGACCCTGACGGCAAAGGGCCGCGACCTGATGGGCGAGGTCGCGGAGGCGCGCTTTCGGACATTGTGCAGCGCCTTGGGGGTGGCAGGGGTGGTCGCCTGAGGGCAGATGCCCCGCGGGGCCGTGCCAGGGGGGGCGGCGCGCACGGCCCGGGCCTAGCTGCTCTCAAGGCCGAGCCAGTCCTCGATCCTTTCCCATGTCCTGTCCATCGCCCAGGCCTTGGTGATGACGGGCAGTCCGATATGGCCATAGGCCAGCGACAGCTGCCATTCCGCCGCCAGTTCGCCCCGTCCCTCGATCCCCGCGACATATAGGGCCGAGGCCAGACCTGTGCGGTCCGCGCCGCCCAGGCAATGGATCAGCATCGGCTTGGGCGCATCCCGCATCACCGCCAGCAGCGATTCGATTTCCGGCTGGGTCAGCTCCTTCCGCGCCGACATGCGAAAATCGATATGGGTGATCCCCAGGCGGTCCGAGACCGCACGCTCGGCATCATACCAATCGGCCCCCCGGTTGGGACCGCGCAGATTGAGAACGCTGGTGATGCCGTGCTGTTCGTGCCAGCGGGCAAGCGTCTCTGCATCCATCTGGGCGGCGCGATAGACCTGGCCCGGACTGACCGTGTGGAAATTGCCCGAAAGATGAAGAAACGCCAGATAGGCCACGATGGCGATGATGACGGAAGCAACCGCCAGGATGACTGACTTCACGCTGATCGCCATGGCGCCCCCGCAGCCCGCTCGCCTGCTTATACAAGCGCGCGCAAGGGCTGCCAATCAGGGGACGCGCGGGCAGGAGGCGGCGCCTTGCCGCCCGGCCCGCCCGCCCGACGGGCCAGTGCGGCCCCCCAGGGCGCCTGCAATGGCCCGGGATCGCCGGGCAAGGAGAGCAGCTTTATCGGGGCCGAGAAACGACCTGGCCAAGGATGATCCGCGCCGGCGCGGTGCGCCATGGCAAGGCAGCGGCCATCCAGGGCAGGGCGCAGGCGCAAACAGGCTTTGCGCCTGCCTGCACCGGCGCGCCTGGCCGGCAAGGGGCATGGGGGGGCGGGGGACAGGCATGTTTCGCGCCTGTGATTGCGCGCCTGCCCGGCAGCCCTGCTGCCGTGACGCGGGATGCAAGGGTCAGTGGCGGGAAAGGCCGGGCCGGATCATTCCCATTCGATGGTGCCGGGCGGCTTGGACGTGATGTCATAGGTCACGCGGTTGATGCCGTCTACCTCGCCCACGATCCGGGTGGCCGTCTCGCTGAGGAACTCATGCGTGAAGGGGTAATAGTCGGCCGTCATCCCGTCCACGCTGGTAACGGCCCGCAGGGCGCAGGCAAAATCATAGGTGCGCCCGTCGCCCATCACGCCGACGGTGCGGACCGGCAGAATGGCCACGAAGGCCTGCCAGATCTCGTCATACAGCCCGTGCCTGCGGATCTGGTCGATGAAGACGGCATCCGCCTTGCGCAAGATGTCCAGCTTTTCGCGGGTGATCTCGCCCGGGCAGCGGATGGCAAGGCCGGGGCCAGGGAAGGGGTGGCGGCCGATGAAGCGTTCGGGCAGCCCCAGTTCGCGCCCCAGGGCCCGGACCTCGTCCTTGAACAGCTCGCGCAGCGGCTCGACCAGTTTCAGGCCCATCTTCTCAGGCAGCCCGCCGACATTGTGATGGCTCTTGATCGTGACCGAGGGGCCGCCGGTGAAGCTGACCGATTCGATCACGTCGGGATAAAGCGTGCCCTGCGCGAGGAACTCGGCCCCCCCGACCGCGGCCGCATGTTTCTGGAACACGTCGATGAACAGCCGGCCGATGGTCTTGCGCTTGACCTCGGGATCGCTGACCCCGTCCAGCGCGCCCAGGAACAGCTCGGATTCGTCGGCATGGACCAAGGGGATGTTGTAATGGTCGCGGAACATCGTCACGACCTCGTCGGCCTCGCCCTGGCGCAGCAGGCCGTGATCGACAAACACGCATGTCAGCTGCGCGCCGATCGCCTCGTGGATCAGCACCGCCGCGACCGAACTGTCCACCCCGCCCGACAGCCCGCAGATGACCTTGCCATCCCCGACCTGTTCGCGGATGCGGCGGATCGCCTCGTCCCGATAGCCCGCCATTGTCCAGTCGCCGGTAAAGCCGGCCAGCCTGACAAAGTTTTCCAGCATCCGGCGGCCATTCGGGGTGTGATGCACCTCGGGGTGGAACTGGACGGCATAGAATCGCCGCGCCTCGTCCGCGATCATGGCGAAGGGCGCGTTCGGCGAGGTGCCGATGACCTCGAACCCCGGCGCAAGGCGTGTCACGCGGTCGCCATGGCTCATCCAGACTTCTTCGCGGCCGGCGGCGAAAAGGCCGGCGAACATGCCGTCCCCGCCATGGCCGGGCGCCGGTTCGACAAAGGCGCGGCCGTATTCGGCATGGTGGCCCGCCTCGACCTGGCCGCCAAGCTGGGCCATCATCGTCTGCTGGCCATAGCAGATGCCCAGCACCGGAACCCCAAGCTCGAACAGCGCCTGGGGGGCGCGGGGGCTGCCCGCGCGGGTGACGCTGTCGGGGCCGCCCGACAGGATCACCGCCTGCGGCGGATCGGCGCGCAGGCCGGCCTCGCCGACGGCCTGATAGGGCTTGATTTCGCAAAAGACGTTCAGCTCGCGCAGGCGCCGCGCAATCAGCTGCGTGACCTGGGAGCCGAAATCGATGATGAGCAGGCGCTGGTGCTGGGTCATGCCCGCGCTTTAGGGCGGCGCGCCCGGCTGGGCAAGCCGGGCAACGCAAGGCAGGCGCCCTGCGGTGCCAAAAAGACGGCAGAACCCTGCGGGCCAACGGGTCAGCCGCCCTTGGCGGAGCTGGGTCGGGCAGGGGGCGGGTGCGCCCGCCGTCAGCCCCACAGGGCCGACAGCGCGGCCGATGGATTTTCGGCCGACCAGATCTCGGCCCCGATGGCGATGAAATCGGCGGTCGGCCACAGGGCGCGGATGGTCGCGGCGTCAAGCGCGCCTTCGGCGACGACGGGCACCTCGATCATCTCGGACCACCAGGCGAACAGGTCGAGCGGCGCGCTCTCTCCTGTCCCGAGGAGGGAGGGGCCGCAGGGGCCGAAGCTGACATAATCCGCCCCTGCCTCGCCGGCGTTCAGCCCCTCATGGCGCGAGGCCCCGCCAAAGGCGCCCACGATCGCATCCGTGCCCAGTTCCTTGCGGGCAAAGCGCACCGCGCGCGCGCCGTTGGTCAGGTGAACGCCGTCAAGGCCGTGGCGGCTGGCCAAGGCGACGTGATCCTCGATCACCACGGCGACATCGCGCGCATGGGCCAGCTCGCGCGCAAGGTCGGCGATGCGGGCCAGTTCCGATTCCTCGCCCGCGCCGGGCAGGCGAAGGCAGGCGACCGGATGGGCGTCGAGCACCGGCGCCAGCAGCGGCTCAAGCTGCGAGGCCGCGATCCGTGCAGGGGCGATCAGGTAAAGCTGCGGCGCGTCGTCCTGGGGCATGGCGATCTCCTGCGGATGCGGCTGGCGGGGTGGCGGATGGGGCAGGGGGATAGCGCAGGCCGGACGGCGCGGAAAGGGGCACTTGCCGCGCCGCCGCCCCGGCGCTAGGGCGCGGGGCATGAGCGATCCGATCCAGCCGCCCGCAGACCCTGCCGCCCCCCAGCCCGCCGCCCGGCCCGCGGGCCCCCAGCCCGCCGTGATCCTCGTCCGCCCGCAGATGGGCGAGAACATCGGCGCGGCAGCGCGGGCGATGCTGAACTTCGGCCTGACCGACATGCGCCTCGTCGCGCCGCGGGACGGCTGGCCCAACCCGAGGGCCGTGGCGATGGCGTCAGGCGCGGCAGGGCAGGTGCTGGACCGTGCCCGCGTCTTTGCGACCCTGGCCGAGGCGCTGGGCGACATCGACCGCGCCTACGCCACCACAGCGCGCGGGCGCGAGCTGACCAAGCCGGTCCATACCCCTGCCGCGGCGATGGCCGAGGCGCGCGGCCTTGTCGCCGCGGGCAGCCGTGTGGCGCTGGTCTTCGGGCCGGAACGGGCGGGGCTTGAAAACGACGACATCGCGCGGGCCTCGGCCATCGTGACCGTGCCGGTCAATCCCGATTTCCCGTCGCTGAACCTTGCGCAGGCGGTGCTGCTGCTGGGTTATGAATGGGGGCGCGAGGCGCTGCCCCCCCAGCCCGCCCCTGCCGGCCGCCGCCCCCCTGGCGAGACGCCCGCCACGCTGCTGGAAATCGAGCGGCTGGGCGATCACTGGGAGGAAAAGCTGACGGCTGCACGTTTCTTCTTTCCGCCCGAAAAGGCCGGGCCGATGCGACTGACCCTGCGCAACCTGTGGTCGCGCCTGCCGCTGACCCGCGCGGATGTGCAGATCCTGCACGGAATGCTGCGCCAGCTGACATGGGCCGGGCCACAGCCTGCCCAAGGCGAGGACATGCCCCCGCGCGATTGACCTTTGCCACCGCCGGGGCCACTGTCCCGGCCGCACAGGCAAGGGGAAGATCATGGCCAAGCGTCCCGTCTTTCAAGAGATGTCCGCAGCGGCGCCCATCACCGCTGCTCCGCCCGGCAGCCTGATCGACGCCGCCCCGCGCGGCGCGCGGCGCGCGATCCGCGCTTGGCTGATCGTGCTGTTCATCATGGTCGCGGCGATGATCGCGCTGGGCGGGGCCACGCGGCTGACCGGATCGGGCCTGTCGATCACCGAATGGAAGCCGGTCGTCGGCACGCTGCCCCCGCGCGATGACGCCGCCTGGCAGGCCGAATTCGCCAAATATCAGCAGATACCGCAGTTCCGCGAGGAAAACCCGACGATGGACCTTGCCGGGTTCAAGCGGATCTACTGGTGGGAATGGTCGCACCGGCTGCTGGGGCGGCTGGTCGGGCTGGTCTGGGCGCTGGGTTTCGCCGCCTTCGCGCTGACCCGCCGCATCCCCCCGGATGGACGGGGCGGCTGCTGGGAATCGGCGCGCTCGGCGGGTTGCAGGGGGCAGTCGGCTGGTGGATGGTCCATTCGGGCCTGCAGCCGGGCATGACCGCGGTCGCTTCATACCGGCTGGCGGTGCATCTGGGGCTGGGCTTTGCGATCCTGGGCACCATCGCCTGGCTCGCCCTGTCCCTGTCGCGCCCCGAAGCGGCCCTGCTGCGCGCCCGCCGCGCCGGAGAGCCGAAGCTTTTTTCCATGGCGACGGGCCTGATGCACCTGGCCTTCGTGCAGATCCTGCTGGGGGCGCTGGTCGCGGGGATTGATGCGGGGCGTCAATATACGGGCTGGCCGCGCATGGGCGGGGAATGGATCCCGCAGGCGATCTGGGACGCATCGCTCGGCTGGCGCAACTTTTTCGAAAACCCCGCGACGGTGCAGTTCACCCACCGCATGGTTGCCTATGTGCTGACGGCCTTTGCACTGGTGGTCTGGGCGCGCTCGCGCCGCTCGCCCCATCCGGTGACGCGGGGGGCCTTCACGGCGATGATCTGCGCCGTCGCCTTTCAGGTGATGCTGGGCATCGCCACCGTCATGCACGGCGCGCCCTTGCCCGAGGCGCTGAGCCATCAGCTTGGCGCGGTGCTGCTGTTCGTGCTGGTCATCCGCGCCCGCCACCATGCCCGCTATCCTTATGAAACCAGCGTCCGGGGGACCATCCGATGACCACAGCTGCAGCCGACACCGCCATGAATGCGCTGATCGCCTTTCAGCGCCAGACCGAGGCGCTGTCTGCGGTGGCCGAGCGTCTGTCTTGGGACCAGGAAACGGTGATGCCGCGCGGCGCCGCCGAACAGCGCGCCGAGGAAATGGGGGCCATGGAATCGGTGCTGCATGAGCGGCGCACCGATCCGCGCATCGGCGAATGGCTCGACGCCGCCGTGGCCCAGACCCCCGCCGAGGAACGCACGCTGGTGCTGGTGGCGCGCGAATTCGGCCGCGCCTCGGCGATTCCTGCCGATCTGGCGGCCGAACTGGCTCGCCAGACGAGCCTGTCGCACGGCATCTGGGCCGCGGCCCGCGCCGCCGATGCGCCGCAGGATTTCCTGCCCACGCTGCACCAGATCGTCCTGCTCAAGCAGGACGAGGCGAATGCCCTTGTCGCGGCCGGCTTCGGCGGCGGCGATCCCTATGACGCGCTGCTGGACGATTACGAACCGGGCGCCACCCAGGCCGAGCTTGCAGCCCTGTTCGCTGCCATGCGCCCGCGCCTTGTTGCCCTGCGCGAGGATGTTCTTGGGGCCCCCGACCAGCCCCGCCCGCTGGACAGCCGCATCGCGCAGGAAGCGCAGCTGCGCCTGGCGCGCGCCTGCGCCGCCGCCTTCGGCTATGACTGGACGCGCGGGCGCATGGATCTGGCGGTGCATCCGTTTTCCTCGGGCCGCTGGCAGGACAGCCGCATCACCACGCGGGTGATCGAGGCCGAGCCGCTCAATTGCATCTATTCGACCATCCACGAGGTCGGCCATTCCAGCTATGAGCTGGGCATCGATCCCGACTATGCCTTCACCCCCCTGGGCCGGGGCGTGTCGATGGGCGTGCATGAAAGCCAGTCGCGCATCTATGAAAACCAGATGGGGCGGGGGCGCGCCTTCACCGGCTGGCTGTTCCAGCGCATGCAGGACATGGCGGGCGATCTGCCCGCCCCCGACGCGGATGCCTTCTACCGCAGCGTCAACCGAGTGACGCCCGGCCATATCCGGACCGAATCGGACGAGGTGCAATACAACCTGCACATCATGATGCGCTTCGATCTCGAACGCGATCTCATCTCGGGCAAGCTCTCCACCGATGATCTGGAGGAGGCATGGAATGCACGCTTCCTCAAGGATTTCGGCGTGGCGGTGGACCGCCCTGCAAACGGGATGCTGCAGGATGTCCACTGGTCGGCGGGGCTGTTCGGCTATTTCCCGACCTATGCGCTGGGCAATGTCTATGCCGGCTGCCTGAACCTGGCGATGCGGGCGGCAGTGCCCGATCTCGACGAAAGCCTCGGCCGCGGCGAGGCCGCGCCGGGCGTGGAATGGCTGCGCGAGAACCTGCAGCGCCATGGCGGCCTTCATGAGCCGCGCGCCCTGATCGAGCGCGCCGCCGGCGCGCCCGTCACGCCCGAGCCGCTGCTGGACTATCTCGAGGACAAGTTCGCCGCGATCTACCGCCTCTAGGCGCCCGCGCCCCTCACAGCCCCAGTTCGGCCATGATCCGGTCGGCCTCGGCGCCGCAGGGTGCCAAGGCCGAACGATCCTCGCCGGGAAAGAAGCGTGCGCGTAGGGCGGTCGCCATCGGCCGGGGCGCGGCGATGTGGATGCGCGGCCCGATGCGGGCATTTTCGGCCTGCCAGCTGCGCGCAAAGGCGATCTGCGCCGCCTTGGTCGCGCCATAGGCGCCGAAGAACGGCTGGCCGGCCCGCGGATCGTCAAGGAACAGCGCCGCGCCCTGGCGGGCGCGCAGCAGCGGCTCGATCAGCACCGAAAGACCGTGGGTGGCCGCAATATTGACGGCGATGCTGCGTTCCATGTCCTTGGGATCGACATGGGGGGGCGGCGACAGGGGCGCGGCATGGATCGCGGCATGAACCCACAGGTCGCAGCCGCCCCAGCGGTCGAACACGGCACGGGTCAGCTGGATCATCGCCTCGGGGCTGGCGACATCCATGGGCGCCAGCGTCGCCTCGCCCCCGCTGGCACGGATTCGGTCGTCCAGCTCCTCAAGGCCGCCCACGGTGCGGGCCACGGCGACGATGTGATGGCCGCGCCCGGCCAAGCGTTCGGCAATGGCGCTGCCCAGCCCGCGCGAGGCCCCGGTGACAATGGCAAGCTTGTGGTCGGTCATGGCTGTCCCCCGTCCTTCAGGCGGGATTGCCACTGCCGCCGCGGGCGCGCAAGGCCGCATCGCGGCCCGGCCGCCAGGGGGCCTTGCCCCCGCGCGTTCCGCGCCCCCCCAGGATATTTCAGTGCAGAAGAATTCACGCCCTGAGGGTCTTTCTTCTGCACCCAAATATCCCACGGGGGTCCGGGGGTGTGAAACCCCTGGTCACGGCGGCGAAGCAAGGCGGGCGCTCGCCGGGGCACCCCTGCGCGCGCCAGCTCTGCGCCTCAGACGTTCAGCAGCAGGTGTTCGCGTTCCCAGGGGCTGATGACCTGAAGGAATTCCTTGTACTCGTTGCGCTTGACGGATTCGTAAACGGCCACGAACTCGGTCCCCAGCACATCGCGCATCGCCTCGCTGGCGGCCATTTCGTCCAAGGCGTCGCCCAGATTGGTGGGCAGCTCGTCATCGGACATATAAGCATCGCCCAGGCATTCGGCGCGCGGCATCTGGCCCTGGACAAGCCCCAGATAACCCGTCGCCAGCGATGCCGCGAGGCCGAGATAGGGGTTGCAATCCATGCCCGCCAGACGGTTTTCCACGCGCCGCGCCTCGGGGCCGGAAATCGGCACCCGCAGGCCCGTGGTGCGGTTGTCGCGCCCCCATTCGAGGTTGATGGGCGCGGCAAAGTCGGGGACATAGCGGCGATAGCTGTTCACATAGGGCGCCAGCAGGGCGACGGCGGCGGGCAGGTGGGTCTGCATCCCGGCGATGAAATGCAGGAAGGCCGGCGTCTCGCGCCCCTCGTCGTCCGAGAACAGGTTGCGCCCCGTCGCGGCGTCCACCACCGAATGGTGGATATGCATGGCGCTGCCCGGCTCGCCCTCGATCGGCTTGGCCATGAATGTGGCGAAACAGTCATGGCGCAGCGCCGCCTCGCGGATCAGGCGCTTGAAGAAGAAGATCTCGTCCGCCAGCCGCACCGGGTCGCCATGCGCCAGGTTGATCTCGACCTGGCCCGCGCCGCCTTCCTGCAGGATGCCGTCGATCTCGAAGCCCTGCGCCTCGGCGAAGTCGTAGATATCGTCGATGACCTTGCCGTATTCGTCCACCGCCGACAGCGAATAGGCCTGCTTGGCGGCGGCGCGGCGGCCCGATCGGCCCATGGGGGGCTGGATCGGCTGGTTGGGATCGATGTTGCGGGCGACGAGGAAGAATTCCATCTCGGGCGCCACGATCGGGCGCCAGCCGCGCTCGGCGTAAAGCGACACGACCCGCCTGAGGACATTGCGCGGCGCGGCCGCGACCGGATTGCCCTGCTGGTCGAAGGCGTCGTGGATGACCTGCAGCGTCACATCCGCCGTCCAGGGCGCCGCCGTCGCCGTCGAGAAATCGGGCACCAGGATCATGTCCGGTTCGGTGAAGGCGCCCGAGGGATTGTCGGCCCATTCCCCGGTGATCGTCTGCAGGAAGATCGAGTTGGGCAGGAAAAAGCTTTCCTGCCGCGCGAACTTGGAGGCGGGCATCGCCTTGCCGCGGGCGACGCCCGCGATGTCGGACACGATGCACTCGACCTCGTCGAGCCTGCGCCCCTCGACATAGTCGCGGGCGGCCTGGGGCAGGCGGGTCAGCCAGTCGGACATGGGATCTTTCTGCCGGACGGGCCGGCTTTCCATTCGGGTTGCTCGGGGGCGGGGACATGTGCGGCCAGCGGGTTCTCCGCGGCGGCAAGCGCCGCGATCACGCCCAGCCGGTCGGCCTCGGATCGGTTCTGGCTGGCCTTCCACTTGGCCGTGATGCGCGCCAGCGGCAGTTCCAGCCCCACGATCCCGCGCAGCTGCGCCGCCACGAAGGCGCCGGGCGCGTCCGATACCGCCCAGGGCGCCGGCATCGCCCCCTCGTGCCGGTCCGTCAGGGCGCCGACCTGCCCCCTCAGCCATGCGGGGTCGTCGATGACCCAGGGCACCGCCCGGACCTGCAGGACAAGATAGTTCCAGGTCGGCACCACCCGGCCATGGTCCCGCTTGGACGCATGCCAGGACGGAGAGATGCAGCTCTGCGGGCCCTGAAAGACCGCCAGAACCTCACGCCCCTCTGCCTCGGCCGCGCGCAACTGTTCGACCTGCGGATTGGCCAGGGCAAGATGCGCCTGCAGCACCCTGCCGGCGCGGATCATCGGGACGGGATCGGCCAGCGGCCCGTCCGGTCCGGCTGTCACCAGCAGGGCCAGCGGGCAGGCATCGATCAGCGCCTCGTGAGCCTCTGGCCGGTCCTCGCGGAAGGCGGGCGGGACATACATCAGGCGGCGCCTTCGGGGCTGGCGGCGGCAGGCATGCCGGCGCGGGGCTGGCGGAAGAACGCCTCGATCCGGTCGGCCAGGCTGTCGGGGCGGGCCGATCCGCGCTGTTGCCTGGCGCCCTCGATCAGGGCCTGGGGCACGGCGCTGCCGCGATGTTCGATCAGCCCGTCGATGAAGGCGTCGGAAAATTCGGGGTGGGCCTGCACGGTGAAGGCGCGATCCCCATAGATCAGCGCCGCATTGCTGCAAAAGGCGTTGGCGCCGACGACCTCTGCCCCCGGCGGCAAGCCCACGACCTGATCCTGATGCCAGGCATTCAGCGTCACAGCCTGGCCGGAAAAGTCGTATTCCTGCGGCCCGACCGCCCATCCGCCGGCAAACCGCTCGACCCGCCCGCCAAGCGCCTGTGCAACGATCTGGTGGCCAAAGCAGATGCCGACGATCGGCACCCCCGCGTCATGGGCACGGCGGATGAAATCGGTCAGCGGCGGGATGAAGGCGTGATCCTCATAGACGCCGTGGCGCGATCCGGTGATCAGCCAACCGTCGGCGTCATGCACATCGCCCGGAAACACCATCGATTCGACGTGATAGCTGTCGAAGTCGAACTCGCGATTGGCCAGCAGGCGCCGGAACATGTCATCGTAATCGCCATGTTCAGCCCGCAGCGCCTCGGGCGACTGGCCGCATTTGAGGATGCCGATCCGCATCGTTTGTCCCTGGTTGCCCCGTCGGCCCGCAAGGTAGGCGCGCGGGCCGCGCCCCTGCAAGGGGGAACCGCCGCGGGCGCGGCGATCGGGGCAACGGTCCTGCTGGCGATAAGCGGCCGGGACGGCTAAGGATAGGCAAGATCGGCAGAAAGGAAAAAGTCGATGCAAGGATTGCGCCCTGACGGACACAGCCTGGTGGACCCGGACGGCCTGATGGAGTTCTCGGTCGTCTTCACCGACCGCAGCCTCAACCACATGTCGCAGACGTTCCAGGGCGTGATGCGCGACATCTCGCACATCGCCTGCGAGGTCTATGGCGCAAGGGCGATGGCGATCGTCCCCGGCGGCGGCACCTTTGCAATGGAGGCGGTCGCCCGCCAGTTCGCCCGCGACGCCGACGCCCTGATCGTCCGCAACGGCTGGTTCAGCTTTCGCTGGACCCAGATCCGCGACACGGCCCAGTTCGACGGAGAGGCCGGGGTCGAGATGGCCCGCCCCGCCGGCAACCAGGCCCAGCCTGCCTATGCGCCCCCGCCGATCGCGGATGTGGTCGCCGAGATTCGCGCGGCGCGGCCCGCCATCGTCTTTGCCCCCCATGTCGAAACCTCGGCCGGGCTGATCCTGCCCGATGATTATATCCGCGCGCTGGCGGATGCCGCCCATGAGGTGGGCGCGCTGCTGGTGCTTGACTGCATCGCCTCGGGGGCGGTCTGGGTGGACATGGGCGAGACGGGCGTGGACGTGCTGATCTCGGCCCCGCAGAAGGGGTGGAGCGCGCCGCCGGCGGCCGGGATGGTGATGTTCTCGGATCGCGGGCTGGAACGGCTCGAGGCGACTGCATCGGACAGCTTCGCGCTTGACCTGAAGAAATGGCGGGCGATCATGAAGGCGTATGAGGATGGCGGGCATGCCTATCACGCCACCCTGCCGACTGATGCGCTGCTGGTGCTGCGCGATGCCATGGTCGAGACGCGCGAGATGGGCTTTGAGGCGGCCAAGACGGCGCAGTGGGAGCTGGGCCGAAGGGTGCGGGCCGAACTGGCCGGGCGCGGCTTTCGGTCGGTCGCTGCCGATGGCTTTGCCGCGCCGGGCGTCGTCGTCAGCTATACCGACGATCCCGAGATCCAGAGCGGGCGCAAGTTCGCGCAGGCCGGAATGCAGATTGCCTCGGGCGTTCCGCTGCAGATCGGCGAGGGCCCGGATTTCCGCACCTTCCGGCTGGGGCTGTTCGGTCTGGACAAGCTGAGGGACGTGGACGGCACTGTGGCGCGTCTCTCCGGGGTGCTGGACCGGCTGGCCTGATGGCTTGAACCCGGCCTCGGCGCGGGTTAGGCAACTCCACTGCGGAGGCGTGGCAGAGTGGTTTAATGCACCGGTCTTGAAAACCGACGTGGGGGCAACTCCACCGTGGGTTCGAATCCCACCGCCTCCGCCATCATCCCTGTTGCGAACACGGACAGGCGCCCATCGTGGTGCGGAAATAGTCGTGTTTTCAAAGGGCTTTGCCTCCCCCATGCGAACCTCCGAGACTGCACGCAAGGCCCGTTCCGGGCTCTGAATGGCGCTCCGTCTCTGTTCGGGCGAACCTCGTCGAATTCGGTTCGGTCGGATTTTTCCTCGTCATTCCAATGCCCTGAGTTTCAACTCCGCCAAAACTTCGGCCCCCGTGTCCATTCCCTTCGAGGGGAACAGAGCCGCAACACGCGAGAGGCGCAGCCGCTGGGTGCGCTGGCAGAATGGCGCGTAGCGGTGGCTGTGGTTGACGGGGATCGGTTTCCGGCGAGCTTTGCCGCATGGGCTGCCGGCCGTGCTCCTCAGCAAGGCTCCGGCTCACCTATGTTCAGACCACTCTCGTCAGAAAAGCGTCCCTTCAGCAGCAATGGCGTCGCCCGACTGAAAGAGCTTTTGAATGGTGTCGCGGTCGACGCCTGCGTCCGTCATCAGCTTTCGTAGGCTTGCCATGAGTTCCTCGTCCTTGAGGTCCTCGATGGATATGTCCTTGTAGATGTCCTTGGCATCGGGCGCGCCCAGCGTCACAGCCTTTTCGAACATCTGGTCAGCGGCACGCTCGATATCCTGCTTGCAAGATTCTTCGTCCACAAGGCCGCGTCTCTTGAGGTTGTCTGGAGGTGACTGCTTCCAGAATTCCAGAAACTCCTCGACCATCCTACTGCGGAACTTGCCCTTCTCGGTTTCGAATTGGTTCTTCAACGCCGCCTGATAAGCCTCGGTCATGTCCAGAAGGCGACTAAGCTCACGCTTGAACTGCTCTTTGTCCTTGCGAAGGATGATTCTTCCACGCCCTCTCCAGTCGTAGAAGAACGTGCGCTCGATGGCATCGCGCTCGCGTTTCAGGTCGGCCTCGCTGATCTTCAGTTTTTCCGGGCCGCGATAAGAAGCGAAGGTCACATCAAGCTTCGTGGTGAGATCGACGGGAATTTTCAGCGTCGACTCGATCTCCTGGCGCAGCCCGGCATCCTCAAACTTCAGAAAATGAGGCAGCAGCCTGATTTTCCGCGAGCTGAGTATGGCGTTCGTAAGGCGCAGTTCAACAAACTGCACCTCCGAGATGAACACCGTCAGCCGACGTGTGAGGTCGAAGGGGCGCGGAGGGTTCGCCCGCAGATCTGCCTCCATCTTCTCGACCTTGGTGGGTTCGAGCGCCTCATGCCCGATCTCTTGACCTCCTTGCCGCTCCGTCTCGGTATCTGTTTTGTGCGTCTCGGGCGGCGGGGTACTGCCGGAGGCAACGGCCAGCGCGTCGGCTGCGGGACCGCCGAGCACGATAGCGTTCGGCCGCTCGGCCGAAGTTGAACCCGCTTCAACATTCCGGCTGACAGGCGCATAGACCATCGTGCGCTCATCCGAGATGATGACGCCAATTCGGACGCCCGGCTGTTCGCGCAGGTCAAACATCGATGCCTTGCTGGCGTCGCGAATGATCGACAATGCCTCGGTGTCGCCGTAGCCCATGCGATAGACCTCCGGGTCCGCGTCCAAGACCACGGTCAGCGACAGAGAAGGAAGGTCTGCCATCCGCTCCGCCAGCGCCTTCGCAACCGGAGTCGTCACCCCAGGTGCAATTACTGCAAGCCGACGGCTCGCGCTGCGGATCATTTCGATCACGCTTTCGTCGGTTGCGCTGGTGAAGGTACGGGTCATCTCGGGTTGACTATGAGTTTGTGTGATCGATCGGGCAGACAGATCGGAGCAACGAAGCCTCAAGCTGTTCGAAGTAGACGCTAGATGTAAAACGTAATTTTGCACAGGGGAAAGGAACCCTGCGTCGGCAAGTGAATGGTGGCTGAAACGGGCGTGCGCGTGCAACGCTACTCGCTACTGCGAGTCCAATTCGCCGTTAGTCGAACACCCGCCCTGGTTGCTCGTCCCACGGCAGAGACGCCACGAAGCACAGGTCGTAGATGCTGATCGTCGAGGGCTCGCGGTGGACAACCAGCCGCTCGAGCACCTCGGGCGCCAGCCACGCAAGCCGCAGGATGCGACTGACATAGCGATCGGAGAGGCCCTCGTCGGCGGCCAGATCGCTGAGCGTGGCGACGTCAGCGCGTTCCAGCCGCTGCCGCCAGCCCCATGCCCGGCCAATGGCGCGCAGGAGGTGGGGATCCTGCTCGCGGTCCATGGCGGCCTCGACATGCTTCGGCGGCAGGATCCGGGGGCGACCGCCGCGACGGCGGATTTCTAGCGGGATGTGGATGCGAAGGGTCTCGGGCGCGGGCATCAGGCGACCTCCTTCTTCGGCGGGGCCATCAGCGCAGCGATGGCGCCGAGGCCGTCGTGGCGCAGGTCAATGGCGAGGCCGGCCTCGCTCACCGTGATGCGGGCGACCAGCAGCTGGACGATGCGTGCCTGCTCGGCCGGGATGAGCGCCTTCCACAGGTCGTCGAACTGCGCCAGCGCGGCGACAACGGTGGTCTCATCGAGATCGGGGCGGTCCTTCCGCACCGCCCGCGCCGTGCGCGCCGCCACCTCGGGCGTGCGCAACATGCGGCGGATCTCGCCGATCACGGCATCCTCGACCATGGCACCCGGCAGCCGCTGCGGCCCGCGCAGTTCGGCCGCAGGGCGTTTCCGGATCACGTCCATCGAGGTGTAGTAGCAGTAGCGCTTGCCCTTCCGCTTGGTGTGGTGGGGCGTCATGGCGGCGCCAGTCTCGGTGAAGATCAGCCCGCGTAGGAGTGCTGGTTGTGCCGTTCGTGCCACCGCCGCCCGGGCGACGCGGTTGTTGGCCATCACGGCATGCGCCTCGTCCCACAGCTTCTGGTCGACGATAGCCGCGTGCTCGCCGGGATAGACCTCGTCCTTGTGCACGGCGAGGCCGAGGTAGACCTTGTTGTGCAGGAATTTCAGCAGGTAGCCGCGGTCGAACACTGCGCCGCGCTTGGTACGGATCCCGCGGGCGTGCAATTCCTTCAGCACCTGCGCCGTGGAGCTGGACCTCGCATAGAGGCGGAAGATCGTCCGGACCTGTTCGGCTTCGGCGGGCTCGATCACCAGCTTGCGCTCCTTGACCACATAGCCGAGTGGCACCGGACCGCCCATCCACATACCCTTCCGCCGGGAGGCCGCAAACTTGTCGCGGATGCGCTCGCCGATCACCTCGCGTTCGAACTGGGCGAAGCTGAGCAGGATGTTCAGCGTCAGCCGCCCCATCGACGTTGTCGTGTTGAACGACTGCGTGACCGAGACGAAGGTGACGCCGTGGCGGTCGAAGATCTCGACCAGCTTCGAGAAATCCATCAGCGCGCGGCTCAGACGGTCGATCTTGTAAACCACGACCACGTCGATCAGCCCGGCCTCGATGTCGGCGATCAGCTGTGCCAGCGCGGGGCGATCTAGCGTACCGCCCGAGAAGCCGCCATCGTCGTAGCGGTCGCGGAGCGCCACCCAGCCTACGGCGCGCTGCGAGGCGATGTAGGCCTCGCAGGCCTCGCGCTGTGCGTCGAGGCTGTTGAACTCCAAGTCGAGCCCTTCCTCGCTCGACTTGCGGGTGTAGATCGCGCAGCGCAGGCGGCGGACGGGTTCTGGCTTGGCGCGGCTCATGGGCGGGCCTCGGCGCCATGCGCCAGCCCGAAGAACTTCCACCCGTTCCAGTGACTGCCGGTGATCGCGCGCACCGCGGCCGAGAGCGACTTGAAGCGCAGACCCTGCCATTCGAAACCTTCTGTCAGGACGGTGACGACATGCTCCTCGCCCTGCCACTCCCGCACCAACTTGGTGCCGGGGATCGGGCGGCGGGGATCCGCGATCAGCGGACCCGGCGCGCCGGATGCGACCTCGGCCGCCAGCGCGTCCAGCGTGCGCCGCGTCGCGGGCTCGATCCCGCCATGGGCCAGTTCCTGGATGCGGTAGCCGATCCGCAGCTCCAGGTTCCCCCGGCTGGCGTTCGGCGCGGGCTCGCCGAACATGACCCGCCATTTGCCCTGCAGCTCGGGCACCGTCATGGCCTTCAGGGCGGCCAACTCGGCCAGGACGTCGATCCCCTCTGGCTGGCGTGCGAGCGCGGCCTTTGCTGCTGATTTCCTTGTATTTTTTTTCATGCGTCGTCTCCAACTCGGTTTTGCACCTGTCTCCGACGACGGCGTCTGAGGGCGAGAATGTCCAGCGAACTGTCTCCGTCGAGCGGAGAATTCTCGTTCGTTTCCATTGGGTTCGTGCGCGCGATGGCGCTGGCGAGGATGGCGGCCAGCTCCGCCAGCCGCTCATCAGTCGTGAGCGTCTCGGCCGGCGGCGCGAAGGCGATGTCGTCTTGCATGGGGAGCGAACCTCTTGAGGTGGCTTGCTCCGTGTTCGCCGGTTGCAGCGAGCGAATTCAAGTTAAAACAAGTGGTTGTCGTAGCGGAACGAAATTGATCGCATGAGATCGTGCGCGAGCATGCTCTCAGTTCTTCGCAGAGGGTAGAGCCTTCAGCGCACATGCCGCTCAAGCGCCATCTCAGGTTCAGAAGTCGTCTTCACCCGCCTCGTCGGTGTCATTGTCACCCCAGTCAAAGAATGCAAGGTCGATGTACGGCACACTTTCATCGACAATCCAGTTGACGAGCTTGATGCCGATCTGAGGGGAGAAGAAATCAGGATTGCTTCCCGCCCTGTACTCTTGATCAAGGAGATCTAGGTGACGCTCACCAAATATACCCCAGGCAACAAAAGCTACATGATCAGCGCGGCGTTCCATAACGTCGCGAAGCGCAGGCCAAGTGAAGAACCCTTCAGTCCTGGGTGTGCAAAAGGCACGCAGAAAACGCTCGCCTTCGTTGGTGATGTCATTGAGGGAGTTTCCATGCCCCTCAGGCGAGAACTCGGAGACCATTCTAAGGAGTCTTCTTGAGATTTCTGCCAAATCTTCGCCCTCTTGAAGTTCAAGAAGAAATCTATCCAGCCTATTGAACGAGGCGACGTTAAGCATTGTGATGTTGTAGGGCGCGAGACTCTCAGTCCATAGATCACGCCATAGGAATGCAAATCCATGACTCCCCAAAGCATGACCCTTTGCAGCCATCGCAGACAAGGCAGATTTCATCTGTGGCAAGTGGGCACTCAGTCGGTCTCGATCGGGATTGTGTGAGTAGAGCTCATAGTCGTAGAGACATAGCTGATAACCGCCAACATGGTGTGGAGAAAGCTTCAGATCGACTTCAGCGCATCCCAAATCATCCGGAGTAACTACCTTGAGGCGAATGTCGGTGCCAACCAATTCCGGACGAAGGCAGATCAGTTTTCTTCCTCGCCAAAGGATGTCTTGAATGACATGTCGGCGCAGAAGAGTTGGCCACTCCACTGAGATTATCACGTTAACTATGTCGGAGTCCGATATGAATGGCATGTAATTATTCACCTCGGCGCAGTATGCTGAAAGTTCAGTACCTGCTTGCCGTGTCGGTCCAGATATATTCTTCAATTCAATGATTACGACGCTCTGCGTTTCTGGCGCATAAGCCAGAATATCCGGTCGGAGTATCTCTTTGGTCGAAATTGAAATGTTCTCATTTCTGGATATCACTTCCAGCATATTTAGAGATCGAAAGCAGTATTCAAAGCTTTCCAGAACCTTCTTGAATGACCAAGAGGCGTTTCTTGCAGTTCTAAAGTCAAACTCTTCTATCAGTTCAGTGAGGCCTTCTCGCTCGGCAAGCTCGCGTTCAAGCCAATCCTGCATCTCACCTTCATCGTCAAACATCTTCATCGTCGATTTTCCAACCTACTGAAACGACTTAGTCAGTGCCGCGTCGCCCCACGCACCAGCCGATCCGTGTCCAGCCTCAACGCCGCCCGCCACAGCGGTGTCTTCATGAACACCGCGTCCTCGAACCGATATCTGGGGTTTCCGCGCTCCTGCTGCAGAATTCCCGCCCAGCAGAGCGGGCGCAGCACCTGGATGTAGAGCTGTCCCATAACCTCGTCGTAGCGCGGGAGTGGTCCCGTCTCGGGCTCGCCGAAGAGCGCGCGGCGGAGGTAGGCGCCGGTCGCGCCATCCTCAGTCTCGACATTCAGCACGTTCAGGAACAGGTCCCAGTTGCCAAGGATCGGCGCGTCGTCGAAGCGCGACATGCTGGCGTGGTTGATCCGGAACAGGAAGAACGGGACGACCATGCCGAAGATGCGGCCGGGATGATCGACCAGCGCTTGGCCGGTTTTCGTCAGGCGGAACTCGCCCTTGTAGTGTCGGCCAAGCTTCATCGCGATCATCAGGTCGTGCAGCACCATCAGCGGGGCGAAGTCGGGCTCGTTCAGCACCTTGTTGACGGCGAAGAGGTCCGCCTCTGTGTGGCCGGGCCAGTCGAACGCGGCCGCGGCCCAGTGCACGAATAACCGCTTGAAGGCCTTGGACGGCGTCAGGGGAATACCGCCATTCTCGCCGATCCAGGCGAAGGTCTTCTCCATGCCGCGCACCAGCGGCGAGAACGCAAGCGCCGGATCGGCATCGTCGATCTCCCGAAACGCGATCACCTCAGATCTCCCGCGCGAACCAACGGATGCGGCCGACGATGTGAATCTCGTCGGCCGTTCTTTCGTACTCGGGGTAGTGCTTGTTGTCGGAGATGACGCGCACCGCGGGCGGGTCGCTGTTCGGGATGTGCTCGAGCCGCTTGGCCACCAGCCCCATCCCGTCGTCCAGCACGAAGATTCCGGGCGGGTTGGGCGCGCGGCGGGTCATGTCGACAAGCACCGCGTCTCCGCTCAGGAGCGTCGGCGCCATGCTGTCGCCCTCCACATGCATGATGCGCAGCTGCGACGGGCTGGCCTTAAGCTTGTGGCGGACCCACGACTGGCGGAAGTGATAAACACGGCCGGGCGTGTCGCCGTCCTCGGTCACAACCGCGCCGCCGCCCATCGCGGGGCGCGGGGTGGCGTGGGCGATGGCCACGAAGGCGTCGTCGGGATTGTCCACGAAGGGGGGCGTGCCCTCGACCTCGCCGATGCCGTGGATCAGCCAGTCGCGGTCCACCTTCAGCACGCGGGCGACCTCGGCCAGCCGGTCGATGCCGGGGCGCGCGGAGCGGCCGCGCAGGATGTCGTAGACGAAGGAGCGGTTCACGCCGGCCATCTCGGCGACATGGGCAGGCGTCAGACCGAGCTGTTGGGCGCGGGCCCGCAGGCGGTCGGCCAGGGTATGCTGCTCGGTCATGTTTTCCCCAAGGGTATGTGGATGAAATAGGATAAAACAGGATTGATGCGGACCCGTCAAGCGATTAGAACAAAACCTAAACAATCGCACATGGGAATCGGGGGTCCGGATGGAGATCGAGAAGTCGTATTTCACCCTGCCGGAGATCCTCGAGCGCTGGTCCATGTCCGAGGCGGACCTCGTCTACCTGGCCGAGAACGACCAGCTGCGACTGTCGATCCGGGTGTTCCATCTCCCTCTGGAGTTCGGTGACTACGAGGAAACGCAGGACGGCGAGCGCTTCTCCGTCCCCTGGGAGCAGGGATGTTTCAACGGGCTGCTCGACCTGCACGTCCATGACGTGTTCCAGCTGTTCCGCCATGGCGAGGTGCGGGTCGGGCATTTCCGAACCCCGCGCGCCGACTACGCCAGTCTCTGGGGTGCGCGCGAGCAGATCACCGTGCGCAAGCGTGACGTGCTGCTAAGGCGCGAGGAACGCGATCGGTTTGAGGCGGAGACCGGATTCGCAGGCGCGGCGACAGGACCAATGCCTGGTGCCTTCCATGCCTCGGCCGACTACCAGGATGTCCGCCGCAACGGTCAGCACTTCCGGCTGGGCGCGATCCAGGCGCAGGTCGTGCGTGCGCTGCACGAGGCGGCGCGACGCGGCGAGCCCTGGCAGAGCGGCAAGGCGATCCTCGCCGCGGCGGGCTCGCGCAGCCTCAAGATGTCCGACGTTTTCAAGTCGAAGAAGAACTGGCGCCTCCTGATCGAGTCGGACGGCCGCGGCGCCTATCGCCTGCTCGGGCTCTGATCTCGCGCCATCCCTCCCATCCGCGCGCCCTCCCGATCCCTGCGGTGGGATGCGCCGGGGGATGAGAGGGGGATGGCGATCCCCCACAGAGCCGTTCTCCCTTGGATTGAAAAGCTCCTGACAATCCCCCTCCGCATCCCACTCCGATCCTGACGACATCCCCTCGCGGGATTTCGCATCGTGCTCCCGACAAACGACACCGGGAGATGACGATGCAGCAGAAGACCTGCCTCACACAGAAGGAGCTCGCGCGGCGCTGGACGATCTCGCACCGCACGCTCGAGCGCTGGCGATGGGCAGGGGAAGGCCCCGCCTACATGAAACTCGGCGGCCGGGTGGTCTACCGGCTCGAGGACATCCTGGCCTTCGAGAAGGACCAGCTCACGCATACCGCCGACAGCGCGCGGGGGGCGGCATGATGGAACGCCGTTCCGCCATCCACGGCAGCCGCGTCGTGTCGATCTTCGGCGCCGCCGGTCCCGCGCTCGACGAGGTGGGGTTTTCCGCCTGGATCGCGCAGGCCGCCCCGGGCGAGGCGCTGGTCTATCACCGCGGGTTCCTCGCCGTCGACGCCACCGGGGCCGTCTCGAACCTCACGCCCGAGCGCCAGCGCACCGTGCGCGGTGTCGCGGCCGCCGCCTTTCGCGCCGCCGAGCAGCGGCTCGTCCACCTCGTGCAGGCCCGGCTCGGCCCCGACCACTTCGCCTACATCGCCGTCGCCCGGCCGAATCCCGGCCCCGCTGGCGCCGCCCTTTCGATGCGCCTCCTCGAGGCCGCCTGACCCTATCCCCAATCACGGAGGCCCCCATGCCATTCCCGCAGAACACCCCCAGGATCGACGAGTTGATCAACCTGCCCGCAGGCGAGATCGCCCAGCTTCCGGTCGAGCTTCTGGCCGCAATGCAGCACGAGATCGACGCTGCCGCGAAGCAGATGAAGGCCGTCACCGCGCGCTTCTCGACGGCCCTCGAGGTCCGTTACGCTGCCCGCGCCGCCGAAGCCCGCCGCGCTTGCGGCAAGGATACCGGCACTGTCCGCCTTGCCGATGGCGATTTCACCGTGGTCGCCGATCTGCCGAAGCGTGTCGAATGGGACCAGACCCAGCTCTCCGCCATGGTCGAGCGCATCCGCGCCGCCGGCGACGACCCATCCGAATACGTCGAGATCAGCTTCAAGGTGCCCGAGCGCGCCTATGTCGCATGGCCCGAGGCGATCCGCCAAGGCTTCGAGCCCGCCCGCACCGTGAAGACCGGCACGCTGAAGATCGCGATCCTGCCGCAGGAGGACCACGCGTGAGCCTCCCCATCATCACCGCCGATCAGCGGCTGGCAGAGACGCGGGGCGTCAAGGGCGTGATCTTCGGCCGCTCCGGGATCGGCAAGACCAGCCTGCTCTGGACGCTGGAAGCCTCGACCATGCTGTTCTTTGACCTCGAGGCGGGCGACCTCGCCATCGAGGGAATGCTCATCGACGTGGTTCGGCCGCGCACCTGGAAGGAGTGTCGGGACTTCGCGGTTTTCATCGGCGGCCCGAACCCGGCGCTCCGGCCCGAACAGCCCTACAGCCAGGCGCATTTCGACGAGGTGTGCGGGCGGTTCGGAGATCCGCGCGTCCTCGCGAAATACGACACCGTCTTCATCGATTCGATCACCGTGGCCGGACGGCTCTGCTTCCAGTGGTGCCGCGGGCAGCCGGAGGCGCATTCGGAGAAGACCGGCAAGCCGGACGTGCGCGGCGCCTACGGGCTGCACGGGCGCGAGATGATCGGCTGGCTGACCCACCTCCAGCACACGCGCGGCAAGAATGTCTGGTTCGTCGGGATCCTCGACGAGAAGCTCGACGACTTCAATCGCAAGGTCTTCGTCCCGCAGATCGACGGCTCGAAGACCGGACTCGAGCTGCCCGGCATCGTCGATCAGGTCATCACCATGGCCAGCCTGCCAGACGAGATGAACCGGCCTCAGCGCGCCTTCGTCTGCCAGACGCTGAACCCGTGGGGCTACCCGGCCAAGGACCGCTCCGGCCGCCTCGACCTGGTCGAAGAGCCCCATCTCGGCCGGCTGATGGAGAAGATCCGCGGCCCGCTGATCCCTGCGGAACGGCGGCTGACCTATTCGCCGCCGCAGCTGCCCCCGCCGCCCGGTCCGACGGCGACCGACACCCATTCCTATCCCACCAACTGAAAGGACCCGAGCCATGTCCGGTCTCTGGAACGATTTCAACGACGCGCAGTCCAACACCAACATCATCCCCAAGGGCACGCTGGCCAAGGTGCGGCTGACGATCCGCCCCGGCGGCTTCGACGACCCGTCGCAGGGCTGGACCGGGGGCTATGCCACCCGCGGCTCGACCGGGGCTGTCTACCTCAACGGCGAGTTCACGGTCACCGAGGGCCAATACGCCCGGCGCAAGATCTTCACGCTGATCGGGCTCTACAGCCCCAAGGGGCCCGACTGGGCCAACATGGGTCGCAGCCTCGTGCGCGGGATGCTGAACTCGGCGCGCGGGATTTCCGACAAGGATCAGTCCCCACAGGCGCAGGCGGCGCGGCGCATAAACGGTTTCGCCGATCTCGACGGGATCGAGTTCATCGCCCGGATCGACGTCGGCACCGACGCCATGGGCGAGGAAAAGAACGAGATCCGCGCCGCAGTCACGCCCGACCATCGCGACTACGCGCAGGTGATGGGGCTGGCGGCGCAGCACGGCTACCAGCCGCCCGCGCAGACGGCGCCCCAGCAGGCGCCGGTCCAGCAGCGCGCGACATCGCCGGTGCCGGGCCGTCCGGCCTGGGCTGAGTAGAGGGCGCGCGATGCTCCTCCGTCCCCGCCAGAAACTCTTCGTGGAGCGCAGCCTCGCTGCGCTCTCGACTCGCGACAACACACTGGGGGTGGCGCCCACGGGTGCGGGCAAGACGATCATGCTCTCGGCCGTCACCGGCAGGATGACCGGGGACGGCGCTAAGGCTTGCGTGCTCGTCCGCCGCGACGAGCTGACCAGCCAGAACCGGGCGAAGTTCGCCCGGGTCAATCCCGACACGGAGACATCGGTCGTCGATGCCACGACCAAGTCCTGGCACGGACAGGTCACCTTCGCCATGGCGCCGACGCTGTCGCGGGCGTCCAATCTCGCGGCGATGCCGAAGCTCGATCTGCTGGTGATCGACGAGGCGCATCACGCGGTGGCCGAGAGTTATCGCCGCATAATCGACCGGGTGCGCGATGCCAATCCGGAGGCCCGAGTCTTCGGCGTCACGGCGACGCCGAACCGGGGCGACAGGAAGGGCCTGCGCGAGGTCTTCGACAATGTCGCCGACCAGGTCCGGCTGGGCGAGCTGATCGCCTCCGGCCATCTCGTGCCGCCGCGGACCTTCGTAATCGACGTGGGCGTGCAGGAGCAGTTGCGCGCCATCCGCAAGACCACCGACGACTACGACATGGGCGCGGTGGCGGCGATCATGAACCGCGCGCCCATCACCGAGGAAGTGATCCGGCACTGGGAGGAAAAGGCGGGCGACCGCCAAACCGTGGTCTTCTGCTCGACCGTCGCGCACGCGGTCGACGTCGCGACCGCCTTCAATGAGGCCGGAAACCCGGCCGCCGTCGTCCTTGGCGATATGGGCTCCACTGAGCGGAAGATGGTGCTCGAAGCCTATGCGTCCGGGGAAATCCAGGTCATCGTCAATGTCGCGGTGCTGACCGAGGGCTGGGACCACCCGCCCACCTCCTGTGTCGTGCTGCTGCGGCCAAGTTCCTGCAAATCGACCATGATCCAGATGGTCGGGCGCGGGCTGCGCACCGTCGATCCAGTCGAGCATCCCGGCGTGGTGAAGACCGACTGCATCATTCTTGATTTCGGGATATCGAGCCTGACCCACGGCACGCTGGAACAGGACGTCGATCTCGACGGCCGCGATCCGGCGCCGGGTGTGGCCCCGACCAAGACATGCCCGGAATGCGAGGCCGAAATCCCGCTCGCGTCACGTCAGTGCCCGATCTGCGGCTACGAATTCCCCGGCGGGCCCGTGACATCGCCGCTCGAGAGCGTCGTGATGTCCGAGCTCGACCTGCTGAAACGGTCGAGCTTCGTCTGGGAAGACCTCTTCGGCGACGACGCCGCGCTGATGGCCAGCGGCTTCAACGCCTGGGGCGGCGTGTTCTTCCTCGAGGGCCGCTGGCATGCCGTGGGCGGAGCCAGGGGGCTGCCGAGCTGCCTTCTCAGCGTGGGGGATCGCACCGTCTGCCTCGCGCGCGCCGACGACTGGCTGAACGCCCACGAGAGCGACGAGAGCGCCTTCAAGTCGAAGCGCTGGCTGAGCCAGGCGCCGACGGAAAAACAGCTGCAATACCTCGCGCCCGCGCTGCGTCAGGACTACGGGCTGACCCGCTACCGCGCCTCGGCGCTGATCACCTTCCAGTTCAACCGCCGCGACATCCGGCGTCTCGTCATGTCGGCCGCGCCCGAGCGGAGGGCGGCGTGAACCATGTCGCGCAAGTCCCATCCCCGCCCGCAGAGGCTCCGGATCGACCGGGCTTTTATCGCTTCTGGCATCCGCGCCCGGTGCTCTGCGCCGTCTGCACCGCGCGCACCCGCGGCTTCGGCTGGTTCGATCCCCACCGGCCACGCCCCCACCGCACCCACCGCTGGTTCTGCTCCATGGACTGCCAGGCGGCCTTCACCCTCAAAGCCCGGAAAGGATTGAGCATGGTCGATTTCACCGAAGAGGAAATTCAGGCGCTGCCCGCCGTCATGCGCGCGCTCGCGCCCGAAATGGAGCGGATCGGCTGGGACCGGCCGCTGGGCCAGCTGACCCAGAACGACATGCACCGGCTGATCGTCACCACCATCGAGGCCTTCCGCGCCGAGATGGCCGAGATCGCCAGCCAGTCGGAGATCCCGTTCTGATGCTGGACTTCAACAAGCGTCCATCCATGGTCGAGCGCATCAACGCGGCCGTGGACGCGGCTCTCGAGGCTGAGCGCGCGGCGACCCCGCCGCGCGACTATCTCGGGGCTTCCCGGCTTGGGCACGCCTGCGAGCGCGCGCTGCAGTTCGAATTCGCTGGCGCGCCGAAGGACGAGGGCCAGAACTTCTCCGGCCGGTCGCTCCGGATCTTCGCCACTGGGCATCAGCTCGAGGATCTCGCCATCCGCTGGCTGCGGGCGGCGGGGCTGGACCTCTACACCCGCAAGGGCAACCGCGCGGACGGCGAGCAGTTCGGCTTCTCGGTCGCCGGGGGCCGCATCCGCGGCCATGTCGACGGGATCGTCGCCGAGGCCCCCGCGGCGCTTGGACTGCGCACCCCCGCGCTCTGGGAGTGCAAGACGATGAACGCGAAGAACTGGCGCGAGACGGTGGCCAAGGGCGTGACTGTCGCGAAGCCGGTCTATGCCGCTCAGATCGCGCTCTACCAAGCCTACATGGAAGCGACCGTGCCGGGCATCTGCGCGAACCCGGCGCTCTTCACCGCGATCAACAAGGACACAGCCGAGCTGCACCACGAGCTGGTGCCCTTCGACGCCGATCTCGCACAGCGCATGTCGGACCGCGGCGTGCGGATCCTGCGGGCCACCGACGCGGGCGAGCTGCTCCCGCGCATCGCCGCCAATCGCGACTTCTTCGAATGCCGGTTCTGCCCGTGGGCCGAGCGCTGCTGGAGCCTGCCGGCATGAGCGACGACAACATCATCCATTTCAATCCCTGGCGGGATTTCAACGACGCGGCACCTCTGGCCGATCCCTTCGCGGTCGAACCGGACGCGGGCCAGATCGCGCGCTTCGTCGATGTGGTCTTTGGCTATTCCGACGGGCTGATCCCGGTTCGCGGTTTCGTCGACAAGGGTCAGGGCAAGGACGGCCGGCCGCACAACGTCTGGATCGACGCGGACGCCACCGCGCCCGCGAAGCTCGGCACCTTCGCCGGCTGGGCCGCGCGTGAGGGCGCGGCGGTCTATGTCATCCCCGGCACGGTCGCGGAAACGGGGCAGGCGCGCGCCGCGGACGTCCTTCAGATGCAGAGCCTCGTGGTCGATCTCGACTCGGGCGACATCCCGGCCAAGCTCGATCACCTCGTCCACCACCTAGGGCGACCGACCCTGATCGTCGAGAGCGGCGGGCGCACACCCGAGGGCGCGACCAAGCTCCATGTCTGGTGGAAGCTGACTGAACCCGCGGAGGGCGCCGATCTCGACCGGCTCTGCGCGCTCCGCGGCGAGATCGCGCTGAAGGTGGGCGGCGACACGCATTTCCGCTCGGCCCACCAGCCGATCCGCGTGCCCGGCACCGTCTATCACAAGGGCGGGCTCACCCGGCTGGTGCAAATCCGCGAGGCGACAGAGCTCGAGGTCGATCTCGCCGAGATGGCTGAACGCGTCGCCGACATGCCGCCCATGCCCGGCGTCGGCATGGCCACGGCGGAGACCCGCGAGAAACCCGCCATAGGCGATGTGCTGGTGACCCCGGTGCACGAGGGCGGCGCGGACGACTGGTCCCGCTTCGAGGGCGCCTCGGCCGCGATCGGCTATTTCCTGCGGCTGGTGCACGAGGGCCGAATGCCGATGGACGAGGGCTGGACGGCGATCTGCGGCTACAACGCCGCGATGCTGCGCCCCTCCTGGCCGCTCGACCGGCTGAAGCGCGAGACGAACCGGCTGTGGGAGCTGCACATCAAGCGGCACGGGGCGCCGCTGGTCCGCCTGGACAGCGCGGCGCCTGCGCAAACGAACCTGCCGACCTTCAGCCTCGGCGCGCTGCTCGACGACACGAGCCCGATGCCCGACGACATCATCGGCCCGCGCGTTCTGACGCCGGGCGGGCTCCTGGTGCTGGGTGGCGCGCCCAAGGTGGGCAAGAGCGACCTGCTGATCGCATTGCTCGTGCACATGGCGGCGGGCGTGCCCTTCCTCGGCTTCACCCCGCCACGGCCGCTGCGGATCTTCTACCTGCAGGCCGAGATCCAGTACCACTACCTGCGCGAACGCATGCAGCAGATCGGCCTGCCGCCCAAGCTGATTGCGGCCGCGCGCGACAACCTGATCGTCACGCCGAAGCTGCGGATGCTGCTCGATGCCGAGGGCAGCGCGCGGGTGGCCGAGGCAATCAGGGCCGCGTTCCCCGACGAACCACTCGACATCCTCTGCATCGACCCGATCCGCAATCTCTTCGACGGCGGGCCCGATGGCGGCGGCGAGAACGACAACGCCGCGATGATGTTCTTCCTGAAGGACCGGGTGGAGGTGCTGCGCGACCACGTCAACCCGGACTGCGGCGTGATCCTCGTCCACCACACCAAGAAGCTCTCGAAGCACCAGGTGAAAGAGGACCCATTTCTCGCCCTTTCCGGCGCCAGCGCACTCAGGGGTTTCTACACGACCGGCCTGATCCTCCACCGGCCCGAGGAGGATTCGACCCAGAGGCGGTTGGAAATCGAGCTGCGCAACGGCCCCGCGCTGCCCGCGAAGCTGGTGGACAAGGTCAAGGGCAAATGGGTCGAGATCAACCCGATGAACGAGCGGCTCGTGCGCCCCGAGGTCGGCGCGAAGCATGACGCCGAGCGCGATCGCAAGCGGGACGTGATCCTCTCGATCCTGCTCGACGAGGCCGCCGAGGGGCGGCTCTACACCATCAACCAGTTCGCCGAAGCCTTCGAGAACAAAGGCGGTCTGGGCGGCAAGGACACGATCCGCGACCGGATCGCGGTTCAAGCCACCAAGGGCGCCATCAAGTTCATCCGTGACGGCGCGCCATACGGGCTTGGGCCTTCGCGCTCGCGCTTCGGATACCTCTGCGTCGAGGGGATGGTCATGCCCACGGACGGCGAGGATGTCGATCCGGCGACCGGCGAGGTCACCCCCGCCAGCATCGCAGTGCTGCCCACCCATTACAAATCGCCGCAGACCGGGGCGCTGCTCGAGGTCGAGAACCCTCAGGTCTGGGTCTATCCGGAGGGGGAACGGCCATGATCGCCCCGGCAGATCGTTCTGCGCAGAATTGCGCAGGGGCCAGTTTGAACCAGATGCGGGGCCTTGCCGAAACTGCCCCGCCATCCGTTCGCGAACATGCGCAAACGCCCGCTGTGATCAGTTTCGGCCCGCTTCCGAAACTGCCCCTTCAGGATTGCGCTAGGACCGCAACGGCTACGCTGCACCCAGTTTCGGCCGGGTCAGGCGCAAGCGCACTCCCGAAACTGGAATTCCCTTTTTCTGTCAGTGTGTTGCTGCGGTTTTCCAGTTTAGGGGGTGAAACCACCCCCTACGGGGGTGGGGGAGAACGCCGCAGGCGGGTTCTCCCACGCCCACCCCCGGGGGTTCGCGCGCGTGGCTCGTCCCCGCCCAAATCTCCCGATCCGACGACGGCGGCCCCGTACCGCCAAGCACCAGACCGCCGTCGTCTTCCACCCGAGCAGCCAACCAGAAGAGGAGACCACCCATGGCTGACCTGAATCTCGCCACACACTGCCGCGAGGCAATCCCCGATCTGCCACCCGTATCCCGATCCAACAGGTCGATGCTGGCCCTTGACCTCGGCACCGCGACGGGCTGGGCGCTGCATGGCATCGACGGGCTGATCACCTCCGGCACGGTGTCCTTCCGCCCTGGCCGGTTCGATGGCGGCGGCATGCGGTATCTCCGCTTCACCAACTGGCTGACCGAGATCGATCGGCTGTCCGGGCCCGTCGCCGCCATCTGGTTCGAGGAGGTCCGCCGCCACGCGGCCACCGACGCGGCCCATGTCTATGGCGGGCTGATGGCCACGCTGACCGCATGGGCCGAACTGCGCGGCATTCCCTACGAAGGCGTCCCGGTCGGCACGATCAAGCGCCACGCCACCGGCAAGGGCAACGCGCCGAAGGAGGCGATGATCGCCGCGGCCCGCGCCCGCGGTTTCAGCCCCGCCGACGACAACGAGGCCGACGCCATCGCGATCCTGCTCTGGGCGCTGGAGACCAAGGGGGGCCTGCAATGAGGCGGTTTCCCCGTGGCTATGGCGGCGAGCGCCGCAACCCCGAACAGGTCAAGCGCGACGGCTGGAAGGAGCAACGCGTGTTCGCAGTTTCCCTTGACGACCAGAGACTTACTTGGCCTGAGCGGGAGCTGGTGCGGCAACTCGGCGAGCGTCTTTACGGCGCGCGCCCAACACAACGAGAGGTGAGGAAATGACCCATTGGACACCAGCCGACGTGGAGGCGCGGCTCTCCGAGGCGGGGATGATCCTGCGCCGTCTGCCGGAGCCCCGGCGCAACGGATACTTCAGCACATGGCCCGAGATCGTCCACGGATTCGCGGACAAGGTGGGCCAGGAGCCGAAGCCCATGCGCGTCTCGCCCTCGCCGCGGGACATCGCGCGGATGGAGGAGACGCTAACTTGGACGAACTGCCTCGAGCCCATCGACGGCAAGATCGTCTGGATGAAGGCGCATGACGAGCGCTGGAAGAACATCTGCTGGCACGTCGGTCTCTGCCACGCCGCTGCGCACCAGCACTGGCGCTACGGGCTGTCGCTCATCGCGCTGAACCTCAACAGGCGGCCCTTCAACCGGAAACTGCCGATCCTCGAGATCATCAAGCTTGCGCGCAGCCAGTAGGAAAGTCTCGTGTAGAGGGTTTTCGCGCAGACAAAAACGCCTCTCCCGGGCTAGAAAGTGGATATGCTCGGGAGAGGCGCGCGCGGCGCAGACCCGAACGAAACCATCCTTTCGTTGGTGAGGGCCGTTGGAAAAGGAAAGGCGCTGATCCTTTCCTTGCGGGCCGCTGTCCGCCCCCGCCAAGCCCTCAGCCGACTTCGCGGTTCCTTCTGCGCGACATTCGTATGCTGGCGGGCGAAGCGCGGGACTTCGCCAGCGTCAGGGTCGGATTTTTGGGAAGCCAGCCAGAATCCGGATCCACCCGCCTCCCGCACCAACCCCAATGAACGCTGGCCTTCGGGCCGGACACCCCGGATGCCGCTGGACCCCGCGTGGAGTCCAGCGCGGCATCCAGTGTCCGGAGTCCGGTCAGCATCCACCTGAACACCGGAAACCGCCCGCCCATGACGCTGAGCTTCGCCCCCGAGCGGATCGAGATGTGGCCGCTGTCGCGCCTGCAGCCCTACGCGAAGAACGCGAAGGCGCACGGGCCGGACCAGGTCGCCAAGATCGCCGCCAGCATGGCCGAGTTCGGCTGGACCGTGCCGTGCCTCGTGGCAGAGGACGGCGAGCTGATTGCGGGCCATGGCCGGGTGCTGGCCGCCACGCAGCTTGGACTGACAGAGGCGCCGGTCATCGTGCTCGGGCATCTGACCGAGGCGCAGCGGCGGGCCTATCGCATCGCGGACAACAAGCTGACCGAACTCGGCACCTGGGACGAGGCGCTGCTGTCGTCGGAACTGAACGAACTGCTGGCCGAGGATTTCGACCTGTCGCTGGTCGGCTTTTCCGACGGCGAGTTGGACAAGCTGCTGGCCTACGTCGCGGAAGACGACGGTGAAGAAGGTGGCGCCGGGGGCTCCGTGCCGCCGGTGACCATCCCCGAGCCGCCGCGCAACCCGGCGTCGCGGACGGGCGACCTGTGGATCCTCGGCGACAATCGCCTCCTGTGCGGCGACAGCACCAGCGCTGCCGACGTGCGCCGCCTGATGAACGGCGAGCGCGCGATCCTGTTCGCCACCGACCCGCCGTATCTCGTCGATTACGACGGGTCCAACCATCCGACCCGCAACAAGGACTGGTCGGCGTCCTACGGCACGACCTGGGACGACAGTTCGCAGGGTGCGGAGCTCTACGACGGCTTCATCGCCGCCGCTGTGGCGGAAGCCATCGCCGAGGACGCCGCCTGGTACTGCTGGCACGCCTCGCGTCGCCAGGCGATGCTCGAAGCCTGCTGGGAGAAGGCCGGGGCGTTCGTCCACCAGCAGATCATCTGGGTGAAGGACCGCGGTGTCCTGACCCGGTCGCACTACCTCTGGAAACACGAACCCTGCTTCATGGGCTGGCGCCGTCCGAACCGTCCGCCGAAGGTGGCCGAGGAAACGCTACCGTCAACTTGGGCGCTGCCCAGCTTCGCCAAGGACGACCGACCCGACCACCCGACACCGAAGCCGCTTGACGCCTTCGGGATCCCGATGCGCCAGCACGTTGCGCGCGGCGGCCTATGCTACGAACCGTTTTCCGGCTCGGGCTCACAGATCATGGCGGGCGAGGCCAACGGCCGCCGCGTCTTCGCAATGGAGATCAGCCCCGCCTATGTCGATGTCGCCGTGGAACGCTGGCAGGCCGAGACTGGCCGCGACGCGATCCTCGAAGGCGACGGCCGGACCTTCGCCGAGGTGAAGGCCGAGCGGCTGGGCGACAAGGCCGATGCCGCCGCCTGATGGCCGTCTACTACAACGATGCCGATCCCGCGGCCTGCGCCTGGCTGCGGGAACTGATCTCGGCCGGGCTCCTGCCTGCTGGCGAGGTGGACGAGCGCTCCATCCTCAAGGTGGAGCCCGCTGACCTGCGCGGCTTCGCGCAATGCCATTTCTTCGCCGGGATCGGCGGCTGGCCCTACGCCCTGCGCCTCGCAGGTGTCGCCAAGGAACTGTCCGTCTGGACCGGATCACCACCCTGCCAGCCTTTCAGCCAGGCCGGGCAGCGCAAGTGACAGGATGATGACCGCCACCTCGCCCCGGCCTTCCTGCGTCTCGTCGCAGCCTGCCGTCCGGAGCTCGTCTTCGGCGAGCAGGTCGCGAGCGCGGCAGTGCTCGGACCGGTTGGCAGCGCGGCTCGAACAGCGGCTGAGGATCCGGCTGGCTGGGCGTGGTTCGACGCTCTGGCGGCTGACCTGGAAGCGGCATCTTACGCCGTCGCAGCGGCCGATCTGCCGGCTGCGGGCATCGGCGCGCCGCACATCCGTCAGCGCCTGTTCTTCGGCGCAGTCGCCCTCGATCCGAGCGGGCTGGGCGACGGCCTCAGCGCGGGATCACAAGGACGGCTCGGAATGCCATGCGGTCCCGATCAACGCGCTGCTCGGCCGGCAGGTCTGGCTGGCGGGGTGGCCGGCGACGATGGCGGGCTCGCCCGCCACGGAGCGCTACAACGCGGCCGGCAACACCGATGCGAGTCGCAGGACGGTGAAGCTGGTCGACTGGTCGACCGCGCCGACCCTGCCGGGTCCAATGCGACGGACGGCGTCTGGCGAGATCCGGACTGGCTCCTCTGCCGCGATGGGTGCTGGCGGTCCGCTGAGCCCGGAACATTCCCGCTGGCTGATGGGATACCCGGCCGCATGGGGCTCTTGCGGGGCTACGGCAATGCGATCGTGCCGCCGCTCGCGGCGGAATTCGTGACGGCGTTTCTGGAGAGCCTGCGATGAAGCAGAGCCGGGTCATGTCGATGGTCGAGGCCGTGACGAATGTCGTTGTCGGCTACGTGTTGGCCATCGGCACGCAAATCGTGGTGTTTCCGTGGTTCGGGATCGAGACGGGGCTGGCCGAGCATCTGACCATCGGCCTCGCCTTCGTCGGGGTCTCTCTGGCGCGCGGTTACCTCCTGCGACGGCTGTTCGAGGCGATCCGGATGCGGAGCGCAGAATGAAGAACCGCCGCCCGAGGGTTGGCGGCGGCATCGGTTTCTTGGGGCGCTGGCGTCAGTCACAGATGGCGTAGACGCGACCTCTTCCCTCGACCTTCTCGGAGGTGATGGTCAGGCCGAGCTTCTTTTTCAGCGCACCGGACATGGCGCCCCTCGCGGTGTGCGGCAACCATCCAGTGGCCGCCACGATCTCGTCTAGGGTCGCCCCCTCGGGCGCGCGCAGCATGGCGATCAGCGTGGCCTGCTTGGTGCCCTCGCGCGGCGTGCGCGCCTTGGGCGCGGCTTCGGTTTCGGTGGCGGCCTCCGGCGCGGGCTGCTCGGTCGGCGCGTCAGTCGCGCCCACAGGCGCGGGGTTCGCGTCCTCGGTCTCGATGCCGATGGCGGCGAACCCTGCGTCGGTGGCGACCAGAGTGACTCCATGGCCGTCGCCGCTCTCGCGCCAGACGGGTTCGCCCTTGCGCACGTTGGCGTCGACCTCCTGCAGGAAGCCCTTGGCGAGCAGCGCGCCGACCACCTTGGCGGCGGCGCCACCGCGCAGGCTCTCGGGCAGCGGCAGGGCGATGTGCTCGGGCCGCTGAGCGGCGGCGCTCAGGATCAGGGCTTGGGTGTCGGAAAGCTTGGTCATCGTCGTCTCCCGTATCGGGGCGCGCAGGATGCGGGCCCTTCTACGAGGTCGAGCCCGCCAGTCGGCGGGCAGGACCGCGAGCGGGTCGTCTCACTCGGCGTGTTCGCCTTCGCTGAAGGCCATGTCGGTGATCTCGCGCAGCTTGGCGCGATAGTGGTTCAGGGTGCCGACATGGCCCCAGTTGATCTCATCGGGGCTGGTCTCGAAGTGGTCGGCGCTGAGGGCGGCGAGCCGCTCCAGCATCGCGTCGATCTCCGTCTTCGCGGCGATGAAGGCGTCGAGGGCTTTCGTGTTGTCGGTCGCGCGGCGGGTCATCTTGGTGGCTCCTTGGTGAGTTGCATCGCTTCTTTGAAGTGACGTTCGCTCCGCTGGCGAGGCTTATCAACTCGATAAGCACATGAATCTGAATGATAATCGGAGCCGTCGATGCAGGGCATGAGCGAGCGCCAGTACGCCGCCCATGTCGGGCTGTCGCGGGGCGCGATCCAGAAGGCGAAGACGGCCGAGCGGCTGGTGCTCTATCCCGACGGCAGCATCAACGCGGCCGCCAGCGACGCTAGACGGGCCGAGACAACGGACCCGTCGAAGACGAGAAAGCCGCCCGCGCCGAAGCTGAAGCCCGTCCCTGAGGCTGCCGTGGCCGCCGTCGGCGACACGCTGCGCGAACAGGGGCTGGCTGTTCCGGCGGTGGGCGGCGGCACAACCTTCCTGCAGGCCAAGACCGCGAACGAAGTGCTGAAGGCACAGGAGCGGCGCATCCGTCTGCAGAAGCTGAAGGGGGAGTTGATCGAGCGGGCCCGCGCGCTGGCGCTGGTGTTCCGGCTGGCGCGGGAGGAACGGGACACGTGGGTGACCTGGCCTGCACGAGCGGCGGCGCTAATGGCGGCCGAGCTTTCGGCCTCGTGCCGCGACGCGACAGGCTCGCAGATCACCGTGGAGCCAGCCGCGATGCAGAAGGTCCTGGAAAAGCATGTACGCGCCCACCTCGACGAACTCGCCGAGGTCCGGCCCGACTTCCGGTGATGATGACGCACTGACGGATTTCGACGGCGCGGGCGAGATCCTGCGCGCCTGGGGCAACGGGCTGCGGCCCGACCCGGATCTGACCGTCTCGGAATGGGCCGACCGGCACCGGATGCTCTCGGGCCGCGCCTCGGCCGAAGCGGGGCGGTACCGCACCGCGCGCACGCCCTACATGCGCGAGATCATGGACCGGCTCTCGCCCGGCGATCCCGCGCAGCGCGTCGTGTTCATGAAGGCGGCGCAGGTCGGCGCGACCGAGGCGGGCAACAACTGGATCGGGTTCGCCATCCACCAGGCGCCGGGGCCGATGCTGGCGGTCCAGCCGACGGTGGAACTGGCGAAACGGAACTCGCGCCAGCGGATCGACCCGCTGATCGACGAGAGCCCGGAGTTGCGGGAGCGGGTGAAGCCCGCGCGATCCCGCGATGCGGGCAACACCATGCTGTCGAAGGAGTTCGCGGGCGGCATCCTGATCATGACCGGGGCGAACTCGGCGGTCGGGCTGCGCTCGACCCCGGCGCGGTACATCTTCCTCGACGAGGTCGATGCCTATCCGGCCTCGGCCGACGAGGAAGGCGATCCGGTCACGCTGGCGGAAGCCCGGTCGCTGACCTTCGCCCACCGGCGCAAGGTGCTGCTGGTCTCCACGCCGACCATCCGGGGGCTGTCGCGCATCGAGCGGGAGTTCGAGGCGTCCGACCAGCGGCGCTACTTCGTGCCGTGCCCGCATTGCGGCGCCATGCAGTGGCTGAAGTTCGACCGGCTGCGCTGGCAAAAGGGCCGCCCGGAGACGGCGGAGTATCACTGCGAGGGCTGCGACGCGGCAATCGCGGAACACCACAAGACGGCGATGCTGGAGGGCGGCGAATGGCGGGCGACCGCCACCGCCGCCGATCCGACCACGGTCGGGTATCACCTCTCGGCGCTCTATTCGCCGATCGGCTGGCTGAGCTGGGAGCGGATCGTGCGGGCCTGGGACGCGGCACAGGGGTCGGACGAGGCGATCAAGGCGTTCCGCAACACCATCCTCGGCGAGACATGGGTCGAGACCGGGGAAGCCCCGGACTGGCAGCGGCTCTATGACCGGCGCGAGCGGTGGACATCCGGCACGGTGCCCGCGGGCGGGCTGTTCCTGACCGCCGGTGCCGACGTGCAGAAGGACCGGATCGAGGTCGATGTCTGGGCTTGGGGCCGCGGGCTCGAGTCCTGGCTCGTCGATCATGTCGTCATCGAGGGCGGGCCCGACCGGCACGACGCGTGGTCGGAGCTGACCGCGCTGCTGGACAAAAGCTGGCCGCACGAACGCGGGGCGCATCTCAGGATCGTGCGGCTCGCCATCGACACGGGCTACGAGGCCCCGGCGGTCTATTCCTGGTCGCGGGCGCAAGGCTTCGCGCAGGTGTCGCCGGTGAAGGGCGTCGAGGGGTTCAACCGCTCGAGCCCCGTGTCGGGGCCCACCTTCGTCGACGCGACCGAGGGCGGGAAACGCCTGCGGCGCGGGGCGCGGCTCTGGACCGTGGCGGTCTCGACCTTCAAGGCCGAGACCTATCGCTTCCTGCGGCTGGCGCGGCCGACCGAAGAGGAGATGGCCGACGGGGCGGTGTTCCCGCCCGGCTCGGTGCATCTGCCGTATTGGGTCGAGAACGAATGGCTGAAGCAGTTCGTCGCGGAACAGCTGGTGACGGTGCGCACCAAGCGCGGCTTCGCCCGGCTGGAATGGCAGAAGCTCCGCGAGCGCAACGAGGCGCTGGATTGCCGGGTCTATGCCCGCGCCGCCGCCTGGATCGCGGGCGCGGACCGCTGGTCTGAGGAGAAATGGCGCGACCTCGAGGATCAGCTCGGGGCCGCCCCCACCGACAGCGATCCCGCCGGGCAGATCAACCGGCCGGGACAGGCCCCGCAGGGCAAACGCCGATCCGACTGGCTCGGGCGGCGCGGAGGATGGTTTTGAACATGACCGACTGGACGGAAACCGAGCTATCGGCGCTGCGCCGGGCCTATGCCAGCGGCACGACGCGCGTCAGCTATGACGGCAAGTCGGTGGATTACGGCTCGGCTGAAGACCTGCTGGCGCGCATCCGGACCATCGAACGCGCCATCGCGGGAACGACGCGGCCGCTGCCGGTTGCCGGGCTGGCTGGCTTCTCGCGCGGGGATCGGTGATGTCGGCGACCTGGTTCGATCATGCCATCGCCACGGTGGCGCCGCGCATGGCCGCGCGCCGCGTGATGGCGCGGCAGGCCTTCGAGACCCTGACGCGGGGCTATGACGGGGCCGCGCGTGGGCGTCGCACCGAGGGCTGGCGCGCGCCGGGATCCTCGGCCGACACCGAGATCGGCGTCGCCGGGGCGCTGCTTCGCGACCGGATGCGCGATCTGGTGCGCAACAACCCGCATGCGGCCAAGGCCGTGGCGGTGCTGGTGAACAACATCATCGGCGCGGGCATCATGCCGCGCGCCGCGAGCGGCGACGACACGCTGGACCGCAAGGTCGACGCGCTCTTCGAGCGCTGGACGGCGGAGTGCGACGCCGATGGCCAGCTCGACTTCTACGGTCTGCAGACGCTGATCTGCCGCGAGATGGTCGAGGCGGGCGAGGTGCTGGTGCGCCGCCGCCTGCGGCGATCCTCGGACGGGCTGCCGGTAACCACTGCAGTTGCAGGTGTTGGAGGCCGACTTCCTCGACGCCACCAAATCCGGCGCCATCGGCGCGGGCCGCCTCGTGCAGGGGATCGAGTTCGACCCGGTCGGCAAGCGCCGGGCCTACTGGCTCCATGCCGAACACCCTGGCGATGCCTATGGCGCATTGCAGAACGGGTTACAGAGCCGCCCGGTGCCAGCGACCGAGATCGCCCATGTCTACGAGAAGCAGCGCACGCAGGCGCGCGGCGTTCCCTGGGGCGCGCCGGTGATCCGCAGCTTGCGCGATCTCGACGACTACGAGGTGGCCGAACTGGTCCGCAAGAAGACCGAGGCCTGTGTCACCGCCATCGTCTTCGGCGACGACGAGGCGCAGCAGGGCATTGCGCCCTCCGTGGTCGACGCCGACGGCAATCGGGTGGAGCAGTTCGAGCCGGGGCTGATCGCCTATGCGCGTGGCGGCAAGGACATCCGCTTCAACCAGCCCTCAGCCACCGGCGGCTACGGCGAATACAAGCGGGCCAGCCTGCACACCATCTCGGCCGGGTTCCGCGTGCCCTATGAATTGCTGACCGGGGACCTCAGCCAGGTCAACTATTCCTCGATCCGGGCGGGCCTCGTCGAGTTCCGCCGCCAGATCGACGCGGTGCAGTGGCAGCTCTTCATCCCGATGTTCTGCGCACCGGTCTGGCGATGGTTCACGGAAGCCGCGTGGGCAGCGGGGCAGATCCCGTCGCCCATGGTGCCGGTCGAATGGTCGCCGCCGAAGTTCGAGGCGGTCGATCCGCAGAAGGACGCGATGGCGAACCTGCTGTCGATCCGCTCTGGCACCATGACGCTGGCCGAGGTGATCGCCCGACAGGGCCGGAACCCCGACGCCGTTTTGGCCGAGATCGCCGCGACCAACGCCAAGCTCGACGCGCTGGGGCTGGTGCTCGACAGCGACCCGCGGCGCGTCACCAAGACCGGCAGCGCACAATCCAAAGACGGGGCCAGCGATCCGGCGAACGATCCGGCCACCGACGACCCGACGGCCGGCGCGGACAATGACCCTGCGCAGGCCGACCAACAGGACTGACCTTCATGGACACGATGATCGAACTGCCGGCCATGCGCCGGTCGGCGGAGCTTGCGCCGAACACGGCCGACGCCGACAGCCGCACCGTCGAGGTGGTCTGGTCGGCCGGTGCCCGCGTCCGCCGCGCCACCTTCTTCGGCGAGCCCTATGACGAGGAGCTGAGCCTCGATCCCGCCCATGTCCGGCTCGACCGGCTGAACGCGGGCGCGCCGTTCCTCAAGGTGCACGAGCTCGACACGCTCGATGCAGTGATCGGCTCTATCGTGCCGGGCTCGGCCCGGATCGAGAACGGCCGCGGCATCGCGCTGGTGCGCATCTCCGAGCGCGCCGATGTCGAGCCGATCTGGCGCGACATCCAGGCCGGGCACATCCGCGCGGTCTCGATCGGCTACCAGGTCCACCGCTTCGAGGTCTCGAAACCCGAGGCCGCTCGCGAACTCTGGCGCGCGGTGGACTGGACCCCGTTCGAGGTCTCCGCCGTCGCGGTCGGCGCGGACCCGGCAGCGGGCTTCCGCGCCCAGCATCCCCTTCACGACTGCGTCCTCCACCGCCGGGACGCCCCTTTCAGCACGAAAGGACCGATCCCGATGACGGACAAGACCCACACCCCGGCGAGCGACGCCGCGACCCCCGCCACCACCCAGCCGACCGACCCGGTCGAAACCGAGGACACCACCATGACCGAGCCGAAAGCGGCTGCGCCCAATCCGAAGGTCGCCGCAGTGGAAACCCGCACCCAGCCGAAGCTTCAGAATACCGATGCCCCCGCGGCGCCCGACACCGAGGCAGTCGCCACCTGCGCCCGCGAGGCGGAGCGCGACCGGGTCTCCACCATCTACGATCTCGCGGGCCGCCTGAATCTCGAGCGCGGCTTCGCCGAGGATTTGGTCAAGCGCGGCGTCAGCGTGGACGAGTCCCGCCGCCTGATCCTCGATCAGGTCGCCGCCAAATCCGACGAGACCCAGACCTTCCCCCATGTCTCCGTGCCGCTCGGCGGCCGCGACGAGCGCATCACCCGCCGCGACGCCGTGGCAAACGCGCTGCTGCACCGCTACAGCCCGACGCTGTTCCAGCTGGAGGACGCCGCGCGCCAGTACCGCGGAATGACCCTGCTGGAACTCGCCCGCGAAAGCCTCGGCAATGCCGGGGTCGGCACGCGCGGCCTGTCGCGTGACGAGGTGGCGACGCGGGCGCTGCATTCGACGTCCGACTTCCCCGAGATCCTCTCGGCGGTCACCAACAAGACGCTGCGGCAGGCCTACGAGGCCTATCCCCGCACCTTCATGCTGTTCTGCCGCCAGGTGCTCGCCACTGACTTCAAGGCGATGCACCAGGTCCAGCTCGGCGAAGCGCCCCAGCTGCTGGAAGTCGGCGAGAGCGGCGAGTTCAAGCGCGGCACGCTCGGCGAGAGCAAGGAGAGCTACAAGGTCAAGACCTATGGCCGGGTGGTCGCGATCACCCGCCAGACGCTGATCAACGACGATCTCGACGCCTTCACGCGGATCCCGGCGATGTACGGCAACTCCATCGCCCAGCTGGAGTCGGACGTGGTCTGGGGCATCATCACCGCCAACCCGGCGATGGCCGACGGCAACGCGCTCTTCCACACCACGCACAAGAACCTCGCGGGCACCGGGGCGGCGCTGGACGTCGGCAGCGTCGGCGCGGCCCGCGCCGCGATGGCCAAGCAGACCGGGCTCGACAAGAAGACGGTGCTGAACGTCCGCCCGGCGTTCCTGATCGTGCCCGCGTCGCTGGAACTGAAGGCCGAGCAGCTGGTCGCCCAGAACCTCGTCCCCGCCGCGACGTCCAGCGTGGTGCCGCAGTCGATCCGCACCCTCGCGCCGATCAGCGAGCCCCGGCTCGACGCGGCCAGCGAGACCGCCTGGTATCTGGCGGCAAGCCCGAACCAGATCGACACCATCGAATACGCCTATCTCGAGGGCCAGCAGGGCGCCTACATCGAGACGCGCAACGGCTTCGATGTCGACGGCGTCGAGATCAAGTGCCGCCTCGACTTCGGCGCCAAGGCCATCGACTGGCGCGGCCTCTACAAGAACCCGGGCGCGTAACCCGCACCCCATCCTGAACCCTGACACGCGGGCGGTCCTGACGGGCCGCCCTTCGTCTTTCCACGAGGATTCCCATCATGAAAAACTACGTCCAGCCCGGCAACACGATCACCCTGACCGCGCCCTATGCCGTCGCCTCCGGCGATGGCCTGCTCGTCGGCTCCATCTTCGGCATCGCCGCCGGAGCGGCCGCCATCGCCGAGCCCGTCGAGACGGCGCTCGTCGGCGTGTTCGACATCACCAAGGTCGGCTCTCAGGCCTGGACCGTCGGCGCCAGGGTCTATTGGGACGACACCAACAAGCGCTGCACCACGGTCGCGACCGACAACACCCTCATCGGCTTGGCGGTCGAGGCGGTGGCGAGCGGCGCCGGCGACACCATCGGCCGGGTACGGCTGAACGCGAGCTTCTGATGAGCGCCTTCGCCGCCGCCGTCGGTGCGCTCTTTGCCGATCCCAATATCGGCCGGGACGCGGTCTACATCGCCGACGGCGGCGCGCCCGTGCTGGTGCGTGCCGTCGCCCGGCGCGCGGATGCCATATCGGACTTCGGCGATGCGCGGCTCTGGTCGGAAACCACCCGGATTGACCTGCGCGTAGCGGAGGTTGCGAACCCGCGCCCCGGCGACCGCATCGAGATCGATGGCGACGCCTTCCTCATCCAGGGAGAGCCCGTCCGCGACCGTCAGCGGCTGGTCTGGACGGTCGATCTGAGGCCCGCGTGAAACTGAAGCTCGACATCGATCCCGACATCGTCCCGATGATGGCGGCGGAGGTGGCGGCCGGGGAGCGCGCCGTGACGGCCGCCATGCGCGAGGCCGGAACCGGGCTGAAGACCGCATGGCGGCTACAGATCACCGGCGCGGGGCTCGGGCTCCGGCTCGCCAACTCGATCCGCAGCCAGAACTTCCCGAGGTCGGGCGAGAGCCTCGACGCCGCGGCGCTGGTCTGGTCGAAGGCGCCGGTGATCGTCGGCGCGCATGACACGGGGCCGCTGATCCGGTCGAAAAGCGGCTTCTGGCTGGCGATCCCGCTGCCTGCCGCAGGCAAGTCCCTCCGAGGCGGCCGGATCACGCCCGGCGAATGGGAACGGCGACGCGGGCTGCGGCTCCGCTTCGTCTATCGCCGTAGCGGCCCGAGCCTGCTGGTGGCGGAGGGGCGGCTGAACACGAAGGGCCAGGCGGTAGTGTCGCGCTCGAAGACCAGGCGCGGCAAGGTCACCGCACCGATCTTCCGCTGGTCCCGCAGGTCAAGCTGCCGAAGCGGCTAGACCTCGCACGAGACGCGGACCGGGCATTGGACAGCGTGCCGGGGCTGATCGTGGCGAACTGGGTGGAGGAAAAGCTCTAGCCTCGCCTTTTCATTATGTCCGACGTGTATCCACGCTTGAGCTTCTTCGACTTTGAGAAGTAACCGATCTCTGTGTCAAACAGATCGGAAACTCTAAGAAGGTTTTCCTTCAATGTCCCGTGGCTTATCGCGGTGTCCTTGATTGTGAACATCAAGTGATAAAGGGCTGGCCAAAACACCGCCGCCGTTGTGAATGGAATATCCTCGCGCGGCCCGACCACGGAATAGCACCCTGTTTTGGGGATGATTTCCTTGGCCATGTCCTCATGAACCATCGAGCAGGCGGAGAGGAACAACCGTCGACCGCCAAGGTGTGGAGCTAAGATTTCTGCTAGCTCGTCGTAATCGATCTCGTCTTGGTTTGTCGTACACATCCCCTCAGGTTCAGCATGTGCTGAGATATGCAAATACCGGTACCGTGACGTCCCGAAATCCAAGGCAGCTTGCTCGAACTGCTCTCTGGTCCGGACATACGAGTATCTTGGATTCTTTCCATGGAGACGTAGGACATGGGAAACGACACTGCCTTCAAATCGTCCATTCCCCTCATCGTCCGGGTCCAAGGACTCGATAATGAAAACATCTGGAACTGTAGCCAATAGTCGCTCCTGTGCAGCTACTGTGAGTATCCTTTGGGAGCTTCTCTATGGCAACCGCTCGCGAAACCATCCTCGTCGCGCTGCACACGCGGCTATCGGCACTGCCATCGACCGCACTGCGCGGTGAGGTGCTGCCCGAACGCGTCCCGGCCGAGGGCCTGCTGATCCTGCGCGACGGCGAGCCGGGTGAGCCCGAGGTGACGCTCTCGCCGCTGGTCTATCACTACCAGCACCGCGCCGAGATCGAGGCTGTCGTTCAGGGCGCCGACCTTGACGCCGCCTTTGATACGCTAACCGCCAGCATCGGCGCAGCGCTCGCCGCCGACCGAACGCTGGGCGGCCTTTGCGACTGGGTCGAGGCGGAAGCGCCAAGGCCCGTCGATCTGCCGGTCGAGGGCGCGGCGAGCCTGAAGGCCGCCGTGATCCCGGTGGTGCTGCATTATTCCACGGCCGACGCGCTGGCCTGACCCAACCGACCACAGGAGAACACCATGGCACGAGCCCAGGGGGCGCGGGCGCTGATGGCGCTTGCGTTCGAGACGACCTATGGAACGTCGCCCGCGAGCGGCTTCACTCGCATGCCCTTCGCCAGCTCATCGCTTGGGGCGGAGCAGCCACTGCTGAACTCCGAGCTTCTCGGCTACGGCCGCGATCCGCTGGCGCCGATCAAGGACGCGGTGACGGCGGACGGCGATGTCGTCGTGCCGCTTGATGCCGAGGCCTTTGGCTTTTGGCTGAAGGCGGCCTTCGGCGCGCCGATGACCACGGGCGCAGAGGCCCCGTTCACCCACGAGTTCCAGTCGGGGTCCTGGACGCTGCCGAGCATGTCGATCGAGACTGGCATGCCCGAGGTGCCACGCTACGCGATGTATTCCGGCTGCGTGCTCGACCAGATCACCTGGCAGATGCAGCGGTCTGGCCTACTGACTGCCACCGCGCGGCTGGTGGCGCAGGGTGAGACGGTGGGCACGACGACCAGCGCCGGAACGCCTGCTGCGCTGGAACTGAAGCGCTTCGGCCATTTCAACGGGTCGATCACGCGCAACGGGTCCGCCCTCGGCAACGTGGTCTCGGCCGAGATCACCTACGCCAACAACCTCGACCGGATCGAGACCATCCGCTCGGACGGGCGCATCGACGGGGCCGACCCGTCCATCGCGGCGCTCACCGGCCGGATCGAGGTGCGCTTCGCCGACCAGACGCTAGTGACGCAGGCGATCAACGGCGAGGCCTGCGAGATGGAGTTCGCCTACGTCCTGCCGTCCGGCGAAAGTTTCACCTTCACCGTGCACGCCGTCTACCTGCCGCGCCCGCGGGTCGAGATTTCCGGGCCGCAGGGCGTGCAGGCGACCTTCGACTGGCAGGCCGCGCGCGACAGCGTCGTCGGCCGGATGTGCACCGCCACCCTCGTGAATGAAGTGGAGACGTATTGATGCTCACGCTCGACCTGACCAACGCGCCGCGCTGGCACGACGTCGCCCCCGGCGTCCGGGTGCAGCTGCGCCCGCTGACGACGGCGCTAATGGTGGCGACCCGGAGCGATCCCGCCGTCGAGGCAGTTCCGGAAGAAGCCTCGGACGAGGAACGCGCCGTCGCTTTCGCGAAGGCGCTCGCGCGGCGTGCCGTGCTCGCCTGGGACGGCATCGGGGACGCGGGTGGCAACGTGATCGACCCGAGCCCGGAGGCCATCGACGCGCTGCTCGATGTCTGGCCGATCTTCGAAGCCTTCCAGCTGACCTACGTCTCGAAGGGTCTGCTGCTGGAACAGGAAAAAAACGCCTCCGCGCTCTCGCCGAATGGTCCTTCGGCGGGGGCGAGCGCTACTGCGAAACCTGCGCACCCTACGAGGGCCGCGAGCAAGCCTGCCCGGACTGCCCGGCGCGGCTGAACCGTCCGGCAACGCCGGAGGGTTGGCAGGTCTGGGACCTTGTCGGCCGACTCGGCGGCCAACTGCGTGTCCTGCCCGGCGCGGTGATCGGCTGGGACATGTCGGCGGCGCTCGCGGTCGGTGACGCACTCGGCGTGCCGCCGCTCGCCATGGCCGAACTGCTGCCTGTCATCGAAGCGGTGATGGTCGCCAAGCTCAACGAGCAGATGGAGCACTCCCATGGCTGAGAAGAGGGTCAGCGTCCGCCTCGCGGCCGTGGGCGGACGGCAGGTGCGCGCCGAGCTGGAAGGCGTGGGCGAGGCCGGGTCGCGCGGCTTCGGACGGCTGAGCCGGGAGATGGAGGCCGCGAACGCGAGGCTAGCGGCATTTTCCCGTCGCGTTGCCGTAGCCGCTGCCGCCGCAGTTGCAGCTGCCGCCGCGGCGGGCGTGGCGATGATCCGCTCCGGTCTGCAGACGGTCGATGCGCAGGCCAAGCTCGCCCAGTCCCTCGGCACCACCGTAGCCTCGATCCAGACGCTGGAGCGCGCGGGCGAGCTGGCTGGTGTGTCCATGTCCGGCATCGAGCAGGCGACGAAGGACCTGACGCGGCGACTCAGCCAGGCTGCCGCCGGGACCGGCCCCGCCGCGGACGCGCTGGACCGGCTCGGCCTCGCGGCCGCCGACCTGATCGCGCTGCCGCTCGACGCGCGCGTCGGCGCGATCAACGCCGCGATCGAAAGCTTCGTCCCCGTCGCGGAGCGCGCGGCCGTCGCCGGCCAGCTCTTCGGCGAGGAAGGCTCCATCGCCATGAGCCGGATCGACACCGCGACGCTGCGTCAGGCAACGGAGGACGTCCTCGCCTTCGGCGTCGTTGTCTCGGAGCAGGACGCGGACCAGATCGAGCGGACGAACGACGCGATCTCCCGCCTCGGACTGATCTGGCGTGGGCTGTCGAACCAGCTCGCGGTCGCCGCTGCGCCTGCACTGGAAGCCGTCGCCGACGCCATGGCGGCGGTCGCCAGCCGCACCGGCCCGCTCGGCATCGCCATTCGCGGCCTCTTCGACAACATCGGCCGCCTCACAGCCTATGCCGCCACCTTCGCGGCCTTTCTCGCAGGCCGCTGGGTGGCGGGCATGGCCGCTGCGGCGCTCTCGGTCCGGGGCCTCGCCACGGCGCTGGTCGTCCTGCGCGGCGCGCTGATCCGCACCGGAATCGGGGCGCTCATCGTCGGCGCGGGCGAGCTCGTCTACCAGTTCACGCGTCTCGTCTCCGGTGCGGGTGGCTTTGGCGAGGCGATGTCGCTCCTGAAGGACCTCGCCGTCGAGGTCTGGGAGCGGATCCGCATGGGCGCGGCCGCCGCGGGTGCCGCCGCCACGGCGATGTTCTTCGACCTGAAAGCCGACGCCGCGTCGGGCATGCAGAGTGCCATCGAGAGCGTCGTCGGCTTCGGCAACACCGCCGCCAACACGTTCGAGGGCGCCTACGAGGCGATCAAGGCGATCTGGGGCCTGCTGCCCGCCGCCATCGGCGATTTGGCGTTCCAGGCGGCCAACAGCCTGGTCGACGGCGTCGAGGCGATGCTGAACGGCGTAGTCTCGCGCATCAACGGCTTCATCGGCGGGATCAACCAAGGGCTGGAAGCGCTCGGGTCGGAGCGGCGCATCTCGCTGGTGCCCGACCTCGACCTCGGCCAGATCGAGAACCGCTTCGCGGGCGCGGCGACCGCCGCTACCACCGCAGCACAGGCGGCCTTCGACCGGGGCCTTCGAGGACAACCCGCTCACCGCGCCCGATCTCGGTCTGACCGAGGCGGCGAACCGGGCGCTCGAATCCGCGAACCTCTATCGCGGGGCCGCGCGCGATCTGGCCGACGGCGCTCGCGCCCCGCTGGAAAGCTGGCAGGCGCTGCGCGATGCGGTGCGCGACACCGACGAGGCCAGTGCCGATGCGCTGACCGAGGCCACCGGCGCGGCCGAGCGGCTGGAGACGGCACTCGGCGATGTCGGACGCGCCGCGACCGGTGCTGGTGCGGCTGGCGGGGCTGCTGCCGCGGCGGCGGAGCCCGCGACCGAAGCCGCCGTCACCGGCTGGCAGGCAGTCACGGCGGCGCTGTCCGATTACGCCAGCAAGGCCCGCGACATCGGTGGCGACATCGGTCAGAGCCTCGTCGGAGCCTTCCAGTCGGCCGAGAACGCCGTGGGCAATTTTGTCCGGACCGGCAAGCTGAGCTTCCGCGACCTCGTCACCTCGCTGCTGGCCGATCTCGCCCAGCTCGCGGCGCGGCGGTTCATCCTCGGGCCGATCGCCAATGCGCTCTCCGGCGTGTTCTCCGGCGCGGGCGGCATTATCGCGAACGTCCTGCATGCGGGCGGGATGGTTGGATCGGGCGGACCCTCGCGGATGGTCCCGGCCATGGCCTTCGCAGCCGCGCCCCGCATGCATGGTGGCGGCATGGCCGGGCTTCGTCACGACGAGGTATCCGCGATCCTGCAGCGCGGCGAGCGGGTGTTGTCGCGCCGTGAGGCGCAGAGCTACGGCACGGGCGGCGGCGTCAACGTCACCATCATGGCGCGTGACGCCGAAAGCTTCCGGCGATCGCGAACGCAGGTCGCGGCCGACATCGCCCGCGCCGTGTCACTCGGGCGGAGGGGTATGTGATGGCGTTCCACGAGGTCCGCTTCCCAGACAATATCAGCCGCGGCGCGCGGGGCGGGCCCGAGCGGCGCACGCAGATCGTCGAGCTCGCCTCTGGCGACGAGGAGCGCAACGCCAGCTGGGCCAATTCGCGCCGCCGCTACGATGTCGCCTACGGCATCCGCCGCGCCGACGATCTGGCGGCGGTGGTTGCCTTCTTCGAGGCGCGCAACGGTCGGCTGCATGGTTTCCGGTTCAAGGACTGGGGCGACCACAAGTCCTGCCTACCGTCGGGCACGCCGTCGCCCACCGATCAGGCGATCGGCACCGGCGACGGCGCGACGACCGCCTTTCAACTGGTGAAGCGTTACGCCTCGGGCGCGCAATCCTGGACGCGCGCCATCGCCAAGCCGGTGACCGGCAGCGTGCGCATCGCGCTGGCGGGCGTCGAGCAGCCGTCCGGCTGGTCCGTCGACGCGACCACCGGCGCGGTCACCTTCGACACTGCGCCCGCGGAGGGCGTCGCCATTACCGCGGGCTACGCCTTCGACGTGCCGGTCCGCTTCGACACCGACATGCTCGACGTGACGCTCGACCTCGAGCGGCTCGGCTCGATCACATCCATTCCTCTGCTGGAACTGCGCCGATGAAGACCCTCGACCCCGACCTGCAGGCTCATCTCGACGAGGGCACGACCACGCTCGCCTGGTGCTGGCGGATCGCGCGCGCCGACGGCATGAGTTTCGGCTTCACCGACCACGACCGGACGCTCACCTTCGACGGGACGGACTTCGAACCCGAGAGCGGGCTCACCGCCTCCGAGGTGCGGTCGGGCTCGGACCTGTCCGTCGATGCTCAGGACGCTGAGGGTGTGCTGACCTCGGACCGGATCACCGAGACCGACATCCTGGACGGCCGCTGGGACAACGCCGAGGTCGAGGTCTGGCGGGTAAACTGGGCCGACTCCAGTCAGCGCGTCCTGATGCGCCGCGGGGCCATCGGCCAGATCCGGCGCGGGCGGCTGGCCTTCGTCGCCGAAGTCCGCTCGCTCGCCCATGTGCTGGGCCAGACGGTCGGGCGGACCTTCCAGGCGACCTGTGATGCCGCACTCGGCGACGCGCGCTGCGGTGTCGACCTCGAGGATCCCGCCTACAATGGCACGGGCGCGGTGATCGACCTTCTGCGCGACCGTGCCTTCACGGCCTCGGGCCTCGGCGCCTTCGCCCCCGGCTGGTTCACCTTCGGCACGCTGGACTGGACGAGCGGCGCGAACACGGGACGGCACGCCGAGGTTTTGGGCCATGACGTCACGGATGGCGTGGCAATCCTGACCCTGCTCGAGGCGCCGGTGCGCGCGATCACCGAGGGCGACGCTTTCACCATCCGTGCGGGCTGCGACAAGCGGATGGAAACCTGCGGGGCGAAGTTCGCCAACACCGCCAACTTCCGGGGTTTCCCGCATATCCCCGGCCAGGACGCCGTGCTCCGCTATGCCACGAAGGATGGCGGGCACGAGGGTGGCGTGCTGTGACGCAACCTCTCGCAGCGGCGGCCGACCCGGCGCGCGTCATCGCGATTGCGCGTTCCTGGCTCGGCACGCCGTATCATGATCAGGCAAGCCTAAAGGGCGTCGGCTGCGACTGCCTTGGGCTGGCCCGGGGCGTCTGGCGCGAGGTGGTGGGTCCGGAGCCGTTCCCAATCCCGACCTACAGCCGGGACTGGGGCGAGACCGGACCGCGCGAGGTGCTGGCCGAGGGCGCACGGCGCATGATGACCGAAGTGGAACCGGAGACGGCCGGACCCGGCGCGCTGGTCCTCTTTCGCATGAAGCCGCGCGCCATCGCCAAGCATGTCGGGATCCTGACCGCGCCCGACAGCTTCCTACACGCCTACGAGCGGCTCGGCGTGATCGAGGAGGCGCTCACCCAATCCTGGCGGCGGCGCATCGCCTTCGCCTTCCTGTTCCCGCAACGCTGAGAGCCCCGACATGGCCACCCTCGTCCTCGGCGCCGCTGGCGCCGCCATTGGCGGCAGCATCGGCGGTGCGATCCTCGGCGTCAGCGCCGCGACCATCGGCGGCTTCATCGGCTCCAGCATCGGCTCGGTCGTCGACAGCTGGATCATCTCGTCGCTGGCGCCCACGCAGCGCATCGAGGGCGCGCGGCTCGACACGCTGCGCATCACCTCGGCCACAGAGGGCGCGGTCATGCCGCGGCTCTACGGCCGTATGCGGATGGGCGGCAACATCATCTGGGCGACGGATTTCCGCGAGGAGACGAAGACCACCACCCAAGGCGGCGGCAAGGGCGGCGGCGGAGGAAAAGTCAAGACGACCGAGTATCTCTACTACGCCAGCTTCGCCGTGGCGCTTTGCGAGGGGCCAATCACCGGCATCGGGCGCATCTGGGCCGACGGCAAGCCGATGGACCTCTCCGGCGTCACGTGGCGCTGGTATCCCGGCGACGAGGTGCAGAGCCCCGATCCGTTCATCGCGGCGAAGATGGGCGCGGCGAACACGCCCGCCTATCGCGGCACGGCCTATGTCGTCTTCGAGGAGCTGGCGCTCTCCACCTACGGCAACCGCCTGCCGCAGCTCTCTTTCGAGGTGTTCCGGCCGCTCGCCGATCCCGACACCGCCGAGGGGCTGACCTGCGCCGTCACCATGATCCCGGCCTCCGGCGAGTTCACCTATGCGACGCAGGCCATCCGCAAGACCGATGGCGGCGCGACGGTGCCCGAGAACCTGAACGCGCTGCCGGACGCCACCGACATGGAGGAGGCGCTGGACCGGCTGCAGGCCATGGCCCCGGCGGTCGAGAGCGTCAGCCTCGTCGTAGCATGGTTCGGCAACGATCTGCGCGCGGGGTCGTGCAAGGTGCGGCCGGGCGTCGAGGTGTCGGCCAAGTCGACGACACCCACCAGCTGGTCGGTGAATGGCGTGAGCCGCGCCAATGCTTTCCTCGTCAGCCGCGACGAGCAAGACCGCCCAGTCTATGGCGGCACGCCGTCCGACTTTGCGGTGGTGCAGGCGATCCAGGAGATGAAGGCGCGCGGGCTGCGGGTCACCTTCTACCCGTTCATCCTGATGGACGTGCCGCCCGGCAACAGTCTGCCAAACCCGTATTCCGACAATGCCGCCGAGGTGGGCCAGCCTGCATTCCCCTGGCGGGGGCGGATCACCTGTTCGCCTGCAGCGGGATATGCCGGATCGGTCGACAAGACGGCGACGGCCGCAAGTCAGGTCGCGGCGCTGTTCGGCGCGGCCACACCCGCCAGCTTCAGCGTCTCGGGCGAGAGCGTCAGTTGGATCGGATCCCCCGGCGACTGGGGCCTGCGCCGTATGGTCCTGCACTACGCCCATCTCTGCGCGGCGGCGGGCGGGGTCGACGCGTTCCTGATCGGCACTGAGATGCCGGGGCTGACGACGATCCGCGCGGGCGCTTCCACCTATCCGGCCGTGCAGGGGTATCGGGATCTGCTCGCCGATGTCCGCTCGATCCTCGGGTCCGGCACCAAGATCGGTTATGCCGCCGACTGGTCGGAGTACTTCGGGCACCAGCCGGGCGACGGCACCGGCGACGTGTTCTTCCACCTCGATCCGCTCTGGGCCGATACGGAGATCGATTTCGTCGGCATCGACAACTACATGCCGCTGTCGGACTGGCGCGACGGCTTCGAACATGCCGACGCGGCCGAGGGCTGGCCGGCAATCTACGACCGGGCCTACCTGCAGGGGAACATCGCGGGTGGCGAAGGCTTCGACTGGTTCTATGCCAGCGCGGCGGATCGCTCCGCGCAGGTCCGCACTCCGATCACCGACGGTGCCGCCGGCAAGCCGTGGGTCTTCCGCTACAAGGACCTGCGCAGCTGGTGGTCGACCCCGCACTACGACCGCCCGGGCGGGGTGGAGAGCGGCACGCCGACAGCGTGGACGCCAGAGTCCAAGCCGATCTGGTTCACCGAGCTGGGCTGCCCGGCCATCGACTGGGGCACGAACCAGCCCAACGTCTTCTTCGACCCGAAGTCGTCCGAGAGCTTCACGCCGTACTTCTCGCGGGGCTGGCGCGATGACGCCATCCAGCGCGCCTATCTCGAGGCGACATATCTCTGGTGGGGCGAGGCTGCGAACAACCCGGTGTCTTCGGTCTACGGCGGCCGGATGGTGCATGTGCCCGAATGCGCCGCCTGGACCTGGGACGCGCGGCCGTACCCATTCTTTCCCGCGCTGACTGACGTCTGGACGGACGGCGCGAACTGGCGGCTCGGGCACTGGCTGACCGGGCGTCTCGGCGCGGTGTCGCTGGCCGCACTGGTGCGGCACCTCTGTCTCCGCGCCGGGCTGTCCGAGTCCCGGATCGACGTCTCCGGTCTCTGGGGCGCGGTCGAAGGCTACGCCATCACGGCGCTGGAGAGCCCGCGCGCCTCGATCACCATGCTGTCGCGGCACTTCGGCTTCGACGCCGTCGAGACCGAAGGGGTGATCCGGTTCGTGATGCGCGGCCGGGCGTCTGTCGCCACCCTAGCGCCCGACGATCTGGTCGCGGCCCGCGAGGGTGACATCCTCGAGCTCACGCGCGGCCAGGAGACGGAACTGCCGCAGGCCCTGAAATGGCAGTTCGCGCGTGCCGACGAGGATTACGACGCGGCCCTCGTCGAGGCGCGGCGCATCACCGTGGACACGACCCGGATCGCCTCGGAATCCTTCCCGATGGCCGTGCCGCCCGAGGAGGCCGAGCGGCGCTGCCGCCGCGCGCTGATGGAGGCGTGGGTGGGCCGCGAGACGGCGGCGTTCCGATTGCCGCCCTCGCGCCTCGCGCTCGATCCGGCCGACGCGATCCGGCTCGCCCATGACGGGCGGTTGGTCGATCTGCGGCTCGTCTCCATCGCCGACGCCGAGGCGCGCGGCATCGAGGCGGTCCGCCAGGATCGCGCGACCTACGATCTGCCGCCCGGCGATCCGCGCGCGGCGTCGCTGACGCGCGCCGTGGTGTTCGGCGCGCCGGATGCGGTGCTGATGGACCTGCCGCAGCTGACCGAGGACCAGCCGGCGCATCGGCCCCTCATTGCGGCGCACGCGGTTCCCTGGCCGGGCGAGATGGCGGTGTTTCGCAGCCCTTCGACGGATGGCTTCGAGCTGCTTACCAGCTTCGGCACGCGGGCCCGGCTCGGCTCGCTGGTCTCGGATTTCTATGCAGGCCCCACATCGCGCTTCGACCTCGGCAATGCGCTTGTGGTCGATCTGCTGACCGGCACGCTGGAAAGCGTCACCGACCTGACGCTGTTCGGCAGCGCCAACGCGCTCGCGATCGAGAGTGCGCCCGGCGCCTGGGAGATCGTGCAGGCGGGCGTGGCCGAGCTGCTGGCGCCCGGCCGGTATCGGCTGACCCGCTTGCTGCGCGGCCAGCGCGGCACCGAGGGCACCATGGGCAATCCGGCGCCTGCTGGCGCGCGGGTCGTCATGCTGGACACCGCGCTGGCGTTCCTGCCGATCGCCGAGGCCGATCTCGGTATCCCATGGAACTGGCGCATCGGCCCCGCGAGCCGTCCGGTCAGCGACGAGACCTATGTCGCGCAGGCCTTCACGCCCGAAGGCGTCGGGCTGCGGCCGTTCTCCGTCGCCCATGTCGAGCAACCGTGGCGCAAGCCGCGCTCGCCCGGCGATCTCACCATCCGCTGGACGCGCCGGTCCCGTGCGCTCGCGGCCGACAGCTGGGGCGGGCTTGAGGTGCCGCTGGCAGAGGAACTGGAAGCCTACGAGGTCGAGCTCCTCGACGGCGCTGCCGTGAAGCGGCTGCTGAGCACGACCACGACCAGCGCGCTCTACACCACCGCCCAGCAAACCGCCGACTGGGGCGGGCCGCTCGGGCTCGGCGACAGCCTCACCGTCCGCATCTACCAGCTCTCCGCCCTCGTCGGGCAGGGCTCACCGAAAACCGTCACGCTCACATTCTGAGGACCCCATGTCCGACGCCACCACCCATCTCCTGCTGCCCTACATCCTCGCGGCGCAGGCCCAGAAGCATGTCACACACAATGAGGCGCTGCGGATCCTCGACGGGCTCGTCCAGCTCTCGGTTCTCGACCGGGACTTGACCGCGCCGCCCGGCAGCCCCGCGGATGGCAATCGCTACATCGTCGCCTCGGGCGCGACGGGCGACTGGGCGGGCTGGGACCTGAATGTCGCGCTCTGGACCGATGGCGCCTGGCTGCGCCTGCCGCCGCGGACCGGCTGGCGGGCATGGGTCGAGGACGAGGGCCTGCTGCTGGTCTACGATGGGTCTGTCTGGGTCGGCACCACGCCCGCAGCGCTGCAGAACCTCGCACTGCTGGGCCTCGGCACGACGGGGGACGCCTCGAACGCGTTCTCAGCCAAGCTCAACGCCGCGCTCTGGACGGCAAAGACCGTCGCCGAAGGCGGCACCGGCGATCTGTTCTACACCATGAACAAGGAGGCCGCGGGCGACGATCTCGGGCTGACGCTGCAGACCGGCTTTGTGACCAAGGCGCTGGTCGGCCTGTTCGGCTCGGACAGGTTCCGGCTCGCCGTCTCGGCTGACGGCAGTACCTTCTTCGACGGGCTGAGCGTCGACAACGCGAACGGCATCGTCGATCAGCCCCGGCTGCCGCGCTTCAAGGCGTACACCAACTACGACAACTATGTCGGCGTCGGGGCCTGGACGAAGATCGGCCTCAACAACACCGACCACAACGACCAGGGCGCCTTCGACGCCGCGAACAACCACTTCGTGGCGCCGGTTGACGGCACCTACCTCTTCGGCGCGACGCTGCTCTACAAGATCAACGCCAGCGCCACGGCCCGCATGCGCGGGCGGCTCGTCCTGAACGGCACCACCGAAATCCGCGGCTCCCTCGGCGAAATCTCCGCCACCCACGTCTCGCTCGCCACCGCGATCTGGCTGCAGACCATGGTGCCGCTGACCGCGGGCGATACCGTCGAGCTGCAGGGATATTTCCGGGTCGCGGATGGCTACTTCGCCGCCGATCACACGTCCTTCTGGGGCTGCAAGGTCGGCTGAGCGGCGGAAGGAGGATCCAATGACACCACCCCGATCCGAGGGCTTCGTGCGCATGCCCGACGCCGAGTTCGAGGCGATCCTGACGCGGGCGGCCGAGGAAGGCGCAAAGCGTGCGCTGGCCGATGTCGGGCTCGACGGCGACGAGGCCGCGCTCGACATCCGCGACCTGCGATCCCTGGTGGATTGCATCCGGCTGGTGCGCCGCACCGCCATGCAGACCGCCGTCCGCATGATCACCACCGGCGTCATGCTGGCGCTGCTCGCGGGCATCGCCATCAAGCTGAAGATCTTCGGCGGCAGCCCGTAGCCGCGCCCCATCCCCATTCATCAGCCCGCAATGACCCGCCCTCGTGGCGGGGTGAGCCGTGGTCTGCCTGACAGGCAGACGGGAAGGTCCAGTGGACCTTCCCAAGCGGCGAACGCACCGAGCCCTGCGAGGGGCCGGAAACTCGTTCTGGAGGCCCCCATGACCACGACTTTCCACCGCCATTGGCGCGACGTGTCCGAGAGCACCTGGCGTTGGCCGAATTTCAGCCCGGCCGAAATCGCCTGCCGGGGCACCGGCAAGCTGCTGATCAACGAACCCGCGATCGACAAGCTGCAGGCGCTGCGCGACCGGCTCGGCAAGCCGCTGATCGTCCGCTCGGCCTACCGCAGCCCCGAGCACAACCGCGCCGTGGGCGGCGCCACCCGCTCGAAGCACCTCGACGGCGCCGCGTTCGACATCGCCATGGCGAACCACGACCCGGTGGCCTTCGAGGCGGCGGCGCGGGAGGTCGGGTTCCTCGGCTTCGGCTTCTATCCGCGCTCGGGCTTCATCCATGTCGACCTTGGGCCCGCGCGGCAGTGGGGCGAGCGCTTCCCGGTCCGGGCGACGGCATTCGCAGCCGAGACGCCGCCCGCGCGCGAGGTTTTGGCGCAGAGCCGCACCATGAAGGGTGGCGGGGCAGCTGGTGTGGCGACGCTGGGCGCAGCCGGGGTCGAGGTTGCGCAGAGCGTCCTGGCCGAGACGCAATCCGCCATTCTGCCGCTCGTGCCGTATCTCGACACGCTTCGCTGGGTGTTCATCGCCGTCGCGCTCGGCGGCATCGCAGTCACGATCTATGCCCGCCTCGACGACTGGAAGCGGGGGCGGCGATGATCGGCGGGCTCCTCACCGGGATCGCCGCCAGCCCGTGGATGCGGTCCGCGCTGCGCTACGGCGCCATCGCGCTCGCCGTGCTGCTGTTCCTGTTTGCGCTTCGGCGGTCCGGCGAGCGAGCGGGACGCCTCGCCGAACGCCTTGAGACAACGGAGAAGGTCAATGATGTCCAACGCCAGATGCTGGAAGCAGCGGCTCGCCGCCCTCGCGATCACCACGAGCTTGCTGAGCGGCTGCGCGACGGTTCGTTCTGAGAACGGGAGGCTGGCGACATGCCCGCCCGTGGTCGAGTATGGCAGGGAGTTCCAGGCGCGGGCGGCCGAGGAGCTGGCCTTGGTGCCACAGGGATCGGCGCTCGCGGACATGTTGAGCGACTACGCTGTCATGCGCAACCAGGCGCGGGCCTGCGGATAGCGCAGCGCGGTCAGCAAGGCCGCTCGATCACCACAGTGCTGGTTTCATGGCCCCGAAAGGGAAACGGCTCTTCCGCTCAGGATCGACGTGCGTTGTCGTCGCCAATCTCGATCTGAAGTTCTTCTGTTCGCAGCCAGATCGACAGGCTTTCCGTCGAGGCTTCCACCTGTTCCAGCTTCCGCAGGGCGCACTCCCATACCGTCGCCACGCGCCACCCGTCTTCGAGGAGTCTTGTGCGAAGGGCACTGTCTCGAGCGGTGTTCGCATCGAACTTCGCCCGCCAGAACTCCCGCCGGGTTGCCGGTACGGTCGTGTAGCGGCACCCCTCGTGTCGGTGCCAGAAGCAGCCGTGCACGAAGACCACGGCGCGGTGCTTCGCAAGGACAAGGTCCGGTCGACCGTGAACCTTGCCGGAATGGAGCCGGAAGCGGAAACCGCGCGCGTGTAATGCGCGCCTGAGAGCCAGCTCGGGCTTGGTGTTCTTTCCCCTGATTCCCGACATCATCCGGGAACGGGTCTGCTGGTCCACGATATCGGTCATATCCGTCCTGGTCTTCGTCCCTGAACCTGGTATACACCGGCTGAATGAAATTCGTCAGGAGCCTGATTTGCCTTCCACTTTCGGCATTGTCGATCTGTTCGCCGGCCCGGGCGGACTTGGCGAGGGGTTCGCTTCCCTCGTCGAGGACGGCCATGCGCCGTTCCGGATCGGCATTTCGGTCGAGAAGGAGGCGTCGGCCCATCGGACCCTGACGCTGCGTGCTTTTCTGCGCGAGTACCGTGCACGTCATGGCGTCTTGCCGAAGGAGCTCATCGATTTCCATGCCGGGCTGGCATCCGAACCGGACTGGTCAGCCGTCGATGCCGAAGCCTGGCAGCATGCCATCGACGAAGCCCGCGCGCTTGAGCTCGGCACCAAGGCTGCGGCGACCGCCATTGATGGCGCCATCGCGACGCTGAAAGCAAAGTACGACGACACGATCCTGATCGGCGGCCCGCCCTGTCAGGCCTATTCCCTGGTGGGGCGTGTCCGTTCCAGAGGCAAGGTCGGCTACGTCCCGGAGGAGGATGCGCGGCACTACCTCTTTCGCGAGTACATCCGGGTCCTCGACAAGCTTCGCCCGGCCGCCTTCGTTATGGAAAACGTCAAGGGCATGCTTTCGTCGACAGTCGAGAGCCGGCTTGTCTTCGAGATGCTGATGGAGGATCTGTCCTCGCTCGGCACGGGTCACGCCCATCACTACGAACTTCGTGCCGTCCGGGTCGAGGATGGCAAGGCCAGCCTGCAGGAAGCGTCACAGCCCTCGGACTTCATCGTGCGCTCCGAGGCGTTCGGAGTCCCCCAGCGTCGCCACAGGGTGATCATCGTCGGCATCCGTTCGGACCTCGCAGGACGGACCAGGGATGCGCAGATCGCTGTGTCGGGTAGAGTGCGGACCGTCCGCGATGTAATCGAAACGATGCCATCCTTGCGGAGCGGCATCAGCCGCGGGCTCGACGACGCGGCCGCCTGGCGGGAAGAAGTCGTCGGCGCCGCGAGCATGCTGGCCGGCATTTCCAAGGGGAAGGACGACCAGGCGCTCCGTGAGGCATTCCTGAGCGTTTCGGAGCGAGTGAAGGAAAATCCGCCTATCGTTCGGGCTGCGTCACGGTTGCCAGACGGCTACGGCACTTCAAACGATGAGTTGCTACAGTGGATCGAGCGACCGGAACTTCGCGCGATCGCTCAGCACGAGACGCGCGGGCACATGGCGTCGGACCTGGGCCGCTACTTGTTTGCTGCAGTGTTCGGAGCCGTCCGTGGCTGCAGCCCGAAAGCCGCCGATTTCCCTCTAGCGCTCAGCCCCGATCACCGAAACTGGCACAGCGGTGTGTTCAATGACCGCTTCCGGGTTCAGCTGGCGGACGAGGCATCGACCACGGTCACGAGCCACATCTCGAAGGATGGCCACTACTTCATTCACCCCGATCCGATCCAGTGCCGGAGCCTGACGGTTCGCGAAGCCGCCCGGCTGCAGACATTTCCTGACGATTACCTGTTTCTAGGCAACCGAACGCAGCAGTATGTCCAGGTCGGAAACGCTGTGCCGCCGCTCCTGGCACGTCAGATCGCAGCGGTTGTGCACGTCACGCTTCAAAAGCCAGCAACCCAGCGAACGAACATGTTCGTTTCAGCGAACGATTGACAATCGTTCGCTCAGGTGAGATATATGGTTCGTGCCAGCATACGGCACTGTGTGTAACTCATCTGGATAGAGCGTAGGGGCGAGGCAAATCCCGAGCAGAAGCGTCGTTGGGCCCAGTCCACGGCGGGTCTGTGGAGATGTCTCTTCGACTGCGACCGCATTCCCTTCCAGATCATCGCGGAGAACCCATGTCGCTCTCATCCCTTCTGAAGGACCTGCGCGTCCAATCGGGCCAATCGCTCCAGCAGGTCGCCGAAAAGGTCGGTTCGTCCAAGGCCTACCTGTCCGAGCTCGAACGCGGCGTGGCGAAGAACCCGGGCATCGACCTGCTGAAGGCGCTCGCCCACAACTACGGCGTTTCCGTTGCGACGCTGATTGGCGAAGCCGACGCGGCGCCGTTGCCCCCGCCCGTGGCCGGTCAGGTCGAGGCATGGGTAAGCAACATCCGGAAGGAGCAGGCTGCCGGGCTGGATCTCGAAACCGCGGCAAACGAGGCCCGCGCGTCCTTCGAGCGACTTCTTGGCCCGCTCGACCCGCAGCACGAGGCGAACTGGAAGGCGGCTGTCAGCGAGCTTGAAGCCGCGTTCGAGCGGAAGATCGAGTATCTTGGCAACTATTCGCTCCGCAAGCCGCGACGGCCGCACTGGTATGACGGTCCGCGCGCGGGCGATCTGCACTGGCCGAAGCTCGAGGCCTTCCTGCTGTCTCGCAAGGGCTGGTCGAAGGAGACCGTTGCGAGCATCGACGCAACATCGACCGAGGTAGTCTCGCTTCTCGAAAATCCCGCCCAGAGCGAGTTCCGGGGTCGAGGACTGGTGGTCGGCTATGTGCAGAGCGGGAAGACTGCCAACATGGAAGCGGTCATCGCCAAGGCGGTCGATGCAGGGTACCGCTTCGTGATCATCCTGACAGGCATGACAAATTCGCTGCGAACGCAGACTCAGGATCGCATCGAGTCCGATCTGGTCGAGCGCAACAAGTACGGGTGGCACAGCCACACCACAAGCGACTCCGACTTCCGGAAGCCGGCGAGTAAGTGGTTTTCGATTATGGACCCGGTGCAGATCGCTGCCGTGAAGAAGAATGTGGCGCCACTTGAAGCGCTTCTCGGCACGATCGAGAAGACGCCGCCAACGCACCGCGCGCGCATGCCTGTGCTTATTGTAGATGACGAATGCGATCAGGCCGGCGTCAATGCGACCGGCAGTCAGTACAACATGACGGCGATCAACGCGCTCATCCGCAAGATTCTCGCGGCACTGCCGAAGGTCCAATACGTCGGATACACGGCGACGCCCTTTGCAAACGTGCTGATCAACCCGGAGAAGCCGACCGGCGGCCTGGACGACCTATATCCCGAGGACTTCATCACGAGCCTGCCAAAGCCCGAAGGTTATTTCGGTCCGGAGAGCCTGTTCGGGCGCGACCCGATCGATGCCGATGACGAGAAACCGGAGGAGTCCGGACTCGACATGATCCGTGGGGTCGATGACGCCGAGGTAGCCCTCGTCCGTCCACCGTCAGCGAAGGACCGTTTCACCTTTGAGCCCGGCATCCCGAAATCGCTCGACAAGGCGCTTTCCTACTTCGTGCTTGCAACCGCCGCCCGCTATGTACGTGGGCAGTCGCGCCAGCACAGTTCGATGCTGGTGCACACGACGGTCTACACGCACCCGCATCACGCGCTGGCCGACAAGATCGCGGCCTGGCAGAACGGGCTCGCCAAGAAGATCTCGAAGGGCGACGAGAAGACGTTCGATCGACTTGAGAGGCTCTGGCTCGAAGAGGTGGCCAAGGTCGATGCGGGCCGCTTCGGCCTTGCGCCGACATCGTTCAGCGCGCTGAGGCCTGAGCTCGAGAAGGTCCTCGATGACATCGCGATCGTGGTCGAGAACAGCGACAGCGAGACGCGGCTCGACTACGCGTCGGGGCCGAAGAAGTACATTGTGGTCGGCGGCTCGGTGCTCGCGCGTGGTCTCACAATTGAGGGGCTGGTCGTCAGCTACTTCGTGCGCTCATCGAACCAGTACGACACCCTCCTTCAGATGGGCCGATGGTTCGGATATCGGCCCGGTTACGAGGACCTCCCGCGGATCTGGATGACCGACGACCTGCGGACATCGTTCCGTGATCTGGCGACGGTCGAGGCCGAGATCCGGGCCGACATTCAGCAGTACCGCAAACGCGAGGTGACACCGGCGGATTTCTCGATCCGGGTGCGACGCATTCCTGGATTGGCCATCACCGCTGCCAAGAAGATGTATGCGGCCAAGGCATGCGACGTGAGCTTCTCGGGAGAGCACATCCAGACCATACGCTTCCCGCACCGTGACGAGGACTTTCTTCGGCACAACTGGGAGGCTGCGGCCGAGCTGGTCGATGCGGCAGCGAGCCAAGGTATCAAGCCTGCGCGGCGCGGCCGTCTGATCGAAGGCGTATCCTTCGATCTCGCCATGAAGTTTCTGGAGACTTACAGAAGTGACCAGCGCGATCTGATCTCGGGAAAGCTGTTGGAATACATCCGGCTCGAGGCGAGTCGGGCCGATCAGCCGTACGAAACCTGGAACATCGCGATCGTCGAAACAGGCGGAACCCGCCGCTCCGTTGAGCCGCTTGGTGCCTTCGGCAATGTCGGCCTCGTCAACCGGGCACGCCTCAAGGGACTGACACGCGACGGTCTCGCCGACATCAAGGCTCTGATGTCGCGGGACGACGTGCTTATGGACGTCACCGGCTCGCCCGATGACAGGTCTTGGGACAGCGTTAAGGAATTCCGTCAGGCGCTGGTCGGTGACCGGGTTCCACTGCTGCTCCTTTACGCAATCGATGAGGCGTCGGTACCGAGGTCTGAGAAGCTGCGCGAACCCCTCGGCGCGGTGCGCGACATGCTGGGAATTGGCCTCGTTCTGCCAGAGCGGGGCGCGAAGACAAGCTATGTCCGCGTCCCGATCAACCAGGACGACGGCGACGAGGAGGACGTTCAGGCAGACATCGACGGCGATGCCGGACAGGCTGCGAAATGACGGACGGAACCCGTGCGGGCATCGGCTGGGAACGCCTGCGGCAGGAGTCAGGTGCGCAGGCGAGTGATCTGGGCGTGCCCTCCCTGGTGCTTGACGCCTCGGCTGGCGCTGGCCCGGCCCGCCTCGCGATAGGAGCTGAGCGCGAAGCGCGGCTTCTTGTCCCGCTCGCAGCCGGTGAGCGGTTCCCGATGGTCCACGATACGCACGGTCTTGAACTCAGGGACAGCGTGCTTCTGCTGCAGGGACAGCCGGTCCGGTTCATCGATGTCGCCTGCCGCGGCGAGCGTCTCGAGGCCGTCTTCGAGAAGCTGGTCGATGAAGTCGTTCGGCGCCTGAGAGGGGGCGCCGCGCCGGCGAACGCGCTCGAGGATGCAATCACCGACTTTCGCAATCTCCTCTCGGGCGCTAACCGCGAGCGTCCTTCGATCGAAACCGCACTCGGGCTGATTGGCGAGCTCATCATCCTGAATCGGCTACTTCTTGTTGATCCCGACGCCTGGCAACTCTGGACCGGGCCGGCTGGCGGCCGTCACGACTTCCGTGGCGGTGACCGGGCAATCGAGGTCAAGACTTCGCTTCGTGCCCAGTCCCGAATCGTGGAGGTATCTGCAATTGACCAGCTGGCAGCGCCCCCCGGTGGACATCTGCTGCTCGCGCACTGCGTGCTCGAGTATGACGGGGCTGGGCCTCTTTCGGTTGTGGGTGAGGCGACGCATGCGTGCACGATCGCAAGCGATCCTGCCGCCGTGGCCGATCGGCTCGCCCTGCTCGGATACGATCAAGCCCAGGCCGATGAGTGGTCCTCGTTCAGGTTCTCCCTGTTCTCGCAGGAGCTCTATTCGGTGACCGACGGCTTTCCGCGGCTCACCCCCGCCTCGTTTGCGGAGGGAGAACTGCCGGTCGGGGTCAGCCACTTCCGCTACCGGGTGAATCTCGATTTTGCGTCGGAGTTTCGATTCAGGCCCGCCGAGGCCGACAATGCGCTTCAGGAGATAGTGTCATGTCTAAGCCTCTGAGTCTCCATGCGGAACGCTTCGCGGCTGCAGGTGGCATGGCTGCCGACGGAATGAAGAAGCTTCTGGGCACACCTGCGCTGTCCCTGCTGGAGACGGTGGTGAGGGAGACGGTCCAGAACAGCTGGGATGCACGGCTCGTCGAGTCCGGCGTCGGCTACAGGATTGGCTTGCGAGAGCTGCGGCCAGAGGAGGCTGCCATTCTCCGCGATGAGATTCTCGCCAAGCTCCCTCCGTCCAAGGAGTCCGCAGACCCACTGCTTGCCTACCTTTCCTCGAAGCATCCGGTCGTCATGGAGATTTCCGACTGGAGGACCCGTGGCCTCGGCGGTCCATCTCGGGCGAACGTGCTGCCGAAGCCAGGGGAGCACAACGACTTCGTGAATTTCGTGCGCAACATGGGTGCCCGTCGTGACATGGCGGGCGGTGGCGGCACTTATGGCTACGGGAAGAGTTCGCTCTATCAGCTCAGTCGATGTGCCACGGTCCTCGTTGACTCGGTCTCGCTGACTCCTTCCGCGCGGATCGTTCACCGCTTCATTGGATGCCACTTGGGCGATGCCCACGACAGCAAGCGCCATGGCCGGCTGACCGGTCGCCACTGGTGGGGCGTGGCCGATGCCGACGACGCGGACGTGGTCGATCCGGTTACTGGTCGCAGCGCCGTTCGGCTGCGGAAGGCGCTCGGGCTTCCTGATCGGGGAGCCGACGCCACGGGAACAACGCTGGTCGTGCTCGACCCCGATCTCGAGGACCGCCCGCTCGAGGCGGTTGCGGCCGAAATCCAGGAGGCGCTTCTCTGGTACCTCTGGCCAAAGATGCTCCTCGGCGCCGATGGCCAAAGGGCCATGGCCATCGAGGTCGAACTCAACGGAGAGCTGTTGCCGCTTCCGGCACCCGAAGATTTCCCGCCACTCGACCTGTTCGTTGAGGCCTATCGCACCGTGAAGGCTGGAGGGCCAAACCTGACCAGGATCGCTTCCGAGCGGCCCATCCAGCACCTCGGCCTCTGCTCCATCAGACGCGGCTTCAGGAGGCCTCGGCAGTTTCTCGGCGACCCCGCTGGCAGCATCATCCCGGCCACCAGTGCGCACATAGCCCTCATGCGTCCGGTTGAACTGGTCGTGAAGTACATCGAGGGCACCCACCTGCCAAGTGACACCGTCGAATGGGCCGGGGTCTTCATCTGTGACGACGATCCCGTAGTTGAGCAAGCTTTCGCCGACGCTGAGCCACCTGCCCACGACGACTGGATCCCGGACAAGATGCCGAAGAGCTGGGCAAAGACCTTCGTGCGGGTTGCGCTGGCAAGGCTGAAGTACCTCGCGGCATCATACGCATATCCGGCTTCGTCCTCCACGTCCGGAGCATCCGAGCAGCCACCGCTTGCCAAGGCGGCCGACCTTCTCGGCAGCTGCATGCCCGCAGTCGGAGGTACGGGCGGCGGTGGCGGCGGGTCGCGCGGCCGTGGAAATGGCCGAGGCGGCGGTGGTCGCGGCGGAGGCCGTAGCTGGCGGGTCAGCGAGCCACGTTTCGTAGCGTTGCAGGAAGGCGCTACCGGGGCCGAAGCGCTCTTCGAGATCGACGTGGACAACAATACGGAGCGGGCAATCCGCCTTACCGCCATACCTGCTCCTGTGATCGATGGTGTCTTGGCAGGTCCGGACGAGGGTGACGTCGTCGTCACGTTCGTATGCTGGGAAGATCAGGACGGCAATCAGCTGACCACGTCGCCTGAGCTGGTCGCAACGCCGGACGAGAGCGGCAGCTATCGTGCGCGTATCATCGTGCCTGATGTTGCAGCGGCCGGAGTGCGAGTGGCGGCAGCTGAGCAGGCACCGTCATGACGGCCATTGCCTATCCCTTCCTTCGTCCCGGCCCCGACCGGATCAGCGCCGGGCCCTGGCTCGTCACGCGTGACGGCGAACCCTGCGTCTTCGCGGACGGCCACCTCGATCACTTTGACTACTCGACCAACCTCGAGGCAGTTCGTCATTTCAAGGTCGATGTGGAAGGGGTAGCCGCTGACACCGGGCTTAGGGCCGACGAGATCAAGCTCCTCTGCGTCGTCACTTTCGGCACCGGTGGCCGCCGCCTCCAGCGCGCGAGAAGAATTGTTACCCGGGAAGTGATCCAAGCCGGTCGCGAGGCCATTGTACTGGCGCTAGCAATCGATGGTCGCGAGGTCTCAGAGCTCTTCGTGCTCACGACCGAAATCATCCTTCTTTCGTCGGGTACGGTTCGTCGCCGGGTCTCGCCAGTCACGACAGGTGCAAGACTTTGGCGAGACGAATTTCGCGCCGCGGTAGAACCGCTCGGTGCGCGCTTCCCGATGGAAGCCGTGAGCTTTGCGACTGTGTTCCCGACCGGCCATGGTGATGCACTCTGGTACCTCGACTGGTCACCGCAGACCCTACACCATGACTTCGCAACGTCGGTCCGACTGCTGATCAACCTGGACAGGCCGGCCTTTGTTGAAGCCGTGCAGCAAGCGGACGAGGTCACACTGAGGATGCTAATGTGCTCGGTAACCACCCAGATGGTCAGGTCGGCCATCGATCTCGATCATTTTCCGCTGGACCAAACGGAGGCCAGTCCTTCCTCGGTGTCAGCTGTGATCGAGGCATGGGTGGAACAGGCGTTCCCCGGTCAGTCGGCGGAGGCTGTGCGGACGCTGGCACAGCATGACCCGTCACGTTTTGAACTCGCGATCGGAAGCCTCTTTGCAGGAGAGCTCGGCAATGAGTGAGTTCCGCCTCATGCCCCGCCTCGACAATCACGGCGTTCGGCGACTGATTAGCCTGCCGGATTTGCTGCGAACAGGCTCCATCAGCGAGCGAATGGAGGCGGCCGGCACTTCGGTCTCATATGCTTCCAGTGGCGGATCGCGAGCCGACGCGGCCGATCTGAAAGTACTCCAAGAGCAAAGCGTTGCCCTTGCCAAACGCTTCGGATTTCCGAACGAGGGTCGAGCCGCCGGCAGGGCCTCGTTCGATGCAGAATTTGCGCAGTGGCTGGTGGAGGCTCCCATCATCAGCGGCGGTGAGGCGTTGCGGGATGATGTCTGGGCATTCGTTGCATGTTGTATCGCCCCGGAGGTGGTGCTCTGGCGCTTCGAGGACGGCCACGCTGATCGCTTCCATGGTGGTCTGCGCAACACCTTCCAGCGGCTCTGGCTCCGAGCACGTTCGCTGGATCGGGGTGCAGGAGCGCCGCAACGGTGGCAACTCGTCGAGGCGCTGTCGGAGGATGCGGTGGTTCAGATTGTGGAAAGGCCATCCATCGGGGGCGACCCCATGCTCGCTCGCGCAATTGCAGAAGCTTGGCTCGCGACCGCGAACCGGATTGGTGCGCGCCGAATGGAGGATGTGACTCGCCGAGCGGTGCGAAGAATCAGGATCGACAACGAGATTACGTGCCTGGCCTCGTTGGGTGAGCCAGAGCTTGTCAGCCGACTGCAGGGATTTTTCGACGAGGCTGCGTTATGACCTTCGCGGCAACAAGATTGCTGCAGGGTCAACTGAGGCCGAAGCGAAGTAGTCAGTAGCCCCAACCAGAGCTGACGGGGGGATCGCCAAGCGGATCTTCAAGCTCGTCGACTGCCGGGAACAGATCGCCTTCGCCCGCAAAGGATTTCGCAGCATCCAGTCCGGTTTGAAGATCAAGCTCGGCTAACCGTGACTCTACCCACTGCAGCATCCGGCCCAGATCCGAGTCGACGGCTAGGCTGGCTTCCTGCGGCAGGCCGGAGATCCATTCGCGGATTTCGCGGGCCTCCCGACGCAGCTCAATTATCTGCCGTAGGTGAGAGAGTCGCGTCTCCTCGCGTTTGAGGCGGGCCTGTGCGAGCTGTCGCCGTTGCTGCAGGATTTTCCATTGCCTCTCGCGCTCCTCACGCTCCTCGCGGCGCACACGAATGGTCTCTAGAATGAGCTCTATGCCGGCGACTATTTCGGGGACCATCCGTTCCACGCGTTGCGTCTTGCCGTCACCCCATGTCTTCCGCAGGCCGTCCGCCCACGCATCGATCGAGAACACGAGTTCGCCGGTCCACGCGGTCACATATTCCGGCCAGGGTGGACTGCTGCCGAACGAAATGCTGTCCCAATCGTTGCGCCGAAGGGACCGTGCCCGTTTCTCTTTCCTCTTCTCCTCCCGAGCGATTTCTTCTGGGGTCGGTACGTATTTCAGCCTTCTCGTTCGTTCGAGCAGGGTGAAGCTGATCTTGTCCGCGCCCTTCTGAACGGACATCTTCTCTCCGTCCGCTGTCAGGCTCAGCCCGACTTCGTCGAGCGTCCGCGCCAACGCGTCGAGGAAAAAGCAAGCACGTTCGGCGGACGGAGCGCCGACGATCACGCCACACTGGCCTGGCGCCGTGGCGCTGAGGACGCCCTCCTTGTCCGGCTTCCTGGTCCGAAGGAATCTCACCGTTTTCGCCACCGAGGCGTGTGGGTTTTCTACCAGAGGCATTGGGGATTCTGGCGTCGCCTTGATGGTAGCAGCCCGGACTTCGCGCTCAGCCTTTCGCTTCCGGGCGAGTTCGGCGACGCTGTCAGGAAGAGCTGAGCTGGCCCCGCGGATGCTCACCTGATCGAGGCTTCGATCCCTCAGTTCAAGGAAGGGCGGCACTTTCGGTTGTTCTCCGGCTGCCACCTTGGCCCAGTACCCCCGGGGCGGTACGGGAATGCGATGACGACTGCAGGCCTTCGCGAGCCCCCGATCCGATATCCCGAATTCCTGTGCAAGCGCTGTCATCGGCTTGCTCCAGACCAGGTCGTAGAGGTCCCGACGGCTAAGTATCTGTGAAGTCAACAATTCTTGAACTCTCCGCAATACAGCTTCGCGCGGAAGCAATATCCCGCAGCGCCGTTTTAGCTGTCATCGCGACCCGGGTGAAACTTGGAGAAGGTTGGATATCAGACCCATCCCCTCCGCCAGTTCTTCCTGGTGTCACGGGTTGTTGCAGCAGGGGCCCGGTCATCTGGATCGGCAAGCTGCCGGTTTTCTGCTGTAGCGCGGCGCGCATTACCAGTTGCCGGCGGCCGGACCTGCGCCATTGTCAATGGGATCAAGATAACAAGGACGGTCAGACCTGCCGATCGGCCCGGCAGAGATCGCCGACGGCAGGCTGGCTGAGGCCGGCCAAGATCACTTTGCGCAGGCCATCTGCGCGCCACTGTCGCGCATGCCCGCTTGTGGGCGAGCCCTAAGCCTGCCTTGGCAACCTGTTGCCCGCCAGCAGGGATGGCCAGGCGGGCAGGGGCAGCGGTTGGGATCAGCCCGCTTGCTCACCGGCCGACCGCCCTGCCGCTGCCATCGGCGCGGCGGGTGCAGCGGCGGCTTGTGGCGCGGCGGGCCGAACGAGACAAAAGCGCAAGCCGAACGGGACGGGTGGTCGGCTCACTTCCGGCGACCGACGCCGGCGGTCAGGATGACGGCGGTTGCGGCGACGGCGGCGGCGATGAGGCGGCGGCGGCGGTGCCAGAGCGCGGCGGCGGTGATCGCGCCGAGGGTGACGGCGCTCCAGTCCAGGATGCCGTCCCAGACCAGCGCCCACGACAGCCTGCGCTGCGGGCCTGCGGCCGTGATCAGCTGCCCGCCTTCCCAGCCGACCAGATAGGCCATGCTCAGCACGGCAACGGCGTTCCAAGCCTCGCGGATGATCCAGATCGCCATGATCAAGGCGGTCAGCCCGGCGCCGATGGCCCAGTGTCCCATCAGGGCCGCCGCCCAGACATAGGGATCGGCCTGCGCCTCGGGGGTGGCGAACATGGCGCGGATCAGGGCGATCATGCGCGTGCCCCTGCGGGGGCCGACAAGCTGAGCCCGTATTTGCCGGCCAAAGCCTGACGGATCACACTGATCTGCGAATCGAGGGCGGCGCTGCCGTCGGTGATCAGGGACACGATCTCAAAGACTGGCCCGGTCCAACGCGGGGATAGATTTGCCGGTTCACCACGCCCGATCACGTTGATCAACACCTTGTCGAGGCCGATGGCGGTGCCGGCCGCGTCCGCCTCGACCCCGTTCTGCCAGGCGCGCAGACCTGACGGCAGCAACTGCACCTCGTTCAAAACCATCTGCCCGACAGCACGAGGCAGCTTTCCGGTCGTCGAGCCTGCAAGGTTGATCGTCGAGGCGACAGACCCATCCGCGAAATTGCTATGGAAGAACCGCATCGTCCGGGCCGTTCCCCCATTGATGCTGGCCGGCCCGCCCAGGAAATAGACCTGTTGGCCGGAGGTGCGCGTCGCGACGACGAACAGGCGGACGCCGATAAGATCGGCCGGATTGGCCAGCATCAGGCTGCCGACATCCAGAGACAGCCCGCCGTTGACGATCGGAACGGCGGCATCTGCCGGGGCGGCGTCGAACATGGCGCCGGCGCCTCCGGCATTCGGGACCGCGGTAACGTTGCCATCGGCCCCGACGGTGGCCCGCGACGCCGCGAGGTGGATCGGGACCTGACCGCGGGCAACGCCATAAAGGTCCGGGATCGTCAGCGGCCGCGTCCAGGCATAGCCGGGGCCTTTCAACGCCCTGATCTCGCCCATCGGCCCCTTGATCCGTTTGGCCCTGGTCAGGTCCAGCTTTGGCATCAGACCAGCACCACCAGCTGGTTCACGGCAGGCGCGGCGGCGTCATAGGCGGACTGCGTGGTCACCACGGTCACAGTCCAGCTGGTGCCGTCCTTGCCGGCGGCACCTGTGGGGCCAGCGGCGCCGGTGTCGCCCTTGTCGCCTTTGGCGCCCGTGGCACCGGTGTCGCCTTTGTCCCCCTTTGGGCCGGTCGGGCCCATAAGGCCCTGAGGACCTGCCACGCCTTGCGACCCTTGCGGTCCCTGCGGCCCGATCGGACCCGTCGCGCCGGCCGGGCCGGCCGCGCCTGTATCGCCCCTGTCGCCCTTGAGGCCGGTCGGGCCACGCGCACCGGCCGGGCCGGCCTCTCCCCGCGCCACCGTCAGGACCCCGGTCGCCGGGTCATAGCGCGTCACATCGCCGGCGACGGTCGACAGGCCGGTAATCTGCCGCACGCCGGCCAGGGCCTGGTCGCGCGCCGCCAGCAGCTGCGCGGCGGTCTCATCGAGCGCCCTGGCCGCGGCAATCGCCCCATCGATCCGGGCGCGATCCTCGGGCGACACCGTCCCCGGCGGCCCCTGAAACCCGACCTCGATCACCTCGATATCCGCCAACGTCAGCAGCCCTTACGCACGATCAGCACCCAGTCGCCATAGGCGCGCAGCTCTCCGCCCGGCCAGCGTATCCAGAGGGCGGCATGGTAGCGACCGGACGGCAGGTCCACGCTGGCAGGGGACAGTTCGAACGCGAACCCCTGGGCGTCAGGGGCGGCGGCGATCCGCAGGCAGACCCCGGCCGCTGCGGTAATCCGCAACTCGGCCGAGGCGCCGGCCAGATCGGCCAGCGCGCCCCCGGCCACCCGCGGGGCCACCCGCCAAGTCTTGGTCTCGCCAATCGTGTAGTCGATCGCTCTCACGGCCTTACTCCGAAAATCTCGTCCAGCGCCTCGTCGGTGACGCCCAATCCATAGGCTGCTGCGACGATCACGGGGTGGGTGCGGCTGATCTGGCTGTCCGTGCGCCATTTGATCCGTGCCGCCATCTGGGCATCGGCCGGCAGCGATGACATCAGCTCATCCATTCTGGCGGGGATGGCGCCCGCGGCGGCGTCCTCGGCCTCGGTAGGCGTCAGGATGCCTGCGACGACCAGCCGGATCAGCAATTCGGACTTGTCGAGCGATGCTGTCCGGCGGGCGGCAGCCAGGGCCGCTGCGGCTTGCGCGGCAATCTCGGCCGGGCTGCGAGGATCGGTCCAGGCACCTGCGTCGGCATCCCACGTGTGATGATCTGATGGGCGGGCGGGATATTCGCGGCGCGCTGCAAACTGCTGCGCGTGGACCATCGCAAGCAGGGCCGGATAATCGGGATCCAGGGGAGAGGCCAGATCAACGCGCGTCTGGCCCGGCCCGACGTCCTGGTAATACTGGATGTCGGCATCACCCAGGAAATGCGCGCCGATCACAGGGGCATCTGGTATCATCATGACACCTCGTAAAGCGTCCACTTGATCTGATGGGCGGACAGCGACGTGATGCCCTGCGCCCACAGTTCGAAGATGATGCGCAGGTTCTGGGGATCGCTCCACCGGGTCAGGGGCGCGACATGGGCGACCCAGCCCCAGAGCTCAGCCCCCGTTGCGGACTGTGCAGTGGCTGTCGCGCCGACCATTCCTGCGACGGCGAGATAGGTCCGCTTCGCACCCGCCCAGGCGGAGATGCCGACGCTGGTCTCCGTATAGACATAGCGGATGGGACCGGAGGTAAGCTGCTTGCCGTCGAGAAGCGTCGCTGTCGTCGCGCTGACATTGAACGTGCCGGTCTGAACCGCCAGTTGCCGCCTGATCTTGACCGAGTTGAACTCGGCCGAGCCGGCCTTGTTGATCTGCCAGCCGACGCCATCCTCGCCCGTGACGAAATTGCTCGACTGGATGATGTTGCCAATCTTGGCGTTCGTGATGATCCCGTCGCCGATCTGGGCGCTGTCGGTCAAGACAGCAGCGGTCTTGACCAACTGGGTTGCGGTCACAGTCCCGGTCTTGATCGAGGCGCCGTCGACGATGGTGCGGCCATAGTCAGCGTCCAGCTTGGTGCCGCCCTCATAGGTGGCGATGCAGACGTTATCCGTCGCCATCGCGATCGAAAGGGTGCTTGTTGTCGTGAAGGCGTTCGAACCCTTGGCCCAGTAGATATACATCACACCGGATGACCAGGTGGCGTTGCCGGCCGGGATTGACCGGCTGACGGTGGCGCCGGTGTCGTCGATGTAGCGAATATAGCCAGCCGTCCAGGACACCTTGTTCGTGGACGGGCTGTTATGCTCGAACTGGATGCCGGTCAGTGTGATGTTGCGTGAGCCGATCTCGAGGGCATTGGCCTTGACCGTGTTGGCGCTGATGTTGCCGCCGTCAATCCGCGTTTCGTCGCCGCCCTTGCGCCAGTCGGACAGGGTTGTGGTGCCGGAAATCCTGATCTTGCCGGGGTCGATCTGGGTATTGGCCGCATTGATCCGCGCTGCGGGGTCTTCAGCCTGGTTCTTGATGGTGGCAAGGGGCTGGCCGTTGACGGTCAATGATCCGGTCAGCGCCGTGCCCGCCTTGAGCGTGGCTGCGCTGAGTTCGACGACATGGGCGTCGGTGATGAAAGCCTCCCTGATCGTCGCGATCGTCGCCAGGAGGTTCGGGGTATCAACGGCACGGGCCTTGATCGTGTCGGTGATGATCGAGTTGCCGTCGATGTAGGTAAAGCTGCCCGGCGCATAGGGCGTGGGCTCGCTGCGGCTCTCGGCCGAGCCTGTCTGCATCGGCTTGTGGACGAACAGATAGCTGTCGGTTTCACTTTCGGTCGGCAGCTTGCGCAGGTTCAGAACTGCATAGGCTGTGCCCGCAGGTGCCTGACCTTTAACCCAGATACGCGGCCAAAGATCGGGTTGGTGGAAGACCCGCTGGCCGGCGGCTGCTCCGTCATTCCGGTATAGCCGAGCGTCGTGCCGTCTTCAGCCCGCCATTCGATCCGCAATTGCGCCTTGCATCGGTGCGTTGACAGTTGGACCGAAACCTCAAGCCATTCGCCAGGCGAGGTTGGCCAGCCTTGGCTTCCCTGTCCGGTATTGGCTGAGATACCCAGATAGCGGAGATCGGCATAGCCGCTGGACGCGCTGCCATTCTGACGGATGACGAGGGTCGGATAGGTCGGCCCGGCATAGGCCGATCCTGCAGAGCGGATAGCCAGCGGTTCGATCTCGGCGCCGGCCCCACCGTTGCCGGTGAGCGCCCATCCGGCCGTGCTCGATGCGAAACTGCTGTTCTGAATGAAGTTTCCGCCGAACCCGACGGCAAGTTTCTGCGTGGTCACGGCACCCGCGTCGATGTGCCCGGCCCTTACAGCGTTCGCGCTGATCTTATCGGCGGTGATCGACCCATCGACGATCAGCTCGCCGCCGTTCTTGCGACGCAGGATCGGTTTCGTGGCAACGACGTTCGGAACGGCATTGGCACCCGCATAAAGACGCAGCCGAACATAGGCCGTGCCTGCCGGGGCCTCCGCCATCAGAAGTTGCGACACCTGCGGGCTGGTGCCAGAGGTGATGGAAGGGCCGCGGATTTCAGCGATCGCCGTCTTTGTGGCGTTGGAGAATTCGATGCTCACGCGCGCGTTGAACGCGCCTTCTGTCTCTCCCCGGAACACGGCCTCGGCGTAGAACTGATCGCCAGCTCGTGCCGGAACATAGGTGGCTCCGGCGGCAAGCGAACCCGTGCTCGGCAGGAACCTGATGTTGCCAGGCGATACGGCGGCGGGATTTCCGGCGTTCACCTCGATCTTGGATGTGTTTGTCCGATGCCAGGCGTTCGCGTCATAGATCTGATCGTCCGCAACCAGGTTGGTCCAGTCGGCGACGGTCATCTTCGACGCGACGACCGCCCCCGCCGCCAGTTCGCGGGTATTGATCGCACCAGCCGCGATCTTTCCAGCAACCACCGCATCCGTGTCGATCTTGCTGGCCGTGATCGACCCATCGACGATCAGCTCGCCCTTGTTCTTGATGCGAACAGTAGGCGAGCCGAAAATGATGTTGCCATCCGTATCCGCCGCATAGACATAGAAACGGAAGCGGGCCTGGTAGGCGCCCGCCGGAACGGTCAGCTCCCCGGTGAAATCATTGGCTGTGTTGGATGTTCCGTTGACGGACGCGAAGGTCACGTTTCCACCGGACAGCGCCGCGTCGTTCTTGTCGTAATAAACGATCTGGGAGAGGCAACGCATCTTCGTGCCGCCAGAACGGATCATCTGCGAGGACAGATAGAGGACATCGCCGGGGGTGACAGGGAAGAACCCGACCGTGCGGCACGAGCTGTCAGCTCCTGTGGGGTTGTCGGCGGTGCGATAGAGCCAGCTTCCGACTGAGCGGATGCTGCTACTGCCCGTCACCTTCTGATGAATCCAGGCGCCATTGGTGGAGATCCATGCGCTCGCATCCTGGATCTGATCGTCGGGAACGAGATTGGTGAAGTCAGCAATTGCAAGCTTGGAAGCGACGATTGCGCCAGCCGCCAGTTCGCGGGCATTGATCGCGCCAGCGGCGATCTTTCCGGCCGTTACGGCATCGGCAGCGATCGTTCCCGCCGTCACGGCATCAGCGGCGAGCTTTCCTGCTGTCACGGCGCCAGCCGCGATCTTGTCGGCCTGGACCGCGCCTGCGGCGATCTTGGCGGCACTGACGGCGCCGGCATCCAGCTTGGCGGTGGTGATGGCGAGAGAGGCGATTTCATCCGCAGTGACAGCGCCAGCCGCGATCTTGCCCGTCACCACCGATCCGGCTGCCAGCTTTGGCGTCGTGACGGCGTCGTCGCTGATCTGTGTGCCGACGATCTGCCCCGTGATCTTGGCGGCTGCAATGTCGGCAAGCTGGCTGTCGGACAGCTTGCCGGTGATCTTGGACGCTTCCAGAGCCTCGACCTGTGCAGCTTTCACCAGCCCCGCGATGTCAAACGATGCAACTTCGGCCGTGTATTTGCTGCCGTCCCAGCGATAGAGTTTGCCGTTCCAGAGTAGCGAGGCTGTCTGCCTGGTCGTCGGCAGCGCCGCGCCCGTATGGATGGTGACAGGTTCGATTCCCGTGGCAAACTGGGCCGCAGCGATCTTGCCGGACAGGTCGGCAGCATCGACCAGCGGAACATAAGCCGTGCCGTTCCATTTGTAGACACGGCCTTGCCAGAAGATCTGGGTCGTCAGCCTGGATGCCGGCAGCGTCGCGCCTGCATGAACGGTGACAGGCTCGATTCCGGCCGCGAACTGCGTGGCCTGGATGGCCCCGGTCAGGTTGGAGGCGCTGACCAGATCGACATAGGCCGTGCCGTTCCACACATAGAGCCGACCATTCCAAGAGATCGTGTCGGCCTGCCTGGTCGTCGGCAGAGCCGTGCCAGTCCACACCTGGATCGGCTGAACCCCATTGCCGAAGCTCGTGGCATCGACAAGCCCCTTGAGCTTTTCGGTCGTGATCGTCGGGTCGGGCGCGGCGACCGCAGCCTTCGACACACTCGCAGTCCAGCCCGAGATATTGCCTGAGGTGTCCACGGCCCGGATGCGAACATAGCGCAGCTCGCTGTCGGGGACTTCGGTGATGACCGCGCTGGCCGCCGGGGTGCGGCTCGTGACGGTGCTTGGGTTGTTGGTCTTGCCGACCGCGACCTCGTAGTGGCTGAAGTCGGCCTCGGTGTTGCGGTTCCACTCGATCCAGATGGTGTTGAACCCGGCAGTGGCCCTGAGGCCGGTCGGGATGGCAGGCGGCACCGTGTCGCGCGCGACCGTGTGGGTTGCCACGGGCGACCAGTTCGAGCGGTTGCCGACCCGGTCCACACGACGGCGGCGAACCGCATAGGACGTGCCGGGGGTGACGCCCTGCCAGGTATAGCGGGCGCCAGAAGTCTGGGCGTACAGCGGATTGCCGCCCGCCTCGGTGATCTCGAGGTCGGAATACACCGCCTCGGCATCATCCGCCGCCCAGCTTGCCGTCAGCGTGCTGGGGGTGGAACTCAGCGTTACCAAAGGCGGCGTATCGGGCGCAGTGGTGTCAATGTCGGACGAAGGAACCACAATGGCGGGCGTCGAGAATGCCGTCCAGTCGGTCCAGCTGACCGCGCTTCCATCTGCGGCCACGAACGAGATGCGCGCCTCATAGGCGGTCAGCGGCGTGAAACCGGGGGAAATGATTGTCTCGCCTTCTTCGGGACTGCCCATCATGCCGCGAGCGGCGTCGGTCTGCCCGGCCAGGCGTGTTTCCCACCGAACCGCGGTGATGCCGTCCAACGCCCAGCCTCCCCAGCGCAGGCGTGCCGCGACCCCGCGAGGGCTGCCCCTGACCTTCAGCGCGATCCCCTCGGCCGTGAAGAACTGCGGCACCGCCGGGGACGGCGTCGGTCGCGTCACCGGCGCGATCGTCGAAGGCAGCTTGAAATCCGGCTGCCAATCATAGTCGGCAGGATCGACCTCGGTGACCGAGATGGTGACGTTGAGCGTCAGGGGGTCCTCGGAAATCTCGAACACTTCGAACAGCTTGGTGTCGTAGCCGTTCTCGGTGCTGGACCAGGCGATAACGTCCAGCGGCTCGAGCGCCTCGGCGTCGGGCGGCAGGGTGAACTCGTGGCGGCGGAAATGCCGCTCTTCCTCAATCATCGCGCGCATGATGCGCTGGACCTGATCACCCCAGGGACAGGCCGGCATCGTCAGTTCGGCGACAAGGCGGCGCCCCTGGTCGGCTGTCTCCCAGCCAGCATTGTATCGGGGAGGCGCGTCCTTCGAGCGCCATAGCTGGGCCGGCTCGGGATAGGTGGCATGGACCGCGTTATAGGTTGCCTCCAGCCCCGGGAACGGGGTGGCAGTGGCGTCGGCGTCCAGGATCAGATCGTCATCGGTCAGGAAGTAGACCGGCGCAGCGGGAGGGCCGACCCGCACGCGCCAGACCCCGCCGACCTCGGCCACTTTGGCGCAGCAGACCTTGAGCACCTCATCCAGCACCGACGCGGGCTCTTCGTCGATCGATACCTCCCACGCCGCCTGCCATCGCGGCTTGCCGTCCACCAGCTGGTCCGCGGCGGTCATCGCCGGCGCCCATACCGAATAGGGAAGCGCCTCGGCCGCCACTCCGTAACCCCAGAGCGGGCCACCCTCGATCGGGATGCCGCGCAGGATATTGTAGGCCAGGACGATGCCGTTGGTGGTTGTCGCCCAGGTCGCCGGGTTGTCCCAGCGCTGCGTGCCGGAGCCGCCCGCTGTGCTGTCCTTGCGCGGATCGTAGAGCGGCGTGCCCCGCATGACGAACCGGCACCGCGGCAGGCCGCTGAAGCTTCTGGTGCTGTAGCGGAAGGTCAGGATCGCATAGCAGGTGCCGACCCCGACCATGTCCGCCGTCCAGGGGCGCTCAGACTTCTCGGCCCATTTGGTGCCCGGACCATAGACCTGCAGCAGATAGGGATCGGCCGCGGCCTGGGTGCCGTCGCAATAGCGCAGCCAGACCTTGTCCTTGTATTTCTCGGTCCTGATTGGCCGACCCGGCGTGATCAGCGGACGCAGTGCCGACCCGGCGTTGGGCGCGGCGGGGTCGATGCCCTGCTGGACATACCACCAGTCGGGCTTGCCCGCAGGCACGGCGCCGCCCTGCGGGATTGTCTCGTCCACAGTCTCGAACTCGACCTCGGTGTCGTCGATGATTACCTTGTCGATCTGCTGGCGCGGCACGTTCCCAAGGTCGATGACATAGGTCAGATAGGCGTTCGACCAGTCGTCGAACCTGCCATGCGACATCGGCGGGCAAACCATATGGCCATCGGTCGCATACCAGCCCAGCACGAAGGTCATCGGCTTGTCGCCGCCGTCGGTGGTGTATTCTGTCTTGATGCCCTGCTGGACGGGCTTTGCCATCTTCTTCTGGATGGCGGTGCTGATCGCGCTGACCGCGACACTCAGCAGTAGACGGCCGATCAGGGCACTGCCGCCTGCGGTGGCCCAGGCAGTGGTGACGACGGCGGCGACGGCAGGCATCAGCGCACCCCCAGGATGGTGCCGGCGCGGTCGATCGACACAAGGCCGAGACCGCGGCCGCTTGCCGGCAGGACATAGACCAGCTCGCCCTGGACGATGCCCAGGGCGCGATCGTCATCGGTTTGGACGATGGCCAGATCAGCGGGCATGGCCTGACCGCGGGGCACGGGGGGATGCGACTGGACGGCGGCGTCGATGTGATCCACGAACCCGGCCGCGCGCATCAGCCGCAGCCCTTCGGCGCGTGTCCCATAGCGGCCGCGCCACTTCGCCGCCGGATCGTGGCCCGTCACCGCCTCGACCCCGCCGGCCGCAAACAGCGCACAGTCGTGGCGCCCCCAGGCAAACTGCTCGCGCGAGGCGCGGGCCAGATAAGAAGACAGGCGGGCCTCCCAGTTGTAGAGCCTCATTTCGAGCCCACTTGACCGGCACCGCGCCCGAGATGTCCGTGTACTGGAAGAACCTGTCAGGACCGCCTCCCGGCAGCTTGCGCAGACGCCCCGAGCCGTCCGATTTTTTCAGCGACAGCTTGCGCGTTCCGGCCCGCGCCGAGGACACGATCGACAACTCGCACGATCCTTCGCCGCCATCGCCCGCCGTCCTGATCTCGATCTTGTTGACCCAGCCGCGCAGCCGCAGCACAGGGCTGCCGACCGCCTGCATCGTGACCGGGTTGATCACGAGGCGATGGATTTCGACAGGTGCCTGGCGCACGTCATAGCCCCGGATTTCCATTTCGACCTCGGGCGCAAGCGGCGACAGGCGCGCCTTGGTGGTGCGCACGTCGGTGCCGACGCCGGCCCGGATGGGGATCGACGGCGATCAGGCTGCCGGCCCCGTAATAGGCGCGGGTCTGGCCGTCGACCACGACGTCCTGGTGATCATCGCCTGTCCACAAGCCGAGCGTCTGGACGGCATTCGTGGACCGATTGCGGCCGCTGATCCAGACCAGCAGGTGCGGCATGATCGGCTGGCGGGCGGCCAGATGGTTGGTGAGGGCGGCGGGACGTGCTTGCACCGGATCACCTCAATGTCTGCTGGATGCTGAACGACACGCCCTCGACCAGCCCACCGCTGCGGAGCGAGCCCGCCTGATAGCTACCGGGCTCGATTTCCATCTTGCAGGCGGGCTGGATCAGCGAGACCGCCGCGTCCACGACCGCGCCCGGTCTGATTGGCGGCACCACCTCGATGTTCGGGGTAATGCCCGAGGCATTCGCCTTGACACTGGCATTGACGATCTGGTGCAGCGCATAGCGGATCGGTGACGTGCCATAGGAAAACGCCAGCAGATCGCCCCGCTGCAGCATATAGCCGCTCGGCAGGCCCTTGAGCGCCAGTTCGCGACTGTTCGACGAAAGGGCCGAGATGCTGGGCGCCGCGCTGCCGAGTGCCGTTCCCGCTGGATCGTTGCGAGGCGCTTGCCGCATGGGATCGGAGGCCATGAACGATCCAGCGCCGCCCCGCAGCAGGTTGATGAGCGGCAGCACGGCCGCGGCTTCGGCAGGGATCATCGGTCCCAGCCGCACCTCGGCCGCCCACAACCGCGCGGCGCGCTCGGCCCGCAGTGTCTGACCGCCCCGCGTCCGCGAGGAGGTCACGGCCTCACGCGGATCGAAGATGCAACTGGAAATCGGCAACAGTCCCCAGAACTGCGCATGGGTCAGCGGAAACGACAGGGCCATCAGAGCTGCCTCGGGTCGGATTGAAGCGCACGCAGCCGCTGCGGCAGCCTGTCATCGTATTCCCGGATCGCTTGGGCCAGGGCATCCTTGTAATCGGCAACGACATAGTCGGGCGGGTCCCAGCGGTGCAGCTGATAGCGGGCGATCGCGGTTGCCCAGGTCCGCACCAGGTCGGGCACCTGCGGGAACGGCAGCTGGTATCGCCCGGCCAGATAGCCATCGACGATGTTGTCGGCATGAACCAGGGCAGCCCCGATGACCTCGGGATCGGGGATCAGATCGCCGTCGCGATCGGCAACCTGGACGATCTCGTCCATGCCGGCGCGTTCGACCAGATCCTCGAGGCTCGCATAGGTCATGGGTCAGTCGTCCAATGAAGGTTTGACCGGGGTCTGCCTGGGCAGCCGTGCAACCGCGCGGTTCACAGCCATGAAGCCTTGCTCGATGTGGGTCCGGCCGACAGACAGCCAGCGCTGATCGATCGAACCCAGTCGGGCAAGCTGGTCCAGTTGATGCAGGACAGCCTCTTCGAGGCGGCCGTTTTCGGCGGTGATGCGCAGCGGGTCGTTACTCGTCGGCCAGCCCTCGGGGGAAATGGACATTGACGGATTGATCCTTCGATTGCGGGGGTTGGCCGGGCGGGTGCCACCGCCCGGCCGGGTCGGTCACTTGCCGCGCTTTTTCGGCGCGGTGTCGGTGACCTCGCCGCCGGCGGGATCGGCGGTTTCCGGTTCGGCGGTCGTGGCGGCGACGGCCAGATCGTCCCGTTCGGCTTGCACGGCAGCCAGCTGGGCCTTCAGGCTGTCCCGTTCGGCCTGCGTTTCCGACAGCTGCAGCGCCAGCTCGTCAGCGCGGCGGCGTTCGTTGTCCAGCTCGGCCGTGGTTTCGGCCATCGCCTCGGCAACCTTCTGGCCGACGAGGGTCTCGGCCATCGCCCGCGCCTTCTCGTGCAGCACGGGGTCTTCGCCGGCCTGCGCGTCGCCAAGGTCCACCTCGGGCAGGCCAGCGAGGGCGCCCAGCTCGACCAGCTGCAGTGCGACGCTCATGGTCACTTCGACCTGGTCGCCGGCCTTCCGGTCCTCGCCATCAAGCTTGACGGGACCGGTCAGCGTCACGGTGATCTTGCGGTTCGGCATGATCAGTCCCCTCAGGCCGCCGGCGCGCCGGCCGACTGGAACAGGAACCCGGCGTCGGCACCAACAACATAGGGGCGGCGCTCGACCGTTGTCGGGTAGATCCACGACTTGGTCGGCCGGTCGTAATAGGGCTCCTCGACCTGCGGATAGCCCTCCAGCTCGTAGGTATAGCCGTAGGACGGCGCGCCGTAGGCCTGGCCCTGCTGGGGCACATAGGCCAGGATCGCGTCATCACCCCAGATGTCGGTCGCGGCGTCGGTATCCAGAGCGGTCTCGGGCAGATAGACGCCCTTGCCGACCACCACCTTCTCGACATCGAAATACGCCGCCAGCATGTCGACGGTGATGCTTTCCTTGGTGGTGTACTTGAACTGCTCGCGGACCGACGGATGGTCGACCAGCGCGTTTGCAGCGGTCGGGCCGAGCTGCAGCACGTTCGGATAGCGCCCGATGTTGCGGCGGATCACCTCGCGCGCGGCGCGGACGTCCGACAAGGGCTTCGAGGTCGCCGAGGTCCAGCGCGACGTGCCCGCCAGCGCAGCCCTGTTCGAGGCGGCATAGGTATTGACGTCGCGGGCGATGCGCGCCGCTTCGTATTCTAGGCCCAGGTCCACGACACCCATGACCATGTCGATGGCGCCGGCGCCCAGGTCCACACCCGGCGCGCCCTCGGCTTCCTGCTGGTGCTCGACCGGCACCACGCCTTCCAGCGCGTCCTGGACCAGGCTGATCGGGTCCGAGGCGTAGCCGTACTGCACGCGCTTGACGTTCGCGCCCGGCGCGCGCCGGGTCGAGATCATGCGAAAGCCTTCCTTGCCGAAGCGGATGACCCGCATGTTCCGGCTGGGCACGGGCACGCGCGGGAACAGCGCCTGCGAGACGAACTCGAGGTTGCGATAGCCGCGGGCATGGGTGGACAGGATGGCGTCGACGACGCCGGCGGTGCGGGTATTCAGTGCAGGCATCAGCCGTTCTCCTTCAGCGGACCAGGACGAGGACGTAGCCGCCTGCGGTGGCGGCATTCAGCGCGCGGCCCAGCGGGTTCGCCGGGGTTGCACCCGCTGCCTGGACCGTGCCGGGGGTTGCCCCCGAAACGACGATCTGGCCAGCGGTGATGACGCCCGCCGCCTTGCAGCGGAATGCCCCGATCGCGATGACGGCAACGGCGTCGCCGACGGCGGCAGGGTTGCGGGCCCAGCCTTTCACCGGAGCATCAACTGCGGCGACAGGCGCGTCATTGAAGCCGACCAGGTCGCCCTCGGCGATGGGGGCCGTCGCGACCGCGGTCAGCGACAGGGTGTCGTGGAAATGGTTCATCGGGCGTTCCTCAGGCCTGCACCGCTTTCACGGCGTCGAGATACGGGGTGTCGGGGTGCTTGGCCTGCCAGGCGAGCGCGCGGGCGTGAACATCGGCGTTCGCGACCTGCTTGCCGTCGGCCGAGAAGCTGGCCGGCGCGGCCGCGTCATCTTCGAGGGCCGCGGCGCCGAACTGGACCACCACGGGCTGGGCCTCGAGGATCGCACGCAGGCGGGCCACCGGGTCCGCCTCGGCCGAGAAGGACGCAGCGCCTGCGCCGCCCAGGTCATCCAGCAGGGACGCGACCTGGTCGCGGCTGGCGGGCAGCAGCTTGCCGCCGGTCACCAGGCCTTCGGCGAACGAGACGTTGTCGGCATGGCGTGCTGCGGCCTCGCGCTCGGCGATCGCCGCCGCGCGGGCCTCGAGTTCGGCCTCGCGGGCAGCGAAGGCCGGATAGGTTTCGGTGGGATTGGTCATCGGATTGTCCTGGGTGGTGGTCGGGGCGGTTTCGGGAACGGGCGCGGCCGGCGGCGCAGGCTCGCTGGCCGGGGCGGCAAAGCGTGGCGTCGGGCGCATGTCCTCCTCGAACTGGGAGAGCCATTCGATCTCGAAGGTCGGCAGCACGCGGTCCGCGTCCTCGATGCCGAACTTTTCAATGAAGAAATCCCGCAGGCCCCGGAACAGGCCGCCGGCCGCGCGACCCACGCCGAACTCGGCCGAGAAGGTCACGGCGGCGTCGGGGTTCCCGGCGAACTGCACGTTCCGCAGGCCGGACACGGCGGGGGCCGCGGCGCCCAGGAAGCCGACGTGCTTGGGATACCAGGTTCCCGGGACCGGGTTGGCGGAGTGTTCGGGGCGGAAGAAGGACAGGCTGACCTTCTTGTACCGGCCGGACTTCACGGCGTCCGAGAATGCCGGCTCCATCTCGCCGATGTTGGCGTACAGCCGCTCGGCCGAGGCGTCGAAGTCGAAGCTCTGCACCCAGCCGAAGGCCGGGGCATCGGTCACGGGATGACCGACGACGATCGGCGCGGGGGCGGTTTCGGGATCATAGCTGTCCGCCACCGCGCGCAGGTCGGCGGCGGTGAACGACAGGGGCGCGCCTTCCATCGGCGTGAAGCGGCCGGGGCGGAAGACTTCGATACGGGCGATTGCGTTCATGGGGGCGTCCAGGCGAAACTGTCCGCCGACACCTAGTCCGTCCCGTGACGGCCCTGCGACTGGACCCAAAGTCCGCGCCTCAGGCCTTCCTCGCGGGCACGTTCCGCGCCCCGGCCGATCCAGACCAGCATCTAGCGCCCACGGCAAGCCCCCAGATGCACCGCACAGCGTTTTTAACGGTCGGTTAACAGGGGGGAATCGGTTTTCAGGTCACCTGACAGCCGACAGAGGCGCGCGGGGCCTGTGCGGCGATTTTTTCGGAATTAGTCTCCCAGCCAGTCGGACGCGATCCGAATGACCTCCGCCTGGTCCTCGGCCGAGAAGCCCAGGAACGGGCGCGCCGGCATGCTGATCTCGTGCGCCTTGATCGCCACCTTCTCGGCCAGGTTCGCCTTGGGCTGTTCCTTGCGGCCCTTCAGCGGTGCAAAGCGGTTGCTCAGCTTTTGGGGCTTCCAGCTGACGTGCCGATAGATGACGCCTTCACGCGCGGGCTTGTTGATCGTCCCGCCGAATTGGTGGATCGCCGCATACGCCTTGGGGGTGCCGATTGTGACCTGGTCGTTGCCGACCTTGAGGTTGATCGATGCGCGCAGCCCCGACCGGGTGTGCCGGGTCAGGATCTGGATCGGGGTGAAGCGCTTGCGCTCCCGCTCTCGGATTGTCGCGGGCTTCAGCTTTGCCCATTCCGCGCCGTCGGGGCCGGCCTGGGCGGCGAACCGATCGCGGACAGCGTTCAGCAGATGCTCGCCGACGTTCTGCAGAAAGCCCTGGTGGTTATCCATCCGCTCATAGAGTTCCGCCAGCCGCGTCTGCGCAGCGGCGTCGTCCAGGGTGGCGTCAAAGGTGATGCGCGTGCCGGCCATGGTAAGCTCCTTGCCAGGATGAACTTCTAGGGCTACATTCTAAAAGCCGGGGCGAAAGTGAGTGTCCCACCGGAAAAGCAAACCGGCGAGGCGGCGTTGGCACTGTCGCCGCCTCATTTTCTGCTTCTGCACCAGATGAGTTTTCCTGAACGCTTGGGCTTCAATGCTTGCACGTTAGGACCTTTCCTGTCGGCAGAAATATGCGTCGTATTCGGCGACCACCATTTCCCGGCAAGCTCAAAACCCGCGACCAATCCGTGAGTCTCCCCGTCGATCTCGGCCACACGCACATAGGTGCGGCCCACGATCATCCGTCCAGCGTCGTCGCGACGAACCTGCAGCCAGATTTCGTCGGGATCGAGAATGGCGTGTGGCAGCCAGGGGGTGAAGCTGGTGCGATCACGCTTGCCAGTTTTCGACGTCCCGTCGCGCTGTCGAAAAAGGTCGGCCGAGATGGCGATCCGATGGCCTGCCACATCTTCTACCAACCGTTCCTGGTCCATGGCACTGAGGCCGAAAGCATTCAGGAACTGCGCGGCCGCTTCATACCCCTCTTCATCGAAGCCGAATGCCGGATCGAAAGAGGCAAAGTCGAAGACCGCAGGCTGGGGCGGCAAGGGGCGCCGCGCCGCAATCAGCTGATCCAGTGGCGAGGGCTGGTCGATCGCGACGATACTCTTGCCCGCGCGCTCTGTCCCTTCCTTGATCAGCACCGACGGCACGAGCCCCTTGGTCCAGTGATCGCCCGGCGCATAATCCCAGCCGTATCCCACGCCGTCGGGCTGATCGATCACCTTGCCGGTCTGGCGATCGACGATCGGCCGGGTCCGGGTTTCCGGCGCCAGGTCCGGCCCGGTCTTCTTCAGACGCGCCAGATCGCGCTCGGACAGGGTCCGCACGCCGCAGCTGCACAGCCAGTCGTTCGGGGGAAAGTGGACGTCCCACCAGGGATCGTCGTGCATCAGCACCAGCCCGTCCCAGGACACATGCTGGGGGCGCGGGTTCAGCGGGGTGCCGTTTTCGCCGTGGCGATACTGCCAGTAAGGCCGCATCTTCACGACTGCCGGCGCGCGCATCTGCTTGAGCCGACCCGCCATGTAGCTGGTGCGCAGGTTCGTCTCGAAGATCGTTCGGATGCGCCACTCACGCCCGCCGTTGTATGACCAGCCGTACTTGTCCACGATCTCGTCGAACCGGGCGGCGAAGGCGTCCCGATCCCAGTCGGTGGCTGCCTGCTGAACTGCTGTGAAGAAATCATCCAGCATCGCCGCATCCTTGGCCCCGGCGATGACGAAAGCGCGGTCGTGCTGGCCGCGCATGAGGTCGGTCCAGGTGTCGGTCTGCTGGGGCTGCTTCTGCTTCAGGAAGGCCAACTGCTCGTCGAAGCTCTGCCCGATCCCTTCGGCCTCGCCGGCAAAGCCCGCCGTCTCGGCCAGCTCGTCGAGGACCTCGCCCCGGCCGGTCAGCGCCATCAGCTCGAGCGCCTTGCCGATATGATGCGCCTGGGCATCAGGCGTCCAGATCGCCGCAAGTTCCAGCAGGTTCCGCATCGCCTCATCGGCCCCGTCGGCAAGAACGGCGGTGCGGACCGCTCGCAGCCTGGCTTCACCGATCGGCGCCAGCAGTGCGATCAGCTGGTCGGCGGCGCGCCGAACGGGATGGTCCGCCTCTGCAAAACAGACATGCTTCACGCCGGCGGCTCCCCGGCCTCCCGCGGCGCCGGCTCGGGCATGGGGACTACGACAGGCGCGCCCTTGAGCGCCGCGCGCCCCTCGACCAGCTTGCGCAGGGCCGCCTCGCTCAGCCCTTCGACAGAAGCGAGGTGCGGCAGCAGTTCCAACGCGATCGCGTCGTCCTCCACATTTGCCAGGAACGACAGGGCGTCGCGCAGGGCCGCGGTCCGCGCCTTGTTGGTCTCGGCCTTGGCCTTGCCGACGCTGGCCGTCTCCAGTTCGTTCTCAGGCCGCGGGCGCCACACATTCGGAACGCGCGCACCGGGCAGGTTGTAATCGACGATCCAGGCGACCAGCGACTGCCGCAGCGTGGCCGACAGCAGGTCCGCGTCGCTGTCAACCAGAAGCTCGAGGATCTCGGCGTGGGTTTCCGATGCCGCACGAGAGCCGTTCGCGCCGATGTCCGTGGTCAGCGTCTCGCCGGTGACGCAGATCGCGATCTCTTTATCCCAGTAGGCCAGGAAGTCGCTGTAGGTCACCGCCCCGGATCGGGCCGCCTCGAGGAACTTGACGTCGGTGCTGACCGGGACCACCACGGCCGAGGAACTGCGGATGTTCTCGAGCGTGTTCAGCAGGCGAGTCTGCTCGGCCGTCAGCTGGCCATAAGGCGACTGCGCGATCGGCGCGGCGGGTGCAGCGGCGGCTTTCGTCATGCAGCCTTCACCCTCGCGCCCCGAAGGTGGTAGGGCGATCTGCGGTATGGAAAGGGCGCGATGATGTGCAATCTCTACAGCAACAAGCTGCCGCGAGATTTCATGGCGACGGTGTTCCAGGCGGCGGATCGCCTGGGCAACTATCCCGCCGCCGAGGAAGTCTATCCCGACCGCGAGGCCGTGATCGTGCGGAACGGGGCTGAGGGCCGGGAACTGGTGCGCGCAAGGTGGGGCCTTCCCTCGCCCCCCGCCGTCTTGAAGACGGCCCGCGATCCGGGCGTGACCAACGTGCGCAATACCGCATCGCCGCACTGGCGGCGCTGGCTCGGGCCGGAACATCGCTGCCTTGTGCCCCTGAGCGCGTTTTCCGAGCCGGGGCGCGATGAGCAGGGCAAGCATGTGCCCGTCTGGTTCGCCCTGACGGGCGGCCAGCCTGCGGCCTTTGCTGGGATCGAGGTGCGCGGCTGGCGATCCGTCCGCAAGGTTCGCGACGGCGAGACGACTGACGATCTGTTCGCCTTTCTCACGACCCAGGCCAATGCCGAGGTCGCGGAAATCCACCCCAAGGCGATGCCGGTGATCCTGACGGAACCGGAACACTGGAATACCTGGCTGCGCGCCCCCTGGGCCGAAGCGCAGGCTCTTTGCCGGCCCCTGCCAGACGGATCACTGAGGCGGCTCTAACCTCGCGTCACGCAAGGCCAAGGGCCGGAGGGGGTAGCTAAATCTTTGATTTATTGGCTCCGGCGGTAGGGTTCACACCCAATCCGCGAGAATCCAACCCAAAATCATGACCTTGCGGCTCACGCCCGGAACGCTGACCGGGGACAGGATGGACACCATGTATCGCACTTTGGGCGCATTCGTAAACCAGTAATGCCAGACGCACGGCTTCGAAGAAGAAGAGATTTAAAGGGCCATTCGGCTCTGTCGTTGCTCGAAGACATGCTTTTCGCCCGCCATTATGCGGCGATGAAGGTCAACGAGATCAGTTCCCTCGTCCGCGAACCGAAACGCGGATGCAGCGATGTAATCCCGCCTCTCCTCGAACGCCAGCCAACGGCGGCCCTCACGCTCCGCGACCTCCCCAGTCGTGTTGGAACCAGCGAAGATGTCGAGAACGGTATCTCCGGGGTCTGTCAAGAATCGGATGAAGAACTCCGGCAACCTTCCGGGGAACCGGGCAGGGTGGCCTTTCTCGCCAGTGGCCTTACATCCCGCCATATACCGGCCATTCGACTCGCTATTGGGGAAGGAAAGCAGGTTGGGCGGTATGGCCCCACCGTTGTCCTTTCCAAACCCAGCCCCGATGTCGTGCCCGGAAGGGCGAACTTTTGGCGTGTAGAACTTTGCCGGGTCCTCGATTAATTTCTTCATCCGCTCGGAATAAGGAGTAAGGACATTGGCGACATTGGCCTTGGGCCATGCCGTCTTCGAGAGCCACCACACGGTGTTCACGCTGTCTTTGGTTCGAATCTTACGCTTATTCACCCACTCGATTGGAGAAGGCAATTTTGAAGGGTTATGCCAGTAAAATTCTTCGGCCAGCGAGAAGCCGATCTCGTCCACGAATTTCAGGAGGACACGGAACGGATAGAGCGAGCGCACGGGCACGCCCCGCTCGTAGGCTCCGCCTATGTCGATGACGAACGAGCCGTCGGGCGTAAGTTTCTGGAAAACAAGGGCCCCAAACTCCGCCAGCCAATCGACATACTCGTGCTGTTCCGCGTTGCCATACTCTTTCTTCCGAAGGAGGGCGAACGGGGGCGATGTTATGACAAGGTTCACCGAGTCGTCGGGCAGGCCCCGGAGGAGGTCCCGTGAGTCGCCTACGAAGGCCTGGCCGTAGTGTGTGCGGTAAGCGAGGGTCATACGCTACTCATAGGCTGTAGACTCATAGTCGGCAATAGCTTCTTCCTCGGGCGGTGAAACAAGACACTCCCCTTGCCAGAAAACTGTTCGCGAACAACGTCCGCCGGGAGCGGGCAGCTCGTGGCTGGTCGCAGGAGGTGCTCGCCGACGCTGCCGGGCTTCACCGAACCTATATCGGGTCGGTCGAGAGATGTGAACGAAACATCTCCATAGACAACATCGCTCGTGTCGCCGCCGCCTTCGGGGTGTCTCCGGATGCTCTGTTGAGGGACAATGAGGACGAATAGGTTTAGGCCACACGCCGACGCGGAAGAACTTAAACGGCTTTGGCCGGCCGTCTGCAAATACCAGGAACTTGCGGCACGACATGGCATCGACGACATCTTCCAAGACAACGGGGGAAAGTTGCTGCAAGTCCTTCTGCTGCTGGGACTGACAACAATTCCGGGCCGGGAAGGAAACGACGCGATGGACGCGGCGGGACTTCAATACGAGTTGAAGTCGGTGAACCTAAACCTGACCGGCTCCTTCTCGACGCATCATCACATGAATCCGGTCATCATCCGGAAATACCGGGAAGTCGAATGGATCTTCGGAGTCTACCAGAATATCGAGCTGAAATCAGTTTATCTGCTCTCCCCGATGGATATGGAGCCTTATTACACGAAGTGGGAGGCGAAATGGCACGCGTCTGGCGGCAAGGACATTAACAATCCGAAGATCCCAGTCTCATACGTCACAAGCGTTGGAAAGCTTATCTGGGGCGCGGCGCCGCCGAAGGTCGTGCGGGTGAAGCGCGTGCCCACCAATCCGCGCAAAAAACCGCAGAACCCAGAACTGCCGGATGGCACGGAATAATATCTTGCTGCGTGGTGCGATAAGGTAGAGCGCCGTTTTTTTCCAGAGGCTGAAAGCCTTGGTTGGGGTTTCGAAAGGGGGAAAATACCGTTAGGGATTTTCGCCCCTTCGCCGGAGATACATAACGGAGCCCCTTGGGGCGTAGTTATGTATAGTAGGTTATGATATGGCGAAGCCACCACTTAATGAGATTGCCAAAGGCAATCCCCGTGCCGCGTCAACGCGGCTGGCCCTTCTTAATGTTGCCCGCCTCGCGGGTCAACGAAAACATGACCTGCGGATTGGCGCGAAGCAGCCCGCTTATATCGATCCCGACAGGAAAGAGCTTAATCGGTTCCTCATCCCTCACGCGACACCGGCGGCAATGAGAACGCTATGTGAAGGGCGACGCGCAATCCGGGACACGCGGCGCAAGATGAAGCGCAACGCGGCGGTGGCAGCAGGCGGGATCATCACGTTCGGGGCGGAGGCGGCGGCTCTTTTTGCCGCGTTGAAGCCGGAACAGCAGGACGCCGCTTTCATCGATCTGGCGCACGAGATCGCGGAACGGCTTAACACCACGCTTCACGGCCTGACCGTTCATCTGGACGAGTCGACGATCCACGCTCACTATCAACTTGCGGCCTACGACAAGGACGGGGTGCCGCTCTCGCGGTCCACGGCCCCGCGCGTCATGTCATGTCTTCAAGACCTGACGGCGGAGGTGATGGCCCGCCATTGCCCCGGGATCGAGCGGGGGCACAGATACGGCGAGCGGATCGAGAACGGAGCGGATTTCCGGGACACGCTTCACCGCTCCGTGCAGGAACTCCATCGTGACCTTCCCCGCGATCTGGCGGCGAAGCGCGCGGAGGTGGAGGAACTGGCCGCCGCCGTGGCAGACGCGCAAGCGCGCGTTGACGAGATTGAGGCGCGCGTCAGCAAACTGAGAGAGAAGGCCGAACTGTCGGACAGGGAGGCGAAGCGGCTCGCGACATACGAGAAGCGGCTTGCTGACCGAGTGGCGGAACTTGAAGCGGCCCAAGCGGCGGCAGAGAGCGCCAAGTCCGAGGCTGACCGGCTCGCCGGGATCGCCCGTCAGGAGGCCCAGACGGCGGCGCAGACGCGTGATGAGGCGACGGCGGAGGCCGAGGCGGCCAGGGCGACGGCCGCGCGCGTCGTGGGGGCTTTGACCGTTCTCGCGGAGGAAGCCGCCGCCGGAACGATCTCGCGCAACCCCGAAACAGGCAGGGTTCAGGCGCTAAACCCGGAGGGCCTGAAATCGGGTTATCCCGAGTTGAGACCCGCCGTGATCGCCACCGCCGACGCGATGACCGCCAAGAAGCGTCTCGAAGTAGAGGCCGCAGCAGACCGCCGCAAGGCCGCCAAAGAACTTGAAGAGGCAGAGGCGGCTCGCAAGGCGGCGGAAGATGCGTGGGAGGAGGTGAGGGGCCTCCGTAAGCGTCTTCGCAACGCTCTGCGGGCTATCAAGTCTTGGTTGACGCGTCCTGACCTCCCCACCGCTGCGAAATGCGCCGGGGAGGCGCTTGTGAAGGTGATCGAAGAGGAACCACGCATGACCGATAATATCAACGAAGCATTAAGCCCATAAGTGAACATCCCGAGTGTTCACTTGTGAGACGAATTGTGACAGTTTACTCGAATGCTTCCGCCAGTTCTGCGATGAGGTCGGAAATCGGGTCAGCCTCCGATTTCTTCACCGGAGTCTTTTTGCCTCTTCGGGTCGTCTTCTGTTTCGTCGCTGTTGGCTTCTTCGTGTCCCTCATTCCCAGCATCCGGACCTGCGTTTCAAGTGCTTCTGTGTCTCGCCGCAAAACGAGAGACTGCGTGTGAAACGCGGCATACTTCTTGTTCTTGTCCGCGCTCTTCCACACTTCTTCCGGGTTCATCGCGTAAATGAATGCCCCCGTTCCCATCTTGAAGCGCACAACAACCCCGTTGTTAACCAGAAATTCCGCTGCCCTGCGTGCTGTCATTTTTGAGATGCCGAGCGCCTCCGCCATCGTGTCGTAAGATACACACACCGCTCCTCCGAGAGGCGCGATATGCTTCGCCAAAAACGCATACAAGCGCGCTACATGCGGGCTTTTGGAAGGCAGGCTCAACATGACATCCCATCCTTTTGGATAAACCTGAACAAAGTCCCGATTTTTCTGCTCGGTTTCCGCAACTACCTCTTCCGCATGCGATGTGAGAATTTCCTCATGTCTCATTGCTGTCTCCATGTTAAAGGTCGGCTCTTCAATCGAATCGTCACAAGTCTGTCAACATAAATTACAGAATTCGAAAAATTTGAGTTTCGGAGTGTTCATCTGGTGAACACTTCGGGTGTTCACAGCTATGAACACTCGGAGTGTTCACAACTGTGAACACATGCTTTGTCACAACTCATTGAATTAAAAAGATTCTTGATTGAGGCTTCTTTATTCTCCTCTTAACCGAAACAGCCTGCGGCTTTTTCCGGTCAAGAGGAGCCTCCGGGGACACCCCGGACCCCGTTTTCTCAAAATAAAACAAGGGGATGGGATGGGCGGAGGCTCTGTCGGAGGCGGCGTTGGCGCCATCGTCAAGGCAGGCTGTTTCGGTGTGTCGCGTGGAGTGCCCAACGCCTTGGCCACTCCACGCGACCCGCCGCGCGCGTCCGCGCGCGGGAAGTGCCGCCCGGCTCGCCGGGCGGCAGAAAAAGGACGCAGAAGAGCGTGCGAAATATACTCTTCGAACAGTCACCTGAAATCAGGTGACGAAGGCGTTTTCCTGCGGAGCAAGAAAATTTTTTAGCGTCAGGAGAGTCTCTGGTGGCCTCTGGCGGGCGGATGCTCGCCCGAGCGCCAAAATCGCTCATCCTGACGGCTGTGAGGCGCGAAAAAACCCGTGAATTCGTTACAGGGAGAGGGATTGGTCAAAAGACGCGGGGCAGAGCCTCCACGGCGGCGCGAAGCGCGGTGATAGGCGCGCGTCCTCCATAACGGTCATCCTCAATGTCACCGACAAGGTGGCCGAACAACTCGGCCCGGACATGCTTCTCAACATCGGACTCGGCACGAAGCCCCTGAACGGCGTAGTGCCGGAAGGAGTGAAACGACTTCTTGGCCTGAGGGCCAAGCATGTCGTTTTGGATATTTCGCCAGAGGTAAGCGGTTGAGTCACCGATTTGAGACTTGGGACTCTTGCGGTTCAGGTCATGAAACAGGTTCGTGCGGTCCTTCATCCGCTGTTCGCGCACATAGTCGAGAAAGCCCAGGTCGATGAGGTGCGAGTGGATCGGGATGCGGCGTTGGGACTGGGCGTTTTTCAGGCCGCGCCGGGCGTTGGGCCGGACGATGATGACGGGAACGCCGTCCTCCTCGTCAATGTCGGCGGTTTCCAGCCCGCAAATCTCCTCACGGCGTGCGCCGGTGTATGCGGCGATGAGCGGAACCCAGTAAAGCCAGTCCTTGACGACGATTTCACCGGGGTCGCGGCGACGCTTTGCGCTCTTCGCGCCGGTCCAGACCGGCGCGGCGAAGATCCGCTTCACATCGTCGGGCGTGAACGGGTCGCGGTCGTCCTTGGCGTTTTTCTTCTCAAAACGCCGCAAAAGGGAGGGGTTCACGGACGGGTCAACGCGGATGCCTTCGGATTGCGCCCCTTTGAAAACCTTGCCCAACTGGATGAGATTTCGGTTGACGGTGGCGGCGGATAGCCCGGTTTCCGCGCCGGTCGCCTCCGCTTCCGCGATGATGGCGGCGATGGGCTTATCTCGCTCGGCGGCGGATCGGCGGTAGGTGGGCGGAAGTCGGTCCATCGCGTCCACGAAGGCTGCGATGTGGTGCTGACGCACGGCCCGCACATCATCAACTCCGGTGATCTCGACAAACAGCGCCGCGATGCCCGTGAACTGCTCAATCGACTTGTCCGATGCCCGCCCGGTGCGCTTGTGAACCCTCGAAAGCCGCTGAACCGCGTCCATTATGAGGGGTGAGGCGCCGGAGGGCGTCTGGGGCGTCTGTGCGGCCCTCTGGGGCCGCTCCACGGCCTTCACGGGGCCAGATTGGCCGAAGGGCGTCAAGGGCGCTGAATCGGGGGGAGATGAGGGCGCTACGGGCGCTTTCGGGGACGCAGAGCGGGAATGCCGCTTCTTGGGCGGCTCCGGCTCCTCGTCCGGCTCCTCGCCGCTGATGAAGAAAAAGAAGAAGTCATGCCCTCCCGGTCGTGCGTTCTCGGGGTCTCCGCCCGCGTCCTCGTAATCGAGGGCCAGCATTTCACGCTGAACGGCGGCATGAACCCCTTTTTTCACATCGTGAATCGTGATGCGCCCTGCGTCAAGCAAGCCGCAACCCACCGACGATGCGGCGGTTGCCACAGACGCGAGACGCCGGGCGCGGGCCGGGTCGGTCGTTGAAAGGGGGATTTGGACGGCTTTTCCGCGCCAGACGCGCCGCCACGCGTAGAACGCGCCCCGGCGGATCACATAGTTCGCAAGTGCCACGCTTTGGCCCTTCTATGAAGGGTCAGCGGGCCGGGCGTGATGTCAACAAATGGACACGGGGTCCATATGCCGCAATTTCGCCGTCAAGGCATTGATTTCTTAGGATATGGCTCCGGCGGTAGGGATCGAACCTACGACCAATTGATTAACAGTCAACTGCTCTACCGCTGAGCTACGCCGGAACACGGGGGGCGATCTAGCAGCCGATTTCGGGCGCGTCCAGAGGGTTGCGGCAGAAATTTCATCGCTGCGTCACATGATTTGCTTCAGGGGTGCCAGGCTGGCGGGCACCGCCCCTTTGCACGATGCCGGCGAAGCCCGGCCTTCTGCCGCGCGGGCTCAGCCCTGCCGCCGGGTCCAGGGGGCGTCGGCAAGGGCGACGGCGGTCGGCTCGGCGGCGCCCAGCTCGCCCAATGCGATCAGGTGAGCCAGCACGTTCCGCGCCGCAGCCGCCAGCAGCGGGCCGGGCAGGCCGGCATAGATGCGGGCTGCCAGCTCGGCCGCGGTGGCGGGGCCGGCCTCCAGCGCCGCCAGGACCTGGGCGGTGCGTTCGCGGCGGTGGGCGGCAAGCTCGGCCAGGCGGGGCAGGGGGGCCTCGATCGGCGCGCCGTGGGCGGGATACAGGATGCGCGGGGCAAGGCGGGCCAGCCGCTCGAGACTGCGCAGATAGTCGATCAGATCCCCGTCAGGCGGGGAAATCAGCGTTGTCGACCAGCCCATCGCCAGATCGCCGCAGAACACCGCATCGCCCAGACGAAAGCTGAGATGGCACCCCATGTGGCCGGGCGTATGGATGGCCTCAAGCGTCCAGTCCGCGCCGCTCACCCTCTCTGCGTCGGCAAGCCGCATGTCGGGCCGAAAGCCCTCGTCTGCGCCTTCGGCCCCCTTCATGTCGCCCGCCCCGGCAAGCCGCTGCATGACGGGCGAGCGTCCGGCGCCTGCGGGGCCGAAGGCCAGCACCGGCGCGCCGCTGGCCGCCGACAGGCGCGCCGCCCCGGCAGAATGGTCCAGATGCGCATGCGTGACCAGGATGTGGCTGATGCGCCCTTGCGCCGCGGCAAGGATGGCCGCGATGTGGCCGGGGTCGTCGGGGCCGGGGTCGATCACCGCGACCCCTTCCTCGCCGATCAGAAAGCTGTTGGTGCCCGGTCCGGTAAGGGCCGAGGGGTTGGGGGCGCGGATCACGCGCAGTTTGACCGCATCGCTCATGCTGCTAGGCTGGACCGGCCGCAGGGCGCGCGCAAGCGTCACGGCAGGCAGCAGCGGATGGCTGCGCAGCAGGGGGACGGCGCAGGATTTGGGCTGGCTCAAGCGAATGCTTCCGCGCGGTCTTTACGGCCGGGCCGCGCTGATCCTCATCCTGCCGGTGGTCGTGGTGACGCTGGTCGTGACCGTGGTGTTCCTGCAGCGCCATTTCGAGGATGTGACGCGGCAGATGGTGCGCTCGGCCGCGGTCGAGCTGGCGCTGGTGGCGGGCCATGTGGAAGCTGCGCCCGATGCCGCGTCAGCCCGCGCGGCGGGCGAGGCGATCGCGGGGCCGCTGGATCTCGCGCTGGCGCTGCCCCCTCCGGCCGGGGTGGTCGAGGAGCGGCGCTTTTACGACTTTTCGGGGCGCGTGCTGACGACGGCGCTGCACGAGGCGCTGCCGGCCGTCAGGGCGGTTGACCTGCGCGATCCGCGCCGGGTGCGGGTGCTGGTCGCCGGCGCGCGCCCCTTCGTGCTGGAATTTGCGCGCACGCGCCTGACTGCGTCCAACCCGCATCAGCTGCTGGTGCTGATGCTGGGAACATCGCTGCTGATGTCGGTGATCGCCTCGATCTTCCTGCGCAACCAGCTGCGCCCGATCCGGCGCCTGGCCGGCGCAGCCGAGGCCTATGGGCGCGGGCAGATTGCCCCCTATCGCCCCGCCGGCGCTATCGAGGTGCGCAGCGCCGGGCGCGCCTTCCTCGAGATGCGCGCCCGGATCGAGCGGCAGAACGAGCAGCGGCGCCTCATGCTGACGGGGATCAGCCATGACCTGCGCACGCCCCTGACGCGCCTGCGGCTTGGCCTGTCGATGCTGTCCCCCGACCTGCCCCCCGAACCGGGCGAGATCGCCGATATGGAACGCGATGTGGCCGAGATGGGCGCGATGATCGGCGCCTTCCTGGACCATGCGAGGGCCGAGGCGCAGGAAGGGGGGGCCGAGTCCGTGGATGTCGGGGCCTTTCTTCGCGACATCGTCGCCGATGCGCAGCGGGCCGGCCAGCCGGTGCAACTTGCCCCCCCCGAGGCGGGCATCATGCCGGCCGGCGAACAGGTGGTTGCGCTGCGGCCGCAGGCGTTGCGGCGCGCCGTCGAAAACCTGATCGGCAACGCCGTCCGGCACGGCAGCCGGGCCGAGGTCGAGGCCGCCCTGACCCCGCGCGCCTTGCGCATCGCCGTCGAGGATGACGGCCCCGGCATCCCGCCTGAACGGCGGGACGAGGCGATGCGACCCTTCGTGCGGCTGGACGAGGCGCGCAACCAGGACCGCGGGCAAGGGGCGGGCCTCGGCCTGGCCATCGCCGCCGACATCGCGCGGGCCCATGGGGGCCAGCTGCGCCTGCTGGACGGCCAGCGCCTTGGCGGCCTGAGGGCCGAAATCACCATTCCGCGCTGACCGGCGCGGGTATTGAAGCGCCCCCGGCAGGTTCCTAGATTGGAGCCCAAGGCAGGACCGGCCCATGCTTGCCATCTTGGGGGCTGACCCGGTCCGGGCATGAAAGGAAGACGAATGACCGACAACACACTTGTCACCTATCCGGTGCTGCCGCTGCGCGACATCGTGGTGTTTCCGCACATGATCGTGCCGCTGTTCGTCGGACGCGAAAAATCGGTCCGCGCGCTGGAGGCGGTGATGGAGCAGGATCGCCCGATCCTGCTGGCCGCGCAGAAGGATGCCTCGGTCGATGAGCCCGACACGGACGGTATTTTCGAGACGGGCGTTCTGGCGAATGTGCTGCAACTGCTCAAGCTGCCTGACGGCACCGTCAAGGTGCTGGTCGAGGGGCAGTCGCGCGTGCGCATCACCGGTTTCGCCCAGAACGAGCGCTTTTTCGAAGGCACCGCCGAGCCGCTGGAGGAAACCGAGGGCGATGCCGAAAGCGTCGCGGCCCTGATCCGCGCCGTGGCCGAGGAATTCGAGAAATACGTCAAGGTCCGCAAGAACATCCCCGAAGAGGCGGTTTCGGCCGTCGCGGATGCGCGCGATCCGCGCAAGCTGGCGGATCTCGTGTCGGGCCATCTGGGGATCGACATCGCCCGCAAGCAGGAACTGCTTGAGACGCTGGATGTCGCCCAGCGGCTGGAGAAGGTCTATGGCCTGATGCAGGGCGAGATGTCCGTCCTGCAGGTCGAGAAGAAGATCAAGTCCCGCGTCAAGAACCAGATGGAGAAGACGCAGCGGGAATATTACCTCAATGAGCAGATGAAGGCGATCCAGCGCGAGCTGGGCGATGGCGAGGATGGCCAGAACGAGTTGGCCGAGCTGGAAGAGAAGATCGCCAAGACCCAGTTCAGCAAGGAGGCCCGCGACAAGGCCCTGTCCGAGCTGAAGAAGCTCAAGTCCATGTCGCCGATGTCGGCCGAGGCGACGGTCAGCCGCAACTATCTTGACTGGCTGCTGAGCCTGCCCTGGGGCGTCAAGTCGCGGACCCGCCGCGATCTGGCGGCGGCCGAGAAGGTGCTGGACGCGGACCATTACGGCCTTGAGAAGGTCAAGGAGCGGATCGTCGAGTATCTGGCCGTGCAGTCGCGCTCGGACAAGCTGAAGGGACCGATCCTGTGCCTTGTCGGCCCGCCCGGCGTTGGCAAGACCAGCCTTGGCAAGTCGGTGGCCAAGGCCACGGGGCGCGAGTTCATCCGCATCAGCCTTGGCGGCGTGCGCGACGAATCGGAAATCCGCGGCCACCGGCGGACCTATATCGGTTCGATGCCCGGCAAGATCATCCAGGCCCTCAAGAAGGCCAAGACGACCAACCCGCTGATCCTGCTGGATGAAATCGACAAGATGGGCCAGGATTTCCGGGGCGACCCGGCCTCGGCCATGCTGGAGGTGCTGGACCCCGAACAGAACGCGACCTTCGTGGACCACTATCTCGAGGTGGAATACGATCTGTCGAACGTGATGTTCGTCACCACCGCCAACAGCTATAACATGCCCGGCCCGCTGCTGGACCGGATGGAGATCATCCCCCTTGCCGGCTATACCGAGGATGAAAAGCGCGAGATCGCGCGCCATCACCTGCTGCCCAAGCAGATCAAGGCCAACGGCCTGAAGAAGGGCGAGTTCTCGGTCACGGACGAGGCTTTGACCCATGTCATCCGCTATTACACCCGTGAGGCGGGCGTGCGGAACCTGGAGCGCGAGATCGCGAAACTGGCCCGCAAGGCGGTGACCGAGATCCTGCGCGGCAAGGTGACATCGGTCGAGGTGACGCCCGAGAAGGCCGAGGATTACCTTGGCGTTCGCCGGCACCGCTATGGCCTGGCCGAGAAGGACGACCAGGTCGGCGTGGTCACGGGCCTTGCCTGGACGCAGACGGGGGGCGATTTGCTGCAGATCGAGGCCTTGAAGCTGCCGGGCAAGGGCGTGATGAAGACGACCGGGAAACTGGGCGACGTGATGAAGGAATCGATCGACGCGGCGGCCAGCTTCGTCCGTTCGGTCGCGCCCGAGCTGGGGATCGAGCCGCCCCAGTTCACCAAGCGCGACATCCACGTCCACGTCCCCGAGGGCGCGACGCCCAAGGACGGCCCCTCGGCCGGTCTGGCGATGGTCACCTCGGTCGTGTCGGTGATGACCAACATTCCCGTCCGCAAGGACGTGGCAATGACGGGCGAGGTCACGCTGCGGGGCAACGCGCTGGCGATCGGCGGGCTGAAGGAAAAACTGCTCGCGGCGCTGCGCGGCGGCATCAAGACGGTGCTGATTCCGCAGGAAAACGAAAAGGACCTGGCCGACATCCCCGACAACGTCAAACAGGGCATGACCATCATCCCCGTGTCCAATGTGCGCGAGGTTCTGCGCCACGCGCTGGTGCGGATGCCCGAACCGATGGAATGGGATGAGGCGGCTTGGGAAATCGCCGAGGCCAAGCGTCTGGCCAGCCTGCGCGATGGAACGATCGGCTCTGCCACCGCGCATTGACCAAAGCGAATCAAGATAGAATCACGCGCCCCCTGGGGCGCGTGATTTGCGTTTGAACAGCAGTTCGCTGATTAAACCTGTTCAAATCGCCAAGTTGACCGAATCTGCCGGCTGCTAAACTATGCGCGCACATTCCTTATCCGGCGGACTTCATGGAACACGAAAACCAGACTTTGGATGACGCAACCAGCAACCCGGTGGCACCGGGAACGCACCTGGCTTCATCCGCATCTGACGATGCCGGGTTGGTCCTGCACAAGGCCGAATTTCTTGACCGCGTCAGCGCCGCGAGCAACGTCCCGCGGGCGCAGGTGCGTCGGATCGTCGAGGCAACCCTTGCGGAACTGGGCCAGGCACTGACCGGCGACGAAGCCCTCGTCCTGCCGCCCTTGGGCACGGTGCGCGTGCGCCGTCGCCGATCGGCGCCGGGGGGCGAAATCGTCCTGGTGCGCCTGCGCCGGAACACTGTTCCGGCCGAACACCGGCCGGCCAAGTCGACCACCTGACCAAAGGCGGCCTGTGCCGCGCCGGATGCAAAGGGGCTTGCCGTCCGGTGCGGCACAGGCTAATCAGCAGCCCACCGGGCGATTAGCTCAGCGGTAGAGCGCTTCGTTCACATCGAAGATGTCAGCGGTTCAAATCCGTTATCGCCCACCATCATTCCTTACGACCAGCGCGCGCCTCAGGGCGCGCGTTTTGGTTTTCGCCGCCTATTCGTGCGCCTTCACGGCGCCGCCCCCTGTCGCCTCCGCACTGCTGCAAGTGCCGGCCCGGCCGGCCCGAACCGTTGCCTTTCTCGGTGCGGACGCTGCTGCGCGCAGATCCGCAACAGCCGCATCGGCGGGTGGATAGTGCCGCCGTCCTGGAACGGGGCTGGCTGCCCTGTCACCGGGCCGATGCCCAGCCGAAAGAACGGAGAACGGCGATGCCCGAGACCACCCCCACCATCATGCCCAGCAGGGCGACCATCACCGGCACGCTTCTGGATGCCCAGCTCAGCCCCGTGTCGGGGGGCAAGGTCGTTGCTGTGCTGACCGGCTCGGACCATTTCGATGGCGGCGTGCGCATCGTCTCGCAAAAGATCGAGGCGACCACGAATGAACGGGGCGAATACCAGCTTGAGCTGATCGTCAACGGCGAAGGCGAGAATGCCGCAACCGCCTGGGACGTGACCGGCTATAACGCCTTTGTCGAGCCGGTCTTTCAGTCCAAGGGGCTGTTCGTGGCAACCGCCGACCCTGCCACCATGTCCGAGATCGAGCGCACGAGCGAGATCAACCGCAAGGCCGCCCGCGACGGGGTGCTGGGGCGCCTGATCTATGTCGAAAGCCTTGAAGAATATCAGGCGCTGCCGGCAAGCCAGCGCCGCGACAGCGATACCCTGCTTGTGCTGGGGGCGTGATCCATGCCGATCCAGATCCTGGACAACGTCTCGCGCCGCCTGTTTGACGGGGTTGGGTCCGTCTATGTGCGCGGCGTGCGCATCGCCGTGCTGTCAGGCGACGGCCGTGTCATCGTGCCGGGCGCGGATGAGCCTGCGCCCGCCAACACCCCCCCCGTCCTGGCCGTCATCCCGGCGCTGAGCGCCGAGGTCGGCAAGCCCTTCTCGTTCACCGCGGCAGGCTCTGACGCCGAGGGGCCGCTGGTCTGGGCCTGGAGCGGCCTTCCGGCGGGCATCGCTGCCGACGGGCCCCTCATCAGCGGCACGCCTGAGGAGGCCGGGACAGCGACCGTCACGGTAACGCTGACCGATGGGGGCGGGCTCAGCGTCTCGCGCAGCGCGGCGATGACCGTGGCCGCGGCGGCCGGTATTGCCCCGGTTGTCACCGCCGCCCCCACAATTACCGGCGACGCGGTGGCCGGCAGCCTGCTGACGGTGGACATCGGCACCGCCAGCGGCACCCCGGCCCCGACCGCCACGATCCAGTGGTGGCGGGACGGCACCGATATCGCAGGGGCAACAGGGCAAACCCTTAGGCTGGCCGCCGCGGATGCCGGCCAGGCGATCACCGCACGGGTGACCTGGACCAACAGCGCGGGCGCCGCGACGGCCGATTCAAACCCGATCAACGCCGCGGCGGCACCCTCGCTGAACTATGATGCAGGTGCGCTGATCTATTATGAAAAAGGCATGCCGGTGCTGGGTTCGGCCAGCGCCGTCACGGGTGTCGCGATGCGCGGCACCGGCGCCATCACCATGACGGCTACTGGGACCGGGGCAGATATTGCCAGCGGGCCGGGCGGGCTGGCCTTTTTGGCCGGTAAGTCGCTGGCCAGATCGGGCCTTGCCAACCTGCCGATGGGCGACGGCATTTTTGCGGTGGTCCGGGTGACGCTGAACGCGCCCCCCGCATCGGGCACCCAGGACATTCTGAGCGGCAGCGGGAAATACCCCCGCATCCTGTCACTTTCGCCCGGAACGGCGCTGGTCGTGCAGGCGGTCGGGGACAACGCGACCAATGTCGCGGCCGGCCCGCTGACCTATCCCGCCAGCCTGGTCGTCGGGGGCGAGATGGACGATGTCGCCAACACCCTGCGCACGCTGACCCTGGACGGATCGGTCACCACGACGCCGATCGCCCTCACCGATCCCAGCGCCACTGCCCTGTCGCTGATGAAGAACGTCAACGGCACGCTTGAGCGGCTGGCCATCGTGGTTCGACCCGAGGGCAGCGCATGGCCCATGTCCTTTGATGCAGTGGTTGCGGATTTTCGGGCCGCCTGACGGGGCCTGACAATACCGTGACCGAAATCGTGATGGCGCGCGGGCAGTCGCTGTCGCTGGGCCCGAACATGGGCGCGCTGGCCAGTCCCGCCGGAACGCGGTGGCGCGATGTCTATGACGGGACCGCCTATCCCAGGGCCGGCTATCTGACGGGGCTTCAGCGCGCGGACGGGCAGGCGATCGCCAGTGTCGCGAACCCGCTGCTGCTGGGCTATGACCGGACGGTGCCGGCCGCCGCGATCGCGCCGATGGCGGTGCTGACCTCGCTGCCGGTGGGGGCAGTCATCGCGGCGGGGCTGATCCGCGACGGGCTGGCGCAGGAAACGCTGTTCCAGTTCCATGATGCGGGCGGGCAGTCGATCGAGAATCTCGACAGCGATCCGGCGACGGGCAGCAATGGCACGACCCTGTATGACAATGCCGAATATTGGCTGGCCGAAGCGGTGCGCCTGCTGCGCGCGGCGGGGCGCGAGCCTGTGGTCCGCCGCATCCATCTGAACCAGGGCGAGGCGGATGTCGCCTGGCCGGCAGGCAGATGGGCCGCGGCGGCGGGCCTTGCGCTTGACCAGATGACCGAGCAGGTCTTGCGCCTGACCGGGCAGGCGGCCGCCCCGCGCCTGTTTCTGGAACAGACGGGCGGATACATGATGAACACCAACATCAACCGCCACCGATGCAAGCTGGATCAGCTGGCCCTGCTGCGGCAGCGCAGCGGCATCCTGACGACGCCCCTTTATCCCTACAAGGTGGACAATGCCGACGGTAAGGGCGTTCACAAGACCGCCGAGGCCCATCTGGAATTGTGCGAGACGATCCTGTGGGCCATCGCCGAAACCGCTGCGGGGCGCGACTGGAACATCCTTCCGCCGCTGAGCGCGGCGCGGGCGGGGGACAGCATCATCATCCCGATGACGATGCCCCCCGGCGAGACGTTGACGCAGGAGCCGGCGGGGAAATATGCCGCCTACGGGGGCGATCCGGCGCATCTGGGGCTTGAGGCCCTGGGCGGGGGCAGCATCGTTTCGGTGGCCCTGTCGGGGCAGTCGATCACGCTGGCGGTGTCGGGGCCGGTGACGGCCCTGCGCTATGCGATGCAGGAAACGGCGACCGATTACCGCATGCTGACCGATGCGGCAAAGCAGGGCTATACCGCCCATCGCGGCATGCTGCGGTCAGACCGCACAAGGGCCGTCACGACCGGCGGGCTGGAGCTGACGCTGAAACGCTGGTTGCCCAGCTTCGAGGTTGCCGTGGCCTGAGGGGCAGGGCGCCGGGGGGTGCCCCCGGCGCCGTCTCATACCTCGAAGGCGTTGCGTTCGTGATAGCTGCGCAGAAAGCTGCGGATGCGTTCATCGGTCGGCGCGCCGAAGATCTGCGATGGCGGGGCGGCGCTGACCAGCTCGCCCCGTTCCATGAAGGCCACCTGGTCGGCGACATGGGCGGCAAAGCCCATCTCATGCGTGACGACCACCATCGTCATCCCTTCGGTCGCCAGCTGCTTCATCACCGACAGCACCTCGCCCACCAGTTCGGGGTCGAGCGCGCTGGTCGGCTCGTCGAACAGCATCACCCGGGGCTGCATGGCGATGGCGCGGGCGATGGCGACGCGCTGCTGCTGGCCGCCGGACAGGCGGCCGGGATGGTTCTGGGTCTTGTCCCCCAGACCAACCTTGTCCAGCGCGGCACGGGCCTGCGCCTGCGCCTCGGCACGGGCCATGCCGCGTACCCGCTCAAGCCCCTCGGCCACGTTCTGCAGCGCCGTCATGTGGGGCCACAGGTTGAACTGCTGGAACACCATGCCGATGTCGCGCCGCAATTCGCGCAGCCGGCGCGGCCGCATCCGCCGCCCGCCGGGCGTTTCATAGCCGATCAGCTGCTCGTCCAGCCGGATCTCGCCCGAGTCATATTCCTCGAGAAAGTTGATGCAACGCAGCAGCGTGGACTTGCCCGAACCGGACGGTCCGATCAGGCAGGTGACCTTGCCCGGCGGCACATGCAGGTTGACGTTCCGCAGCGCCTGGAAGGGGCCGTAGAACTTGTTGACATTGCGGATTTCAACCGATGCTGCCTGAGCCATCTCAAGCCCTTTCCAGATGCCGTGTCACACGGGATTCCAGCCGCCGGCCCAGGCGCGAGATCGCCTCGACCAGGCCCCAGAAGAACAGGGCGAGCACGGCGTTCGCCTCGAGATAGCGGAAGGTTTCGGTGGACATCCGCTGAACCTGATACATCAGCTCGGGCACGGTGATGATCGACAGGATGACCGTTTCCTTGGTCAGGATGATCGAGAAGTTGACCAGTGCCGGCAGCGCCGACACCAGTGCCAGCGGCAACAGGATGCGCAGGGCGATGGCCGGTTCGGCCATGCCGATGGCGCGCGCTGCCTCGATCTGGCCATGGGGAACGGCCTTGAAGCCCGAGCGGAAGATTTCCGCGAAATAGGGGCTGCCATACAGCGTCAGCCCCAGCAGGCCCGCAGGCAGCGCGTCCAGCCGCAGCCCCACCAGCGGCCCGCCGTAATACAGCACGAAGAGCTGGACCAGAAACGGCGTGCCGCGGATGACCTCGACATAGGCCCGGATGATCCAGGACAGCCAGCGCGGCCCATAGCGCACCGCCAACGCGAGCATCAGCCCCAGCAGCATGCCGAGGGCGGTGCCGGCCAGCCAGCAGAACACCGTGACACCGAAGCCGCGCAGCAGCATCGGCCCGTATTGTTGAAGGATGTCCAGCGCCATCAGATCGCCGCCCTGTATTCCAGCCAGCGGCCGAGCGCCGCAAGGCAGAGGTTGATCGCCAGATAGAGGCAGGCGGCGGCCAGATAGACCTCGAGCGGGCGGAAGGTCGTGGCGGCCTGCGCCTGGCTCGCGCGGGTCAGTTCCAGGATGCCCACGACCGACACCAGCGAGGATGCCTTGACCAGCAGGATCAGTTCGTTGACCAGCGCCGGCAGGGACATCGCCACGGCCTGCGGCAGGATGATGCGGGTCCAGATCGTGCGGGGGGCCATGCCGATCGCCTGCGCGGCCTCCGCCTGGCCGGGGGGCATGGCGCCGATCGCCCCGCGCCAGATTTCCGAGATATAGGCGCTGGCGCAGATGCCGACCGTCACCACCGCGGCCACCAGCGGCGGCACGTCCACCCCCACCACCGGCAGCAGATAGAACATCAGCAGCAGTTGCACCAGCAGCGGCACCCCGCGCAGAAAGCTGACCCAGACGGCGGCGGCCCGCCGCGCGAGGGACGAGCCCGACAGCCGCATGGCGCAGACCGCGACGCCGATCACCAGCCCCAGCGCGATGCCCAGCCCGGACACCAGCAGCGTATATCGCGCCGCCCAGGCAAGCGGCACGAAAGCGTCAAGAAAGGTGTGGACCGAGAACATCAGGCGTCGGGCTTTCATGAAAATGCCGGGCAAGGCGATCCCTGCCCGGCAGGGCGGTCAGTTGACGACGGGCTTGAGCGGCAGTTCGGTATAGCTGCCCAGCCATTTTTCCTGGATCGCCTTGACGCGGCCATCGGCGGTCATCTTGGCGATGGCGTCCTCGATCGCCTTGCGGAAGCTTTCCGAATTGTCGTCCTTGCGCAGCACCCAGGCAAAATAGGACGGCTTGCCGAATTGCGCCGGCTCGAACAGGGCAAAGGTTTCGGGCCGGTTCTTGACCAGGTAGGTCAGGTTGGGCAGCGAGCCTGCCACCGCGTCCAGCCGCCCCGCGGCGAGATCGGCATAGGCTTCGTCGGTGGTGCCGTATTCCTTGACCGTCACGCCGCCCAGCGACTCGCCATAGGCCTGCAGCTGCTTGAACTGCGCGGTGCCCTGCTGAACGCCGACCGTCTTGCCCTTGATGTCCTCGGGCTTGGTCAGTTCCTTGTTCGACGCGGCCTTGACCAGCGACACCGTCGCATCGGCGATCGGCGGGGTAAAGGTATAGCGTTCCAGCCGCTCGGCCGTGACGGTCACGGGGGCGATGACGATGTCGAACTTGCCGACCTCGAGCCCCGGCAGCTCGGCCGTCCAGGGGATGTCCTGATAGACGGGCTGGACGCCGATTTCCTTGGCGACCTCGTCGAACAGATCCTTGGTCATCCCTTCATAGGTGCCGTTGTTCAGCATGTCGAAGGGGGTGTAGTGCATGTCCGTCGCGGTGGTGATCTTGCCGGCCGCCTTGATGTCGGCAAGCTGGTCGGCCAGCGCGCCGCTGGCGACGGCGGCCAGCGCGGCTGCGCCCAGAAGGGCGGCGCGAAGGGTGGTGCGGATGGTCATGATGTCCTCTCCTGTCAGGGGCGGTGTCTGATCCGGCGACCGTGCCCCGCAGCCGCCGGTGATGACCCGCGCCGAGATTAGCGGCGGCGCGGCGGGAATCCAGCCGTCATGTCCTGTCCGCGGGGAACAGCATCACAGCCAGCATCGTTGCATCCGATTGCGGCATCTCGTCCGGCTCGATGAGCAGCGTGTCACCAAGGCTGATGGCCTGCCCGCCCGCCATGCCGTTCGTCAGCGCGACCAGCGCCGCCGTGCCCGCAGGGATCGGCGCGCCGGGCGGCAGCAGCCGCACGGCATGGGACAGCGCCGCCCGCCGGGTCATCACGTTCAGGTCGGTGACGGGCCCGCCGCGCAGCCGCGCCGCGACCGGCGCCTCGCCGGGAAAGGCCAGCGGGCGCAGGGCAGGCAGGTCCACCGCGCCCGCCCCGAAATCAAGGGCCAGGCCGTCGCCCTCGATCACGGTCAGCGTCCGGTCGATCCCCGGAAAGGCCGAGAACGGCCCGTCGGAGGCAATCTCGGCCATGCTGAGGCGCCAGTCGAAATCCTCCAGCCCCGCACCCGGCGGATGGGCCGCGATTTCCCGCGTGACGCCGCCGCCGTTCTTCCACGGCTGCGGCACCAGATCGGCCCGTCGGACCAGTTTCACTTGAGGATGCCCGGCAGGTTCAGCCCATGCTCGCGCGCGCAATCAAGCGCGATGTCATAGCCCGCATCGGCATGGCGCATGACGCCCGTCGCCGGGTCGTTCCACAGCACGCGGGCAATGCGGCGATCGGCATCCTCGGATCCGTCGCAGCAGATCACCATGCCGGAATGCTGGCTGAACCCCATGCCGACCCCGCCGCCATGATGCAGCGACACCCAGGTCGCGCCCGAGGCGGTGTTCAGCAGCGCGTTCAGCAGCGGCCAGTCGGACACGGCATCGCTGCCGTCCTTCATGGCTTCGGTCTCGCGGTTCGGGGATGCCACCGAGCCGCTGTCCAGATGGTCGCGGCCGATGACGACCGGGGCCTTCAACTCGCCATTGCGCACCATCTCGTTGATCGCCAGCCCGGCGCGGTGCCGGTCGCCGAGGCCGATCCACATGATCCGCGCCGGCAGGCCCTGGAAGGCGATGCGGTCGGCGGCCATGTCCAGCCAGCGGTGCAGGTGCGCGTTCTCGGGGAACAGCTCCTTCATGCGGCGGTCGGTCTTGTAGATGTCCTCGGGGTCGCCCGACAGCGCGGCCCAGCGGAACGGGCCGATGCCGCGGCAGAACAGCGGGCGGATATAGGCGGGGACGAAGCCGGGGAAGGCAAAGGCGTTTTCCAGCCCCTCATCCAGCGCGACCTGGCGGATGTTGTTGCCGTAATCCAGCGTCGGCACGCCGGCGTTCCAGAAATCGACCATCGCCGCGACATGATCCTTCATCGAGGCGCGGGCGGCGGCCTCGACCGCCTTGGGATCGGTTTCCTGCCTGGCGCGCCATTCGGCGACCGTCCAGCCCTTGGGCAGATAGCCGTGCAGCGGGTCATGGGCGCTGGTCTGGTCGGTGACCATGTCCGGGCGCGGCCCGCCCGCCTTCATGCGCCGCACCAGTTCGGGGAACACCTCGGCCGCGTTGCCGATCAGCGCGACCGATTTTGCCTCGCCTGCCTTGGTCCACTGGTCGATCATCGCCAGCGCCTCGTCGAGGCTGTGGGCTTTCGCGTCGCAATAGCGGGTGCGGATGCGGAAATCGGCGCGGGTTTCGTCGCATTCGACGGCCAGGCAGCAGGCCCCGGCCATCACGGCGGCCAGCGGCTGCGCGCCGCCCATCCCGCCAAGCCCCGCCGTCAGGATCCAGCGGCCCTTGAGGTTGCCGTCGTAATGCTGGCGCCCGGCTTCGGCAAAGGTCTCATAGGTGCCCTGAACGATGCCTTGCGTGCCGATATAGATCCACGATCCGGCGGTCATCTGGCCATACATCGCCAGACCGCGCTTATCGAGTTCGTTGAAATGGTCCCAGGTGGCCCAGTGGGGCACGAGGTTGGAGTTGGCGATCAGCACACGGGGCGCGTCCTTGTGCGTCTGGAACACGCCCACCGGCTTGCCCGACTGGACCAGCAGGGTCTGATCATCCTCAAGCGCGCGCAGGGATGCGACGATCTGGTCGAAATCGTCCCAGGTCCGGGCGGCGCGGCCGATGCCGCCATAGACGACCAGCTCGTGCGGGTTTTCGGCCACGTCGGGATGCAGGTTGTTCATCAGCATCCGCAAGGGCGCCTCGGTCAGCCAGCTTTTCGCCGTCAGCTCGGTCCCGGTGGCGGGGAAAACGTCGCGGGTGTTGTGGCGCGGGTTGTTCATCATCGCCTCCTCAATGGCTGTCCAGGGTGACGCCCGCCGCGCGGGCAAGGGTGCCGTCCGCGACCAGGGCGGCGGCGGCGGTCAGGTCGGGGGCGAGGTAGCGGTCCTGCCCCATCGCCGACACCACGGTCCGCAGCGCGGCGATCGCGGCCGCCAGCGGGGCCGAGGTTTCCAGCGGCGCGCGGAAGGCGACGCCCTGCGCGGCGCAGATCGCCTCGACCCCCACGATCACGTCAAGGTTGTCGGCCATCCGCCCAAGCCGCCGCGCGCCATGCGCGGCCATGCTGACGTGATCTTCCTGGTTGGCGCTGGTCGGGGTGCTGTCGGTGCTGCACGGCGTCGCCAGGAACTTGTTCTCGCTCATCAGCGCCGCGGTTGTCACCTCGGCGATCATCAGGCCGCTGTTCAGGCCCGGCTCGGGCGTCAGGAAGGGCGGCAGGCCAAAGTTCAGCGCCGGGTCAACCATCATGGCAACGCGGCGCTGGGCGATGGCGCCGATCTCGGCCATGGCCAGCGCGATCTGGTCGGCGGCGAAGGCCACCGGCTCGGCATGGAAATTGCCGCCCGAGACGATGCTGCCGTCCGACAGGACCAGCGGGTTGTCGGTGACGGCGTTCGCCTCGATCAGCAGGGTGCGGGCGGCATGTCCCAGCACGTCCAGCGCCGCGCCCGTCACCTGCGGTTGGCAGCGGATGCAGTAGGGGTCCTGCACGCGGGCATCGCCCTCGCGGTGGCTTTCGCGGATCTGGCTGCCGGCCATCAGGCGGCGCGCCTCGGCCGCCACCGCGATCTGGCCGGGCTGGCCGCGCAGGGTGTGGATTTCCTCGGCAAAGGGGGCGGTGCTGCCCATGATCGCGTCGGTGGACATGGCCCCGGTGACGACCGCCGCGCGGGCGGCGGCGAATGCCCGGAACAGGCCGATCAGCGCAAAGGCGGTGGAAAACTGCGTACCGTTGATGAGGGCCAGACCCTCCTTGGCGCCCAGCGTCACGGGGGCGAGGCCGGCGGCGGCCAGCGCCTCGGCGCCGCGCATGCGGCGGCCATCGTGGAGCGCCTCGCCCTCGCCCATCATCACGGCGGCCATATGGGCCAGCGGCGCCAGATCACCCGATGCGCCGACGCTGCCCTGCGCGGGGATCAGCGGGGTCACGCCGCGCTCAAGCATCGCCTCGATCTGGCGGACGATCACCGGCCGCACGCCCGAGGCGCCGCGGCCGAGGCTGAGCAGCTTGAGTGCCATCATCAGCCGCACGGCATTGCCCTCGCAGGGCTCGCCCACGCCGCAGCAATGCGACAGGATCAGGTTGCGTTGCAGTGTCGCGGTGTCCTCGGGGGCGATGCGGACCGAGGCGAGTTTGCCAAAGCCCGTGTTCACCCCGTAGACCGCCGCATCCCCGGCGGCGGCGGCGGCGATGCGCGCGGCGGATGCCTCGATCCCCGGCATGGCGGCAGGGTCCAGCCGCACGGGCAGGCCTTCGCGCCAGATCCGTTCCAGTTCGGCCAGCGTTGCGTGGCCCGGTGTCAGGGTCAGGGTCTCAGGCAAGATCGCCTCCGATGATGCGGGCGTGAAGGGGGTTGTAGCCGATGCGATAGGCCAGTTCCGCCGGATGGGCGATGTCCCACACCGCCAGATCGGCCAGCATGCCGGGCGCGATGCGGCCCCGGTCGGACAGGCCCAGCGCACGGGCGGCGTTGGCGGTGACGCCGGCCAGACATTCCGCCGGGGTCAGGCGGAACAGCGTCGCGCCCATGTTCATCGCCAGCAGGATCGAGGTCAGCGGCGAGGTGCCTGGGTTGCAGTCGGTCGCCAGCGCGATCGGAACGCCGGCATCGCGCAGGCCCTGCACGGGCGGCATCCGCGTCTCGCGCAGCGCATAGAAGGCGCCGGGCAGCAGGACGGCGACGGTGCCCGCACCCGCCATCGCGGCGATCCCGTCAGCCCCCAGCCATTCCAGATGATCGGCCGAGATCGCGCCGTGCCGCGCCGCCATCGCCGCGCCGCCCAGATCCGAGAGCTGTTCGGCATGCAGCTTGACCGGCAGGCCCAGCGCCGCGGCGCGATCGAAGATGCGCTCCATCTCCTCGGGCGAAAAGGCGATCCCCTCGCAGAAACCGTCCACGGCATCGACCAGCCCTTCGGCATGGGCGGCCTCCATCCCGGCGATCACGACGTGATCGATATAGCCGGCGCGGTCGTCCCGGTATTCGGGGGGCAGGGCATGGGCGGCAAGCCAGGTGGTGACGATGCGCAGCGGGCGTTCCTGCCCGATGCGGCGGGCAACGCGCAGCATCCGCAGCTCGGTTTCGAGATCGAGCCCATAGCCCGACTTGATCTCGACCGTCGTCACGCCCTCGGCGATCAGGTGGTCGGCGCGCCGCAGGGCTGCGGCCAGCAGCGCCCCTTCGTCCGCGGCGCGGGTCGCGCGGACGGTGGACAGGATGCCGCCGCCGGCGCGGGCGATCTCCTCATAGCTGGCGCCGTTCAGGCGCATGTCGAATTCGCGCGCGCGGTCGCCGCCAAAGACCAGATGGGTATGGCAGTCGATCAGGCCTGCCGTCACCAGCCGCCCGCCCATGGAGCGCCGCTGCCCGCCCGGCGGCAGGTCGGCCGCGGGGCCGGCAAAGGCGATCCGGCCGCCCTCGATCGCAATGGCGGCATCCCCGGTCAGCGCAAAGCCGTCCGGTCCTGCCTCCGCCAGCGTGACATCGGTGAGAATCATGCGCCGCTCCTTCGCGGGCTTGTCGCGTTGAAGGGAGCGTATTATGCTTACTCATATTCCGTCAAGCGAGGTGTGCTGCCATGACCATCCTTCACGCCGATCAGGCGCTGCTGCCCGATGGCTGGGCGCAGGACGTGCGGGTGCGCATTGATGGCTCGGGCCGTATCGCCGAGGTGGCGGCGGGCGGCGCCGACGGGGGCGGCGCCGACATGCGCGTGGGCGTGCTGCTGCCCGCGCCGGCCAACAGCCATTCCCATGCCTTCCAGCGCGCCATGGCCGGCCTGACCGAGCGGCGGGGCGAGGGCGCCGACAGCTTCTGGACCTGGCGCAGCCTGATGTATCGCTTTCTCGAGGCGATCGACCCCGATCAGGTGCAGGCGATCGCCGCCTTCGTGCAGATGGAAATGCTCGAGGCGGGCTTTGCCACGAATGTCGAATTCCACTATCTGCACCACCGTCCCGGCGGCGCCCCCTATGACGACCCGGCCGAGATGTCGGCCCGCATCGCCGCGGCCGCCGCGCAGTCGGGCATCGGGCTGACGCTGCTGCCGGTGCTGTATCGGTTCGGCGGTTGCGACGGGCGGCCGCTGGCCGGGGGGCAGCTGCGGTTCGGCAACGACCCGGACGGCTTTGCGCGGCTGATCGAGGGGGCGTGGGCCGCGCTGCGCGGTCTGCCGGACGCGCGGCTGGGCGTTGCGCCCCATTCCCTGCGCGCGGTCGGGTGCGGCGATTTCGCGGCGCTTGCCGCGCTGACCGACGGCCCGATCCACATGCATCTGGCCGAGCAGCAGCCCGAGGTTGACGAGGTGCAGGCCGCCTATGGCGCCCGCCCGGTCGAATGGGCGCTGGACAATCTGGACCTGTCGGCGCGCTGGTGCCTGATCCACCTGACGCAGATGACCCCGGCCGAAACGACGGCGCTGGCCCGCACCGGCGCTGTGGCCGGCCTCTGCCCGCTGACCGAGGCGAGCCTCGGCGACGGCATCTTTGACGGGGTGCGCTGGATGGGGGCGGGGGGCGCGATCTCGCTGGGCTCGGACAGCAATATCCGGATCGCCCTTGCCGAGGAGCTGCGCCAGCTGGAAACCACGCAGCGCCTGCGCGATCACAGCCGCGCGGCGCTGGCAACGGCCGATCTGTCCACCGGGCGGCGCATCTTTCAGGCAGCGGCGGCGGGCGGGGCGCAGGCGGCGGGCCGCGGGGCAGGGACCATCGCCGAAGGCCAGGCGGCCGACCTGCTGGCGCTGGACATGGGCCATCCCGATCTCGAAGGGCTGAAGGGGGATCTGATCCTCGACAGCTTTGCCATGGCCGGGGGCAACCGGATGGTGGCCGATGTCTGGGCGGGCGGGCGGCACATGGTCCGCGGCGGCCGCCATACTGGGCGAGAGGCGATCACCGAGGCCTATCGGCGCGCCGTGCGGGGCCTGCGCGCCAGCGTCTGATCAATAGCGCGTCGTCAGCCGGTGCCCTTCGCGATAGATCAGGCGCACCAGGGTGACGGGCTGGCGCTGCCATTCGGTGCGCCGGTCGATGCAGAACAGGGCCGTGCCGGGCTCGCAGGCCAGATGCGCCGACTGCGCCGCGCTGGCGGCGACGGCGGAAAAGCCGATCTCGGCGCTGGTGAAGGGGATCTTGCTCACCAGCCATTCGTTCGGGCCCTGGGCCGAGAAATCGGCCTCGGCCGCGTCGGGTGCGGCGGCCAGGTTGATCCAGCGGTCCTCGAGCTGATAGGGCGCGCCATCGGCGAAATGCAGGCACAGCAGATGGCGCAGCCGGGCTGCCGGCCCGATTCGCAGGGCGGCCGCCACCCCGGCCGGGGGATCGGCGATGTCCGAGGCCAGCAGGCGATAGGAATAGGCCGCGCCGAGCGTCGTGATCTCGTCCCGCACCAGGGGGATCTGGAACCGGGCCGAACGCAGCGGCGCGGCCCGCACACGGGTTCCCGCCTTGCGGCGGCGTTCGATCAGCCCGTCGGCCACCAGCTCGCGCATCGCTCGGCCGACCGTCGTCCGGGCGACCCCATAGGCCCCGGCAAGGTCCACCTCGTCCGGCAGGCGCCCGCCGGGCGGCCATTCGCCATGCTGGATGCGGCGCAGGAGATCGGCCTTGATCGCTTTGAAGGTGGCAGGCGGCATGGTCCGGATCGGCGCAGGGGTCGGGGAGGCCGATCATAGGGGACTGGCCGACTTGCACAATGTCCCCCGGCCCAGTGCCGCCGCCCGGCCCTGATGCGCCCGTCCTGCCGGCCCCTGCCTGCCGCCCTGAAGCTGCCGGCCCTGCCTTGCCGGGCCGCTCGCGCTGTGGTGCGCCGAGCGCCCCGTTCCCGCCCGGCGGCCCTGATTCGGGGCTGTTGCCCGCCATATCGGGGGGCGTCGCGCCTTGCGCGCCGGTTCCGTCCATCCCATAAGCATGGCGGGGGCGGTTAGCTCAGCTGGTAGAGCGTCTCGTTTACACCGAGGATGTCGGGGGTTCGAACCCCTCACCGCCCACCATTGTCCTATGGAAATCTGTCCTCTGCAGCCCTGCCTGGACGATATGCGCCAAGGTTCGGCGCTTTCCGTTCGGCAGCCCTGGGCGCCAAAGGGGGAGCAGGCGCGGCCGGATGCCGGGCAGGGGCCGGGGAGGCGCTTGGCCTTGCATGGCCCGGACGACCAGCGGTGTTTCATCTTTCCATGCCGCGCCGCGCGAGGGATGTTGACCCGGCGCGCAAGGCTTCGCATACTGAAGAAATGAACAGCCGTTCAATACTGGGGAGGATTGGGGCTGATGTTTACCACCGGGATGCAGTTCGACCTTGGCGAGGACGTCAATCCCCTGCGCGAGATGGTTCATGCCTGGGCGCAGGAGCGAATCAGGCCGATGGCCGCCGCCGTCGATAGCGGCAACGCCTTTCCCGCCGAATTGTGGGCCGAGATGGGCGCCCTGGGCCTGCTGGGCATCACCGTGCCCGAGGAATATGGCGGATCGGGCCTTGGCTATCTGGCCCATACCGTCGCGGTCGAGGAAATCGCCCGCGCCTCTGCCTCGGTCAGCCTGTCCTATGGCGCCCATTCCAACCTGTGCGTCAACCAGCTCAAGCTGAACGGCACGGATGAGCAGCGCCGCCGCTATCTGCCCAGGCTGTGCAGCGGCGATCATGTCGGCGCGCTGGCCATGTCAGAGGAGGGCGCGGGTTCGGACGTGGTGGGCATGCGCCTGCGCGCCGAAAGGCGGAACGGCTATTATGTCCTGAACGGGTCCAAATACTGGATCACCAATGGTCCCGATGCCGATGTGCTGGTCGTCTATGCCAAGACCGACCCCGAGGCGGGCAGCAAGGGCATCACCGCCTTCATCGTGGAAAAGGGCACCAGGGGATTCACCCAGGGGCCGCATTTCGACAAGCTGGGCATGCGCGGGTCGAATACGGGCGAGCTGGTCTTCGACAATGCCGAGATTCCGTTCGAGAATGTTCTGGGCGCCGAGGGGCGGGGCGTGCGCGTCCTGATGTCGGGGCTGGATTACGAACGGGTGGTGCTGTCGGGCATCGGCCTGGGCATCATGGCGGCCTGCCTTGACGAGGTGATGCCCTATATGCGCCAGCGCCGCCAGTTCGGCCAGCCCATCGGAAACTTCCAGCTGATGCAGGGCAAGATCGCCGACATGTATGTCGCGCTGAACACCGCCCGCGCCTATGTCTATGAGGTCGCGCGCGCCTGCGATGCGGGCCGCGTCACCCGGCAGGATGCCGCCGGCGCTGTGCTGTATGCCAGCGAACAGGCGATGGTGCAGGCCCATCAGGCCGTGCAGGCGCTGGGCGGGGCGGGGTTCCTGAACGATTCGGTCGTCAGCCGCCTGTTCCGCGACGCCAAGCTGATGGAGATCGGCGCCGGCACCAGCGAGATCCGCCGCATGCTGATCGGCCGCGAACTGATGGCCCTGGAATGAGGCGCCCCGTGCAGGGCCGTTCGACCAGGGTGGAGGAACCATGCAGCCCTTGCTGACCGGAACGGACTATCCCGCGCTCAGGCGCAGCTTTCGCTGGGGCTTTCCGGTCCGGCTGAACATGGCCGACCAGGCCATCGGCGACTGGGCGCGCACCCAGCCGGACCGCACGGCGATCATCGAATGGGATGGCGGGCCGCGCCCGGTCAGCTACGGGGCGCTGAACGCGCGCGCCGACCGGCTGGCCCATGCCCTGGGCGCGGCGCGGGGGGACCGGGTCGGCGTGTTGCGCACCCAGTCCGCCTGGACTGCCGCCGCCCATGCCGCGGTCTGGAAATGCGGCGCGATCTCGGTCCCGCTGTTCAAGCTGTTCGGGGACGAGGCGCTGCGCCTGCGCCTGTCGGATGCGGGCATCCGCACCGTCATCACCGACCCCGAGGGGCGGGCGATGCTGGCCCCCTTCGGCCTGCGCGTGATCGTTCCCGAAGAGGATGCGCTGCCCGAGGGCGGCCCTTTCCCATGCGCCGATACCGGACCCGAGGATCCGGCGGTCATCATCTACACCTCGGGCACCACCGGCAGCCCCAAGGGCGCGCTGCACGGGCACCGGATGCTGACCGGCCATCTGCCCGGCGTCGAGATGAGCCATGATCTGCTGCAACCGGGCCGTGACGTTCTGTGGACGCCGGCCGACTGGGCCTGGATCGGCGGTCTGTTCGACGTGGCCATGCCGGGCCTTGCGCTGGGCGTTCCCGTGGTGGCCGCGCGGCTGCCGCGGTTCGAGGTCGAGGCCTGCCTGCGCCTGATCCGCGACTGCGGCGTAACCGCCACCTTCCTGCCGCCGACCGCGCTGCGCATGCTCAAGGCGGCGGGCGCGGCGATCCCCGGCCTACGCTCGGTCGCGTCGGGGGGCGAGCCGCTGGGGGCCGAGATGCTGGCCTGGGGGCGCGAGGCGCTGGGCCTGACCATCAACGAATTCTACGGCCAGACGGAATGCAACATGGTCGCCTCGGGGGCGTCCTCCATGTTTCCCGCCCAGCCGGGATATATCGGCAAGGCGGTGCCGGGCTTTGACGTGCAGGTGATCGACGCCGCCGGCCAGCCCACGGACGGGGAAGGCGACATCGCCATCCGCCGCGGCGCTGGCAGCATGATGCTGGGCTACTGGAACCGCCCCGACGCCACCGCCGAAAAATTCCGCGGCGACTGGATGGTGACGGGCGACCGGGGGGCGATCGAGGACGGCTATATCCGCTTTCTGGGGCGGGATGATGATGTCATCACCTCGGCCGGCTACCGGATCGGCCCGTCGGAAATCGAGGATGTGCTGCTTGCCCATCCCGCCGTCGCCGCGGCGGCGGTGGTCGGCAAGCCCGATCCGCTGCGCACCGAGATCGTGATGGCCTATATCGTGCTGCGCCCCGGCCTTGCCCCCTCGGACGCGCTGACGGCCGCCTTGCAGGATCACGCGCGCATCCATTGCGCCGCGCACAGCTATCCGCGCGAGATCGCCTTTCTGGATGCGCTGCCGGTGACGATCACGGGCAAGGTGATGCGGCGCACGCTGCGCGCGCTGGCCGGGGGGCGCCATGACTGGCGGGGCAGGGCGCGCGCCCCGTGGGGGGCGCGCGCCGCGCTCAGAACTTCATCACATAGGCCGCCTGGACGGCCACAGGGTCGATCTCGACCTCGCCGATCTTGGTGCCGTCCAGCGACACGTCGCTGTCGATGTCGATATAGCGCAGCGTTCCGCGGATGGCCGAGCGGTCGTTCAGCCACCAGTCGGCCCCCGCCTGCATCGCCCAGCCCCAGCTGCTTTCCAGGTCGAGGTCCGAACCCGCCAGCGCGCCGGTTGTCTTTTCGCCCCAGAATCCGGTGTAGTTGATCCCGAAGCCAGCATAGGGCCGGAAGGCCGATCCGGTGTCAAAGTGATAGTTCAGGCTCAGCACCGGGGGCAGGTGCTTGACGCTGCCGACCCGGCCCACGCCCTTGACGCGCACATCATGTTCAAAGGGCGTGGCCGCCAGCAGCTCGACCCCCAGATTGTCGCGGACGAAATACTCGACGGTCACGGTGGGCCGGGTGTCGTCGCCGACCTCGGATTTCAGCGTCCCGGCCAGGGTGCCGGTGTCGTCCTTGGGCATGACGCTGCCGACCCCGAGGCCGACGGTCCAGTCCCCGGCGGACTGGGCGAGGGCGGGTGCGGCCAGGGCGGCGGCGATCAGCGCAGCGAGGCTGAGGGTCTTCATCGGACGGCTCCTTTCATGTGCGACGCGGCAGATCTGCGTCCTGGCCGTGCCCGCCGGCATGATCTGCATCAAATTCCGGCGCGCGGGGGCCTGCCTGCGGCGATCCGCCGCGCCCCCTCGCGCCTTTGCTGCGCCCCGCGGGGCGGGGCGCTCGGGCCCGCCACGACGATCCTCCCGCCACGCTGCGAAGTGAGTACTGCCGCATGAAGCTGAAATCCTCGGTCCTGACGAATTCGGACGGCTTTCGCGCCAACCGCGCGGCGCATCTGGCGATGCTCGAGACGGTGCGCGCGGCGGCCGAGGCTGCGGCGGCAGGCGGCGGGGCCGATGCGGTGGCCCGCCATGTCAGCCGCGGCAAGATGCCGCCGCGCGAACGGGTGGCCAACCTGCTGGACCCTGGCTCGCCCTTTCTGGAAATCAGCGCAACGGCCGCGCATAGGATGTATGACGGCGCGGCCCCCGGCGCCGGGGTCATCGCCGGGATCGGCCGTGTCCACGGGCAGGACGTGATGGTCGTGGCCAATGACGCCACCGTCAAGGGCGGCACCTATTACCCGATGACGGTGAAAAAGCATCTGCGCGCGCAGGAGATCGCCGAGCAATGCGCGCTGCCCTGCGTCTATCTGGTCGATTCGGGCGGGGCGAACCTGCCCAACCAGGACGAGGTCTTTCCCGACCGCGACCATTTCGGCCGCATCTTCTACAACCAGGCGCAGATGAGCGCCAAGGGCATCCCGCAGATCGCGGTGGTGATGGGGTCCTGCACCGCCGGGGGGGCCTATGTCCCCGCCATGTCCGATGTGACGATCATCGTGCGCAACCAGGGAACGATCTTCCTGGCCGGCCCGCCTTTGGTCAGGGCCGCGACCGGAGAGGTCGTCAGCGCCGAGGATCTGGGCGGGGGCGACGTGCATACCCGCCTGTCCGGCGTCGCCGATTACCTGGCCGAGGATGACGGCCACGCGCTCGCGCTCGCCCGCCGCGCCGTCAGCCACCTGAACCGTCGTCTGCCGCAGACGGTGGTGTGGCAGGCGCCCGAACCGCCCGCCCATGACCCCGAGGAGATCCTCGGCGTGGTGCCGGGCGACCTGCGCACCCCCTATGACATCCGCGAGGTGATCGCGCGCGTGGTGGACGCCAGCCGCTTCGACGAGTTCAAGCCGCGCTTCGGCGAAACGCTGGTCACCGGCTTTGCCCATGTGGAGGGCTGCCCGGTCGGGATCGTGGCCAACAACGGCGTGCTGTTTTCCGAGGCAGCGATCAAGGGCGCGCATTTCATCGAGCTGTGCAGCCAGCGGTCGATCCCGCTGGTGTTCCTGCAGAACATCACCGGCTTCATGGTCGGGCGGAAATACGAAAACGAAGGCATCGCCCGCCACGGGGCCAAGATGGTGACGGCGGTGGCGACCACCGCCGTGCCCAAGATCACCATGCTGGTCGGCGGCAGCTTTGGCGCCGGCAACTACGGCATGGCCGGGCGCGCCTATTCGCCGCGCTTCCTGTGGACCTGGCCCAACAGCCGCATCGGCGTCATGGGCGGCGAGCAGGCGGCCGGGGTCCTGGCCACCGTCCGGCGCGAGGGGATCGAGCGCAAGGGCGGCACATGGAGCGCCGGGGACGAGGCCGAGTTCAAGCGCCCGACGATCGAGATGTTCGAGCGGCAGTCCCACCCGCTCTATGCCTCGGCGCGGCTGTGGGATGACGGGGTCATCGACCCGCGCAAGACACGCGACGTGCTGTCGCTGTCGCTGCGGGCCAGCCTCAACGCCCCGATCGAGCCGACCCGCTTCGGCCTGTTCAGGATGTAGCCCGTTCTTCTGCATGACAATATCCTCCGGGGGTCCGGGGGTGGAAAACCCCCGGTCCCGACCGCGCAACCGAAAGGCCGCCCGATGTTCAGCAAGATCCTGATCGCCAACCGCGGCGAGATCGCCTGCCGCGTCATCGACACCTGCCGCAGGCTGGGCGTGGGAACCGTCGCCGTCTATTCCGACGCCGACCGCGGCGCGCGCCATGTGGCCATGGCGGACGAAGCGGTGCATGTCGGCGGACCCGCGCCCCGCGACAGCTATCTGCGCGCCAGCGCCATCATCCGGGCGGCGCTGGACACGGGCGCCGAGGCGATCCACCCCGGCTATGGCTTCCTGTCGGAAAACCCCGATTTCGTGGACGCGGTGCATGCCGCGGGGCTGGTCTTCATCGGCCCCTCGGCCGCCGCAATCCGGGCCATGGGCCTCAAGGACGCGGCCAAGGTGCTGATGGAAAAGGCGGGTGTTCCCGTCGTTCCCGGCTATCACGGCGAGGATCAGGATCCCGCCCATCTGGCCGCGCAGGCGGACCGGATCGGCTATCCGGTCCTCATCAAGGCCGTCGCGGGCGGCGGCGGCAAGGGGATGCGCCTGGTCGATGCCCCGGCGGATTTCGCCGCAGCCCTTGCCAGCGCGCAGGGCGAGGCGCAGACCGCCTTCGGCAACCCCGCCGTGCTGGTCGAGAAATACGTCACCGCCCCCCGACATATCGAGGTTCAGGTCTTCGGCGACGGCCAGCGCGCCGTTCATCTGTTCGAACGCGATTGTTCGCTTCAGCGCCGCCACCAGAAGGTCATCGAGGAGGCCCCGGCCCCCGGCATGACCCCCCAGATGCGCGCCGCGATGGGCGCCGCCGCCGTCCGCGCCGCCGAGGCGATCGGTTACAGCGGCGCCGGCACCATCGAGTTCATCGTGGACGGCAGCCGCGGCCTGCGCCCCGACGGCTTCTGGTTCATGGAAATGAACACCCGCCTGCAGGTCGAACACCCTGTGACCGAGGCGATCACCGGCATCGACCTGGTCGAATGGCAGCTGCGCGTGGCGAGCGGAGAGCCGCTGCCCGCCCGGCAGGAGGATCTGTCGATCAACGGCCACGCCTTCGAGGCGCGGCTCTATGCCGAGGACGTGCCCGCGGGCTTTCTGCCCGCGACGGGGACGCTCGCGCATCTGCGCTTTGCGGACGGGGCGCGGGTTGAGACCGGCGTGCGGCAGGGCGACACCATCAGCCCCTGGTATGACCCGATGATCGCCAAGATCGTCACCCACGGCCCCACCCGCGCCATCGCCCTGCGGGCGCTGGAAGCGGCGCTGGTCGATACCGAGGTTGCGGGGACGGTCACCAACCTCGATTTCCTGATCGCGCTGACCCGCCATCCGGGGTTCCGCGCGGGCCAGGTGGACACGGGCCTGATCGGCCGCGATCTCGACGCGCTGATCGCGCAGTCGGAACCGCCGGTCGAAACCCGCGCGCTGGCGGCCTTGGGCGTCGCGGGGCTGCACGACCCGGATGTGCGCGGGGGCATCACCCTGTGGTCGCCCCTGCGCCGCACCGTGACATGGGAAGGCGGCGAGGCCGTCATCGAGGTGCTCGGCCCCGGCCGCGCCCGCGTGACGCTGGACGGCGCCGCCCATGAGGTCAGCCATCAGGGCGGCCGCTGGTGGGTGGACGGCGCGCCGCGCCGCTCGCGCATCGTCACGCACCCGGCGGGGGTGTCGGTCTTCGGCGGGCGCAGCGTGACGCTGCTGCCGCTCGACCCGCTGGACCGCGAGGCCGAGGCCGCGGGGGCTGCGCTGACGCTCTCGCCGATGCCCGGCCTCGTCAAGGCGGTGTTCGTCTCGGCCGGCCAGACCGTCGCGGCGGGCGACCGGCTGGCGATCCTTGAGGCGATGAAGATGGAACACACGCTGACTGCCGCCCGCGACGGCACCGTGGCCGAGGTGCTGGCCAGCGCCGGCGATCAGGTCGAGGCCGGCGCCCCGCTGATCCGGCTTGAGGAGGATGACGCATGACCGAACCCACCCCCACGAACGCCCTGCCCCCCGCCAGCGGCGGCCCGGTCAGGGGCGCGGGCGATCAGATCGTGCTGTGGCACGTGCCGCTGTCGCGCTCGATGCGCATCCTGTGGCTGCTGCATGAACTGGACGTGCCCTTTGCGCTGCGCGTCATGGACATGCGCGGCAAGGACATGCGTCAGGGCGAATATGCCGCGATCCACCCGGTCGGGCGCGCCCCCGCCCTGCAGGTGGACGGCAGCGTGATCCACGAATCGGGCGCGATGGTGGAATATCTGTGCGAAACGCGCGGCCCCGGCCTGTGGCGCGCGCCGGGATCGGACGGGCGGCTGGGCTGGCTCGACTGGCTGCATTTTGCCGAAACCATCGCCCAGCACATCGCCAATCTGACGCAGAGCCACCTGATGCTGCGCGATCCGGCCACGCGGTCGCTGACGGTGATGAAGCTGGAAACCGCCCGGCTCGCGCGCACGCTGCGGCTGGTGGAATCGACGGTCGAGCGGCAGGACTGGCTGATGGCCGACGGCTTTTCGGGCGTCGATTGCGCGGTCGGCTGGTCTGTCTGGACGGCCGCACGCTTTGTCCGCCTGACCCCGCCGCTGCAGGCCTATGCCGACCGCTGCGCGGCGCGCGAGGCGTTCCGCCGCGCCCTGCCCGATGAGGGACAGCCCATCCTTTACGAACGCGACTTCTATGAGCTGCCCGATGCCTGAGGTCGAGATCTTCGAGATGGGCCCGCGCGACGGGCTTCAGAACGAAAAGCGCCTGATCCCGGCCGCGGACAAGATCGCGCTGGTCGATCTGCTGTCGCGCGCCGGGTTCCGGCGGATCGAGGTGACCAGCTTCGTCAGCCCGAAATGGGTGCCGCAGATGGCCGATGCCGCCGAGGTGCTGGCAGGCATCGCCCGCGCCCCCGGCATCCGCTATGCCGCGCTGACGCCGAACCTCAAGGGCTATGAGGGCGCGCGCGCCGCGCGGGCGGATGAGGTGGCGGTATTCGCCAGCGCCTCCGAAGGGTTCAGCCGCGCCAACCTGAACGCCACCATCGACGAATCGATCGAGCGATTCGTCCCGGTCATGCAGGCGGCGCGCGCCGACGGCATCCCGGTGCGCGGCTATGTCAGCGTTGTCACCGATTGCCCCTTTGACGGGCCGACCCCCCCGGCGGCGGTCGCGCGCGTCGCTGCGCGGCTGCTGGCGCTGGGCTGCTATGAGATCAGCCTGGGCGACACGATCGGGCAGGGCCGCCCGGAAACGATCGACGCCATGCTGGCCGCGGTGCTTGACGAAGTGCCCGCAGACCGGCTGGCGGGGCATTACCACGACACGGCGGGACGGGCGCTGGCCAATATCGACGCCAGCCTGGCGCACGGGGTGCGGGTGTTCGATGCCGCGGTCGGGGGGCTGGGCGGCTGTCCCTATGCGCCGGGCGCGGCGGGCAATGTGGCGACCGAGGCTGTCGCCGCACATCTGGCCGGCCGGGGCCTTGGCACCGGCCTCGACATGGACATCATCGCGCAGGCCGCCGCGATGGCGCAAAAGCTGAGGGCAGGGGCATGAGCTATCAGACCATCCGCATCGACACCGATGCCCGCGGCGTGGCGACGCTGTGGCTGGCACGGGCGGACAAGCATAACGCCCTGTCGGCGCAGATGATCGGCGAGCTGACGCAGGCCGCCGCGCAGCTGGGCGCAGACCCGGCGGTGCGCGTCGTCGTTCTGGCGGCCGAGGGCAAGTCGTTCTGCGCCGGGGGCGATCTGGCCTGGATGCGGGAGCAGATGGCGGCGGATGCCGGAACCCGGCGCACGGGGGCGGCGGCGCTTGCGGTGATGCTGGGCGCGCTCAACGAACTGCCTAAGCCGTTGATCGGGCGCATCCACGGCAATGCCTTTGGCGGCGGCGTCGGGATGATGTCGGTCTGCGACGTGGCGGTGGGCGCGCGGGGCGCGTCCTTCGGTCTGACGGAAACGCGGCTGGGCCTGATCCCGGCGACCATCGGCCCCTATGTGCTGGCCCGCATGGGCGAGGGCAAGGCCCGGCGGGTGTTCATGTCGGCCCGCCTCCTTGACGCGGCCGAGGCGCAGGCGCTGGACCTGCTGGCCTATGCGGTGGACCCCGAGGATCTGGATGCCGCGATCGAGGACGAGATCGTCCCCTATCTGCAGACCGCCCCCGGTGCCGTGGCGGCCGCCAAGCGGCTGGCCCGCAGCCTCGGCCCGCGCATCGACCCCGAGACGGTCGCGCGCAGCATCGATGCGCTGATCGCCGTATGGGAAGGCGATGAGGCCCCCGAAGGGCTCGCCGCCTTCTTTGACCGGCGCAAGGCGCGCTGGCAGAGCTGACCGGATCGCGGCCCCGCCCGGCGCGCCGCCGGGGGGCGCGCCGCATCGCAAGACAGGCCCGCCGGCTGGCCGGGGCGGGTGCGTCTTTGGGGCAGGGCGAAGGGGGGCGCGCTGCCCTGCCCGCCGCTGCCTGCGGCGGGGGCAGGTGAAGGGGGCGCGGCACCGCGCCTGCGCACAGAACGGGGCGCGCTGCCGCAGCCCGGCGGGGCCGTGGCCCTGGCGGCCAAGGGCGCGGGCGGCCCCCGCTTGGCTTGCCGGGCCGGCTGTCTGCCCGGTTGCCTGCCGGCGCGCCTGCGCATCCCAGCCTTGCGCTGCAAGCAAGGCCGCTTCGCATCCAGCCGGCGTGACGGGCCGCCCGATCGCTGCTATCGCCGCAGGCGACATTCCCGGACACTGGATTTCCTCATGCTTGACCCCAAAACCCTCGCCGTGCTGGCGATGGCGCTTGGCGCCTTTGCCATCGGCACGTCGGAATTCGCGGCCATGGGGTTGCTGCCGTTCTTTGCCCGCGACCTCGGCATCAGCGAGCCCCAGGCGGGCCATGTTGTGTCGGCCTATGCCATCGGGGTGGTCATCGGCGCGCCGCTGACCTCGGTTCTGGGGGCAAGGCTGCCCCGGCGGCGCTATCTTGCGGCGCTGATCGCCTGGTTCGGGGTGATGAACCTTGCCGCCGCGGCCCTGCCGGGGCTGGCGGCGCTGACGGCGACGCGGTTTCTGGCCGGGCTGCCCCATGGCGGGTTCCTGGGGGTTGCGATGCTGATGGCCGCCGATGCGATGCCGCCCGAAAAGCGGGCGCGGGGAACCGCGCAGATCCTTCTGGGGCTGACGGTGGCGAACATCGCCGGCGTGCCCCTGGCCGGGGCGATGGGGCAGGGGATCGGCTGGCGCTGGGGCTTTGCCCTGCCCGGCGTTCTGGCCCTGCTGGCCGCGCTGTTGATCCTCAGGCTGGCGCCGCGTGGCAGGGGCCACAGCGGCGCCCGCCCGTTCAGCGAACTGGCCGCGCTGCGCAACCCGGCCGTGCTGCTGACCCTTGCCGTCGGCGCGATCGGCTTTGGGGGGATGTTCGCGGTCTATTCCTATCTGTCGGCGGCCATGCTGGCCACGGGCAGCCCGCCGTCCTGGGCGGTGCCGGTGGCGCTGTCGATGTTCGGCGTCGGCAGCACGATCAGCAGCATCGTCCTGGCGCGCCTGACCGAGCGGTGGGGGATCTTTCCCACCGCCCTGCGCTCGATGCTGTTCATGGCGGCCACGCAGGGCATCGCCTCGCTGGCGGTGGGCGACTGGCGGGCGATGATCGCCTCGGCCTTCCTGCTGGGCCTGGGATCGGGCATGGTCATCCCGTTGCAGTCGCGCCTGATGGATGTCGCGGGCGAGGCACAGTCCATGGCGGCCGCGATGAACCACGCGGCCTTCAACGCGGCCAATGCGCTGGGTCCGTGGCTGGCGGGGCTGGCGCTGTCCGCGGGCTGGGGCTGGCGATCCTCGGGGGTGGTCGGCATGGGGCTGTCATTCGCCGGAATCGCGGCGCTGCTGGCGGCCTGGGCGCATGCCCGCCGCACCAGCAGGTCAGCGCCGCTCGCCGAGATCTGCTAGGATCGCGCGGCGCGAGCCCGAGGCGAATTCCCGCCGCAGCGTCAGCGCCGTGACGATCACCGTGCCCGCCATCAGCCCCCAGGGGCCCAGCAGCCATCCCATCGCCCCCAGCGCGAAATAGACGGCCCGCAGCCCGATGTTGAAATTGCGCGCCGCGTGGATGTTCACCTCGGCCGCCGCCATGGCGCGGCGCAGGGCCTGCGGCGCGTCCGCATCATTGGGCACCGCGGCCATCATGATGGCGCAATAGCCGAACAGCCGGTGCGACCAGACGAACTTGAGAAAGGCATTCACGACAAAGCCCAGCACCAGCAGGATCCGCAGCCGCCACATCAGGGCGGGGATTTCCTGCGCGTCCAGATCGCGCGCGATGCCGGCCAGCGGCGCGGTGTTGCCGATCAGCGCCATCCCGCCCCCGATCGCGATCATGCAGGCCGAGGCATAGAACGAGGTCGCCTCGCGCAAGGTGGCCAGGATGTTGCTGTCAAAGATCCGCGCGTCGCGGTGGACGAACTGCACCATCCAGTCGCGGCGATATCGCTTCATCAGCACCGAGACCGACGGCAGGCGGGCGGGCGGGCGTTCGATCAGATGCGCGGTCAGGAAATAGACGATCATCAGCAGCGCCACCGCGACCAGGTCGGCAGCGGTCAGCGACATCGGCAGGTGCAGGGCGAGGGCGCTTCTCATGCCCTTTTGCATAGGGGCTTGGCCCCGCGCTGGCCAGACCGCTGATCGGGGCGGCGCTGTTCACGATGCGGGAAAAGCGCCTGTTGCGCATTTCCCTTTCGCCGCGCCTTGCTGCTAGTCTCGGGCCTCAGGTGAAAAGGACCGCTCATGCAGATGCCAGTTCCCGACGGGGCCATCCTGGCCCGGCGCGATGCCATCGTGGCGCAGTTGCGCGCCGCGGTGGGCGCGGGCACCGTGATCGACGATCCGGTCGAGGCGCGGGCCTATGAATGCGATGCGCTGTCGGCTTACCGATGCCCGCCGCTGGCGGTGGCGCTGCCCACCACGACCGAGGAAGTCGCCGCCATCCTGCGCCTGTGCCATGCCGAGCATGTGCCCGTCGTGCCGCGCGGGGCGGGGACCAGCCTTGCGGGCGGCTCGATGCCCACGGCCGATGCGGTGGTGCTGGGGCTCGCACGGATGAACGCGGTGCTGGACGTCAGTTACGGCGACCGCCAGATCACCGTGCAGGCCGGGCGCACCAACCTGTCGGTATCGGGCGCGGTGGACGAGGCGGGGTTCTTTTACGCGCCCGATCCGTCAAGCCAGCTGGCCTGCGCCATCGGCGGGAACATCGGCATGAACTCGGGCGGGGCGCATTGCCTGAAATACGGGGTGACGACCAACAACCTGCTGGGCGTGCGGATGGTGCTGATGGATGGCACCATCGTCGATCTGGGCGGCCCGATGGGCGAGGCGCCGGGGCTTGACCTGCTGGGCGTCGTCTGCGGGGCCGAAGGCCAGCTTGGCGTCGTGACCGAGGCGACGCTGCGCATCCTGCCGAAACCCGCGGGGGCGCGGCCCGTCCTGATCGCCTTTGACAGCAGCGAAACCGCCGGGGCCTGCGTCGCCGCGATCATCCGCGCCGGTGTCCTGCCCGTCGCGATCGAGTTCATGGACCGCCCCTGCATCGTCGCCACGGAAAACTTCGCCCGCCCCGGATACCCCGACTGCGAGGCGCTGCTGATCGTCGAGGTCGAGGGCACGCCCCCCGAGATCGACGAACAGCTGGCCGTGATCCGGGGCATCGCCGCGGGCTTTTCCCCGATCGAGTTCCGTGAAAGCCGGTCCGAGGACGAATCCCGCCGCATCTGGCTGGGCCGCAAGTCCGCCTTTGGCGCGATGGGGCAGATGGGCGATTACATGTGCCTTGACGGCACGATCCCGGTCAGCGCCCTGCCGCAGGTGCTGCGCCGCATCGGCGAGCTGTCTGCGGCCGCGGGCCTGCCCGTAGGCAACGTCTTTCACGCCGGCGACGGGAACATGCACCCGCTGATCATCTATGACGCCAACCGGCCCGGCGATCTGGAACGGGTCGAGGCGCTGGGCGCGGACATCCTGCGCCTGTGCGTTCAGGTCGGCGGCTGCCTGACCGGCGAACACGGCGTGGGCGTCGAAAAGCGCGACCTGATGCCGGCCCAGTTTTCGGATGCCGACATGGAGGCGCAGATGCGCGTCAAGGACGTGTTCGACCCGCGCTGGCTGCTGAACGCGGCCAAGGTGTTCCCGCTGCATGTCTCGGCCAGCCGCCGCGAGGGGGGCCGCAATGCGGCCTGAGTCGGAATCCGAGATCGCCGCGATCCTGCGCACGGCGCGCGCGCCGCTGACCATCATCGGCGGGGGCACGCGCAGCCGGCCGGCCAGCGGGGATGTGCTGTCCACCCGCGGGCTGACCGGGATCACCCTTTACGAACCCGCCGCCATGACGCTGATCGCCCGCGCCGGCACGCCCCTGGCCGAGATCGAGGCCGCGCTGGCCGCCGAGAACCAGCGCCTCGCCTTCGAGCCGCCCAACCGCGCCGATGCCTGGGCGGGCGGCGATCCGCGGGACGGCGAGGATGTCGCGCCGGGCGCCCGGCGCGAGGCCAGCACCATCGGCGGGGTCATCGCGGCCAACGCCTCGGGGCCGCGCCGCATCCAGTCGGGGGCGGCGCGCGATTCGCTGATCGGCCTGCGCTTCGTTGACGGGACGGGCGAGGTGATCGCCAATGGCGGGCGGGTGATGAAGAACGTCACCGGCTATGATCTCGTCAAGCTGATGGCGGGCAGCCGCGGCATGCTTGGGGTGCTGACCGAGGTCGCGCTCAGGACCGCGCCGGTGCCCCCGGCAAGCGTGACGCTGATGCTGCGCTGTCCTGCGCAAAGGGCGGTTCCGGCGATGACGGCGGCGCTGACCGGCCCCTGGGACATCAGCGGCGCAGGCTGGCTGCCCGATCTGGGCGTGGTGCTGCGGCTTGAGGGATTGCCCGGTTCGGTGGCGCTGCGGGCCCGGACACTGTCGGCGCGGCTGGAACCTTTCGGCGCCGCCGGCATGCTCGATGAGGCGGCGGCCGCCTGGCGGCGGCTGGGCGCATTGGCGGCGGGCTGGGGGCCGGGCGCCGAGGACATGGCCGAGGACATGGCCGAGGGCGCGGTCTGGCGCATCCTCTGCCGCCCCTCGCAGGTCGACGCGCTGCTGGCGGCGAATGGCGGGCATGAGCCGCTTGCGATGGACTGGGGCGGCGGGCTGGTGATCCTGCCCCTGCCCGCGGGCGCGCTGCCGGCCCTGCCGCCGCAGGCGCGGGCGCGGCGGTTGTCGGGTGCCATGATGGATCTGCCCCTGCCCGATCCCGTGACGGCCCGCCTGAACGAGGGCCTGCGCGCCCGGTTCGACCCGCGCGGCATCCTTGCAGGGGCGATCTGAGATGCAGACGAACTTTACCGCCGAACAGCTGGCCGACCCGGCCATCGCCACCGCCAACAAGATCCTGCGGACCTGCGTGCACTGCGGTTTCTGCACCGCGACCTGCCCGACCTATCAGGTGCTGGGGGACGAGCTCGACAGCCCGCGGGGCCGCATCTATCTGATCAAGGACATGCTGGAATCGGGGCGGCCTGCGGACGAAAAGACCGCGCTGCATGTCGATCGCTGCCTGTCCTGCCTGGCCTGCATGACGACCTGCCCCTCGGGCGTCGATTACATGCATCTGATCGACCATGCCCGCGTCCATGTCGAACGGACATATCGCCGCCCCTGGCGCGAGCGGATGTTGCGCAGCCTGCTGGCGGCGGTGCTGCCTTATCCGGGCCGGTTCCGGCTGGCGCTGCTGGGGGCACGGAGGGCGCGGCCCTTTGCGCGGCTGCTGCCCGACAGGCGGCTGCGCGCCATGGTGGCGATGGCGCCGGCCCGCATCGCAGGGCCGTCCCGCGATGATCTGGGCGCGGTCCATGCCCCCATCGGCCCCCGCCGCGCACGGGTCGCGCTGTTGACCGGTTGTGCGCAGAAGGCGCTGGATGCCGACATCAACGACGCGACGATCCGCCTGCTGCGCCGGGCGGGGTGCGAGGTGGTCATTCCGGCGAACCTCGGCTGCTGCGGCGCGCTTACCCACCACATGGGGCGCGAGGAGCAGGCGATGGCCACCGCCCGCGCCGCGATCCGCGCCTTTCTGGACGTTGACGCGGCCGGACCGCTGGACGCGATCATCATCAATGCCTCGGGCTGCGGCACCACGGTCAAGGATTATGGCTGGATGTTCGCCCATGACCCGGAAAGGGCAGGGGCCGAGCGGGTGGCGGGCCTTGCCCGCGACGTGACCGAGTTCCTGGCCGAACGCGGCCTGCCGCCAGTCACCCGCCCCGGCGGCGCGGGCGATGCAGGCGCCCCGTCCCCGGCTCCGGGCGCGGCGCGCGGCATAGCAGGCGGCGCGGCGGGGGGGATGCGCGTGGCCTATCACGCCGCCTGTTCGCTCCAGCATGGCCAGCGGATCGTCGCCGCGCCCAGGGATCTGCTGGCCCAGGCGGGGTTCCAGGTCGTCACGCCCGCCGACAGCCATCTGTGCTGCGGCTCGGCCGGCACCTACAACCTGCTGCAACCCGAACTGTCCGGGGCGCTGCGCGATCGCAAGGTCCGCAGCATCGAGGCGCTGGCCCCTCAGGTCGTGGCGGCGGGCAATATCGGCTGCATGATGCAGATCGGCTCGGGCACCGCTGTTCCCGTTGTTCACACGGTCCAGCTGCTGGACTGGGCGACTGGCGGGCCGCAGCCGCCGTCGCTGGCCGGCGGCGCGGCCTGAGCCGGGGGGCTGTCTGCCCCCCGCGCCCCCCGAGGATATTTCGGGCCGCCCGAGGGCCGCGGCGGTCTTGAAACCCGCGCAGGCAGGCCCACATCCTTGGCTGTCGGGCGGCCATCTGGCGTCCGGCGCAACCGCCCGCCCGATTTCCGGGGGGCACCACATCGCATCGCTTGAAAAGGATGGATCATGCGTAACATGGATCTGGCCCCGCTCTATCGTGCCTCGGTCGGTTTTGACCGGATGGCCGACCTGATGGACCGCGCGCTGACCGCCGAGGTCGCCGCCCCCACCTATCCGCCCTACAATATCGAGAAGACCGGCGAGAACGCCTATCGCATCTCGATCGCCGTCGCGGGATTTGCCGCGGATGATCTGTCGGTCGAAATGCGTGACGGCGCGGTGATCGTGTCGGCCCGCAAGGCCGAGGAAGACGCTGGCCGCACCTATCTGCATCGCGGCATCGCCACCCGCGCGTTCGAGCGCAAGTTCACCCTGGCCGACCATGTCCGCGTTGAAGGGGCAAGCCATGTCGACGGAATGCTGCATATCGACCTGCTGCGCGAGGTGCCCGAGGCGCTGAAGCCGCGCAAGATCGCCATTTCGCGCAGCGCGCCCGCGACCATCGACGCCAATGCCGGGGCCGAGACGGCCAAGCTCAACTCGTGATCGCATTGCAAACTGCGTAATGCGCCGGGGCGCGGATCTTCGGGTCCGCGCCTTTTTCGTGGCTTGCCGGCCCTGCCGGGGCACGGCCGGGGGCAGGGCCTCAGCCTCGGTCCAGCCCGACGCGGCGCCCCACCTGCGGGGGCATCGGCAAACCGGCATGATCGGCGACCGCCTGTGCCAGCCGGGCCGCCGTCGCCTCGGGCCAGGGCGCAACGCGGCGGATGCGCAGATCGACATGCAGCAGCAGGTTTTCGGTCACCGCCGCGGTCCAGCCGCCCGATGCGTGATCCATTGTCTGGACATAGTGCAGCCGCTTGGCATCGCAGGCGATCAGCCGCGAGCGGACGATCACCGCGTCGCCGGCATGCAGCTCGCGCAGATAATGGACCTGCGCCTGGGCGGTGAACACCGATGATCCGCTGTCCCTGGCCGTTTGCGCCCCCAGGCCCAGGGATGCCAGCATCACGTCCAGCCCGCTGTCGAACAGCACGTGATAATAGGCCATGTTCAGATGGCCGTTGTAATCCGTCCATTCCCCGCGCACGGCCAGCGGCGGCGAGGTGAACGGCGCGCTCACAGCGCCCGCCTTGCGCGCAGCGCGGCGCCGATCGTGCCGTCGTCGAGATAGTCCAGCTCGCCGCCGATCGGCACGCCTTGGGCAAGGCCGGTGACAGCGACACCGGTGGGGACCAGCGCCTCGGCGATGTAATGGGCGGTCGTCTGCCCCTCGATGGTGGCATTCAGCGCCAGGATCACCTCGGACAGGCTTTCAGCCTCGACGCGCGCGAGCAGGCGGGGGATGCCCAGCTCGTCCGGGCCGATCTCGTCCAGCGCCGAAAGGGTGCCGCCCAGGACATGATAGCGGCCCTTGAAGACGCGGGCGCGTTCGAGCGCCCACAGGTCGGCCACATCCTCGACCACGCACAGCTCGCCCGTGGCGCGGGCAGGATCGGCGCAGATCGGGCAAAGCTCGCTTTCCGAGATGTTCCCGCAGCGGATGCAGGCGCACGAGCGGTCGGCCACATCGGCCATCAGGGCGGCAAGCTGCGCCATCTGGCCCGTCCGGCGCCGGATCAGCGCCAGAACCACCCGCCGCGCCGACCGCGGGCCCAGGCCCGGCAGGCGGGCGATCTGGGCGATCAGGGCCTGGATGGCGTCGCTGCCCTCGGCCATGAATCAGAACGGCAGCTTCATGCCGGGGGGCAGGCCCATGTCCTCGGCCATGCGCTGCGCCTCGGACTGGGCGCGTTCGGTGGCGCGGCCCTGGGCATCCTTGACCGCGGCAAGGATCAGATCCTCGACCACCTGCTTTTCCGAGGGAACGAAGATCGAGGGGTCGATCTCGATGCCGGTCAGATCGCCCTTGGCATTGGCGGTCACGCGGACCAGCCCGGCGCCCGCCTCTCCCGTCACGCTCAGACCTTCGAGGGATTTCTGGAATTCCTCGACGCGGCCCTGCATGTCGCGCGCCGCGCTCATCATCTTGGTCAGATCGCCGATGCCTGCCATGCCGCCAAAGGGGTTCTTCATGCCTGCTTACTCCTCATCCTCGAAGGGGTCCCATTCCTCGGCCTCGGCAAGGCCGCCCTGGGCGGTGGCGTGCGGATCGGCGTCCTGATCCTCGGGCGCGGGGGGCGGTGTCTCGTCGCGGATGGCCGCTATGCGGGCCGAGGGCGCGGCTGCCATGATCGCGGCAATCACGGGGTTTTCCATCGCCCTGCGCTCGGCCTCGGCGCGGGCGGCGGCGCGGGTTTCGGCGATGGTCGCCGCGCCGCCCTGATCGACGACCGAGATCGCCCAGCGCGCCCCCCCGGTCCAGCCGCGCAGCCGTTCGCCCAGCCGCTGGGCCAGATCGCGCGGGGCGTCCGGGGTGGGCTGAAACTCGATCCGGCCGGGCTGATAGCGCACCAGCCGCAGGTGATCCTCGACTTGCGTCAGCAGGATCATGTCGCGCATCCGGCGGATGAGGGCGACGACGGAATCAAAGTCGGCATAGGCGGCCAGCGCGTCGGCGGCCCGCTGCGGCTCGGGCGCGGCGGCGATGGCGGCGGCCGTCGCCCCGCCGCGGCGCATCGCGGGGGGCGGGGCCGCGTTCATGCGGGGGGCATGGACCGCGCCCCGGGGCGCGCCGGCGGCGGGACGGGCGAACTCTCCGGCGGTCTGACCGGCCTGGATGCGGCGGATCAGCGCCTCGGGGTCGGGCAGGTCGGCCACATGGGTCAGGCGGATGACGGCCATCTCAGCCGCCATCATGGCGTTGGGGGCGGCCGACACCTCCTCCAGCGCCTTGAGAAGCATCTGCCACAGCCGTGTCAGCGCCCGCATGGGCACCTGCCCGGCCATGTCGCGGCCGCGGCGGCGTTCGTCAGGGCCGATGGTGGGATCTTCGGCCGCGTCGGGGGTGATCTTGACCAGGCTGACCCAGTGCGTGATCTCGGCCAGATCGCGCAGCACGGCCAGCGGATCGGCGCCGGCGGCATATTGCGATTGCAGCTCGGCCAGCGCCTCGGCCGCGGCGCCGCGCAAGATCATGTCGAACAGGTCCAGCACCCGGCCGCGATCGGCCAGCCCCAGCATCGCGCGGACCTGCGGGGCAGTGGTTTCACCCGCGCCATGGCTGATCGCCTGGTCCAGAAGGCTGGTTGCGTCCCGCGCCGATCCTTCGGCCGCGCGGGTGATGAGGGCCAGGGCATCCTCGGTGATCTGCGCCCCTTCGGCCGCCGCGATGCGGCGCAGCAGCGTCATCATCACCTCGGGTTCGATCCGGCGCAGGTCGAATCGCTGGCAGCGGCTGAGGACGGTGACCGGCACCTTGCGGATTTCCGTGGTGGCGAAGATGAACTTGACGTGCGGGGGCGGTTCCTCAAGCGTCTTGAGCAGCGCGTTGAAGGCCGAGGTGGACAGCATGTGCACCTCGTCGATGATATAGATCTTGTAGCGCGCCGATGCCGCCCGATAGTGCACGGATTCGATGATCTCGCGGATGTCGTTCACGCCGGTGCGGCTGGCCGCATCCATTTCCAGCACGTCGACATGCCGCCCCTCGGCGATGGCCACGCAATGTTCGCATAGGCCGCAGGGGCTGGTCGTGGGCCCGCCCGTCCCGTCAGGGCCGATGCAGTTCATGCCCTTGGCGATGATGCGCGCGGTGGTCGTCTTGCCGGTGCCGCGGATGCCGGTCATGATGAAGGCCTGCGCGATCCGCTCGGCCTCGAACGCATTGCGCAGCGTGCGGACCATGGCGTCCTGTCCGACCAGATCGGAGAAGGTCTCGGGCCGGTATTTCCGGGCGAGCACCTGATAGGCGGGTTGGTCGGTCATTCGTCCCTCATCTGACCTTGCGGAATGTAGGTTGCCCGATGGGCAAGGGCAACCGGAGCGGCGGGGCCGGAGCCTCCGGCGGGGATATTTGGGGACCGAAGATATTGGCTTTGCAGGCCGCCATCGCCACAGTGCGCCCGTCTGGCCAGAAGGGGTGCGGGGATGGAGATGGCGTTTGCGGGCGGCGGTCTGGACCGGGCCGCGCATCTGCGCGCGGGGGACGGCTGGCAAGGCGAGGCGCTGGTTCTGCCGGTCTGGCGGGGCAGGGTCTGCGCGCGGGGCGAGGGGCTGGTGCGGCTGGAGCCAGGCCATCCTGCGCTGTCGGACGGGGCGCCGCTGGTGCTGCTGGGCCTGGATGGCGGGCAGGCGATCGCCGCGCAGGACATTTCCGTCTGGGCGCCTGCATCGCTGTCGGAACAGGCCTTGTTCTTTGATCCTGGCGAGCAGGTCCACCCGTTGATCGCCGATGCGCGGTTTGTCGAGCTGCGCGGCATCATGGCGCGGCTTGCGCCCCTGGATGCCGAACTGGCGGCCAGCGCGCGGGCGCTGACCGGCTGGCACGCCAGCCACCGTTTCTGCGCCGCCTGCGGCCATCCATCCGAGCCGCGGCTGTCGGGCTGGCAGCGCGCCTGCCCGTCCTGCAGCACCGTCCATTTCCCGCGCACCGATCCGGTGGTCATCATGCTGGTGGCGCGGGGCGGCCGCATCCTGCTTGGCCGTTCGCATGGCTGGCCCGATGGGATGTATTCCTGCCTTGCGGGCTTCATCGAGCCGGGTGAGACGATCGAGGCTGCGGTCCGCCGCGAGGTCGCCGAGGAAACCGGCGTGACGGTCGGCGCGGTCCGCTATGCCGCCAGCCAGCCTTGGCCGTTTCCCGCATCGCTGATGCTGGGGATGGTGGCCGAGGCGGAAAGCGAGGCGATCACGCTTGATCCGGCCGAGCTTGAGGATGCCCTGTGGTTGGCGCGGGACGAGGTGGAGCGGGTGATGGCAGGCACCCATCCCCGCATCCGGGCGCCGCGTGAGGGCGCGATTGCCCGCTGGCTGCTGGCGCGCTGGATCGAGGGCATTTGAATCATCGCGCGAGGGCGCGGAAGGCGGGCGTTAACCGCTGCCCGGCTAATCGGCATGGATTGCAATGAGGAGGATGCAACATGCTGATTCGACTGCTCTGCTTGGGCGTTGTGGCCGCCACCGCGGGCTGCGCCACCATCACCCGCGGATCAAACGACGTGCTGGTCGTGAACTCGACCCCAGGCGCCGCCCAGGTCAAGATGAGCGATGGGCAGACCTGCACGGGCACGCCCTGCACCTTCAAGGTGCCGCGCAAGTCCGAACTGAACGTGCTGGTGACCAAGGAGGGCTGCAAGCCCCAGCAGGTGCGCGTGACCAACCGCGTGGCCAGCGGCGGCGGCGCGGCCATGGCGGGCAACATCATCGCCGGCGGCGTGATCGGTGCTGCGGTGGATGCGGGCAGCGGCGCGATGCTGGAACTGGTGCCCAATCCGCTGAACGTCGCGCTGGAATGCCGCCGCTGATCGCGCGGACCCTGCGCCAGGGCATGGGGAGCGAAAGAGGGAGGGGAGGGTGAGAGGCTGGACAGCGACCCAGACGGGGATCGTTACGGCTGCTTCCTTCCGGACCTGACCGGGTTGGCGAGGCGCCTGCCCGCGCCAACCTCTCGCGGCGACAGATAAACCGGCCGGATGGGGGATGCAAGGGCGGGCGGACTGTCGCCGCCCGCGCCGATCCTGTCTGGTTGGTCAGCTTGCGCTGTCAGGGTGCGGCGGCTAAGAGGCCCCCGGTTTCAAGATCGGGATGTCGAACGATGAGGTTCTCGGTCCGCCAGGACACCGCACTGCCGGCGGACGCGCTGTTCACCGCGCTCAGCGACTTCTACCGGATCGAACGGATGCTCGTGCGGCGGGGGGCGGATGTGCGCCGCGTTGATCCCGCGCATGAAACGGGCGCCGGCATGGCCTGGGACGTGGCCTTCGACCTGCGCGGCCGGCGGCGCGATCTGCGCCTGACGGTCACGCAGTTCGACCCGCCCGAGAAGATGATCCTGCACGGCCGGGGCGAGGCGGTTGATCTGGCCGTCACGGTTACGGTGATCGCCCTGACGCGTTTCAAGTCGCGCATGATTTTCGAGGCCGAGGTGAAGGCCCGCAACATGCGGGCCAGGCTGGTGCTGCAGACCGCAAGGCTGGGCAAGGCGCAGCTGGATCGCAAGTTCGCCGAACGCGTCGGCGCCTTCCTGAACGATCTGTCCGCCCGGCGCGGCTGAGGACGGGAATCCGCCCGCAGGCAAGCCGCGTCAGCCCGAGCGCAGCGGATCGGCCGGATAGACGCCCAGGATCGTCAGCGCGCTGGTGAAATAGCGCAGCTCGTCCAGCGCGCGTGCCAGCGCCGGATCGTCGGGATGGCCCTCGACATCGGCATAGAACTGCGTGGCCGTGAACACCCCGTCCACCATGTAGCTTTCCAGCTTGGTCATGTTCACGCCATTGGTGGCGAAGCCGCCCATCGCCTTGTAGAGCGCGGCCGGAATGTTGCGCACGCGAAAGACAAAGCTGGTCAGCATGTCGGGCCGGCCGGCCCGGTTGGGCCGCCGCGCATGGTCCGCCGCGCGCGACATGACCAGGAACCGCGTCGTGTTGTTCTGCCGGTCCTCGATCTGGTCGGCCAGCCGTTCCAGCCCGTAGATCTCGCCCGCCAGCGGGCTTGCAAGGGCGGCGCGGTGCCGTTCGCCGGCGCGGGCGACCAGCATCGCGCTGCCGGCGGTATCGGCGCCGGTGACGGTGCGGATGCCGTGCGCCTTCAGAAAGCCGCGGCACTGGCCCAGCAGGACAGCATGGCTCATCGCCTCGGTCACGTCACCGATGCTGGCGCCGGGCACCCCCAGCAGGCTGATATGCACGCGCACGAAGGTTTCGCCGATGATATGCAGGCCGGATTCGGGCAGCAGGTGATGGATGTCGGCGACGCGCCCATAGGTCGAGTTCTCGACCGGCAGCATCGCCAGGTCTGCGGCGCCCGACCGGCAGGCCTCGATCGTGTCCTCGAAGGTGGGGCAGGGCAGCGCCTCGGCCTGCGGGTCCCACTGCCGGCATGCCTGGTGCGAATAGGCTCCCGGCTCGCCCTGAAAGGAAATGCGGGCGGCCAAGGCTGCGGTCGGATGGTCGGGCATCATCATTCTTTCGTCGCCGGCGGGGTCGGTCCTGCGGGGCCGCGCCCAACTATACCTTGAACCGGCAAAGTGAAAGCGGATACATAGCGCCCAGACAAAGCTGGGCCGCAAGGGATTTCGCGCCATGTTCAACACGATGACGGTGACAAAGGCAGCCGGTGCGCTGATCGGTTCGCTTCTGTTCCTGCTGCTGGCGTCGTGGGCGGCATCGTCCCTGTATCATGTCGGCCCGTCCGGGCATGTCGCCGAGGGCGAGGAGGCTCCGCAGGCCTATCGGGTCGCGGTCGAGGATGCGGCTCCCGCCGATGCCGCCGGGGGCGATGCCCAGCCGCAGGTCGATTTCGCCGCGCTGATGTCTGCGGCCGATCCGGCGGCGGGTGAGAAGGTCTTCGGCAAGTGCAAGTCCTGCCACAAGGTCGATGGCAACAACGCGACCGGCCCGCACCTGAACGGCGTCGTCGGGCGCGCCGTCGCCAGCGTCGAGGGTTTCGGCTATTCCGATGCGATGAAGGGCCACGCGGCCGAGGCCCCCAACTGGGATCCCGAGGCGCTGCAGGTCTTCCTGAACGATCCCAAGGGCGTCGTGCCGGGCACCAAGATGACCTTCGCCGGCCTGAAGAAGCCCGAGGACCGCGCCAACATCATCGCCTATCTGCAGACCCTGAACTGACCCCGCGCAGCGGTCCGTGCAAGGGCGCCGGATGGTTCCGGCGCCTTTCGCATGTGCCCCGGTCGCCCGCCCCCCGTCGCCCGCCTCCCTGTCACCCGCCCCTTTGTCACGAAAGCGACAGGCGGCTTGAGGGGCCGGGGCCGCTGGCCTAGCCTGCCGGGCGGGAATGCAGGCGGCGGGGTATCGGGCATGATGATGCGCAATCTGGTTGTGGCCGCGGCGGTGGCGGTGTGGGCCATCGGGGGCGCCGCGGCGGCGCCTTCTGCCGCAGGGACTGGCGCGGGCGGGACGATCGTCGCGCATGGGGTCTCCACCTTCGGCAATCTCGCGCTGCCCCCCGATTTCGCGCATCTTGCCTATGTGAACCCGGCCGCCCCCAAGGGCGGCGAGATCAGCGAATGGGCCGCCGGCGGGTTCGACAGCTACAACCCCTTCTCGATCAAGGGCCGGGCCGCCGCCCTGTCGAGCACCATGCTGGAAAGCCTGCTGACCACGCCCGCCGACGAGGTGGGCGCCGCCTATTGCCTGCTGTGCGAGACGGTCGAATACCCCGCCAGCCGGGATTGGGCGATCTTTACCCTGCGCCAGGGCATCACCTTTTCCGACGGCACCCCGATGACCAGCGCCGACGTGCTGTTTTCCTATGAGCAGTTGCGCGACAAGGGGCTGTCCTCGTTCCGCGCGGTGATCGTGCAGCTGGTCGCCTCGGCCGAGGTGCTGGACGACCGGCGCATCCGCTTTGTCTTCACCCCTGACTATCCCCGCCGCGACGTGATCCAGACGGTGGGCGGCCTGCCGGTCTTTTCGCGGGCCGATTTTGATCGCAACAAGCGCGACCTGGGTGAAAGCGCGGCCCTGCCCTTTGTCGGCTCGGGGCCTTATGTCTTTGACAAGGCGGATATGGGCCGGTCGGTCACATGGAAGCGCAACCCCGCCTATTGGGGCGAAAAGCTGCCCATCAATATCGGGCGCAACAATTTCGACCGCATCCGGATCGAGTATTTCGGCGATTACGAGTCTGCCTTCGAGGCCTTCAAGGCCGGGGAATACACGTTCCGCAACGAGGCATCCTCGATCATCTGGGCCACGCGCTATGACTTTCCGGCCTTCACGAAGGGCTGGGTCGTCCGCGAGGAACTGCGCGACGGCGACATCGCCAGCGGGCAGGGCTGGGCGATCAACCTGCGCCGTCCGCAATTCCAGGATCTGCGCGTGCGCGAGGCGCTGGGGCTGGTGTTCAATTTCGAATGGGCCAATGCCACGCTGTTCCACGGGCTTTACGACCGGGTGCAGGGTTTCTGGGACAATTCGCCCCTGGCCGCCTCGGGCAAGCCCAGCGCGGGCGAACTGGCGCTGCTCTCGCCTCTGCGTGCCGATCTGCCCGATACGGTGTTCACCGAGGACGCGGCCGTCCAGCCCGTCAGCGGTGAACGGCAGCTTGACCGGGGCAATCTGCGCCGGGCCGCGCGGCTGCTGGACGAGGCGGGATGGGTGATCCCCGAGGGCGCGCGCGACGGCCTGCGCCGCAAGGACGGGCAGACGCTGCGGGTGCGCATCCTGAACGACAGCCAGACCTTTGACCGCGTCATCAATCCCTATGTCCAGAACCTGCTGGCTCTGGGCGTGGACGCGGCCAACGAACGCGTGGACGACGCACAGATCGAGGATCGCCGGCGCAACCACGACTTTGACATGATCAGCGTTCAGCTGGGGCAGGACGCGATCCCGGGATCGGGATTGCAGCAGTATTTCGGCAGCAGGTCCACGGATGACGTGTTCAACGCGATGGGGCTGGCCAATCCGGCGGTGGACCGGCTGATCTCGGCCGTCGAGCATGCCGGCACGCAGGAGGAACTGGCCACCGCCGTCCACGCGCTCGACCGTGCGCTGCGGGCGCTGCGTTTCTGGGTGCCCCAGTGGTACAAGGGCAAGCACACCGTCGCCTATTGGGACATGTATGCCCATCCCGCGGCGCTGCCCCCCATGCGCTGGGCGAGCTTGATTTCTGGTGGTTCGACGCCGATAAGGCCGCAAGGCTGAAAGAGGCCGGGGCGATCCGCTAGGCGCCACCGGCCCGGGGGCAGGGCAGATCATGGGCGCATATCTTCTGCGGCGGCTGCTGCTGATCGTCCCGACGCTGGTCGGGATCATGCTGGTCAACTTCACCCTGACACAGTTCGTCCCCGGCGGGCCGATCGAACAGATCGTCGCCCGCGTGCAGGGCGAGGGCGACGTGTTCCGCAACATCGCCGGCGGCGGCGATGCCGGGCAGGGCGGGGGGGGCGAGAAATACGCCGGCGCCCAGGGCCTGCCGCCCGAGTTCGTGGCCGAGCTGGAAAGGGAATTCGGCTTTGACAAGCCGCCGGTCCAGCGGTTCCTGACCATGCTGGGCAACTATCTGCGGTTCGATTTCGGCCAGTCGTGGTTCCGGTCGATCTCGGTCGTCGATCTGGTGGTGGAAAAGATGCCGGTGTCGATCACGCTGGGGCTGTGGTCCACGCTGCTGGCCTATCTGATCTCGATCCCGCTGGGCATCCGCAAGGCGGTGCGGGATGGCACGGCCTTCGACACCTGGACCAGCAGCGCCGTCATCATCGGCTATGCCATCCCCGGATTCCTGTTCGCGGTCCTGCTGATGGTGCTGTTCGCGGGGGGAAGCTACTGGAAGATCTTTCCCCTGCGCGGGCTGACCAGCGACGATTTCGACACGCTCTCCACCATGGGCAAGATCAGGGACTATCTGTGGCACATCACCCTGCCGGTGATCGCGGCGACGATTTCCAGCTTTGCCACGCTGACGCTGCTGACCAAGAACAGCTTTCTGGACGAGATCAACAAGCAATACGTGATGACCGCCCGTGCCAAGGGGCTGACGGAACGGCGCGTCCTTTACGGCCATGTCTTTCGTAATGCCATGCTGATCGTGATTGCGGGTTTTCCGGCAATGTTCCTGGGTGTTTTCTTCGGCAGCTCGATCCTGATCGAGACGATCTTCTCGCTCGACGGCCTTGGACGCCTGGGGTTCGAGGCGGCGGTCCAGCGCGATTATCCGGTGATCTTCGGCACGCTCTACGTCTTTGGCCTGCTGGGCCTTCTGGTCGGCATCCTGTCGGACCTGATGTATGTTCTCGTCGATCCGCGGATCGATTTCGAAAAGCGTGCCGGATGAATCTGTCACCCCTGAACCGGCGCCGCTGGCGCAATTTCCGCCGCAATCGCCGCGCCTTCTGGTCGCTGGTGATCTTTGCGGCGCTGTTCCTGATGTCGCTGCTGGCCGAGGTGATCGCGAATGACAAGCCGATCCTGGTGAAATACCGGGGCGAATATTTCGTTCCGGCCTATCGCTTCTATCCCGAAACGACATTCGACGGCGATTTCCGCACCGAGGCGAATTACAAGGATCCGGTCGTGCAATGCCTGATCGCCACCGGCCGGATCGAGGCCTGCCTCGACGAACCCGAGGCGACCGCCGCCGCCGTCGCCGCCGGCACGCTGACGCAGGGCGTCCGGCGCGGCTGGGCGATCTGGCCGCCGATCCGGTATGATTACCGCACCATCAACGACGTGGGCACCGCCCCCAGCGCGCCTGACCGCAACCACTGGCTGGGCACCGACGACACAACGCGCGACGTGGCCGCGCGGGTTATCTATGGCTTTCGCCTGTCGATCCTCTTCACGCTGATCGTGACCGCGATCTCGTCCGTCCTCGGAATCGCGGCGGGCGCCGTGCAGGGCTATTTCGGGGGGCGCACCGACCTCGTGTTCCAGCGGCTGCTGGAAATCTGGGGATCGACCCCCTCGCTTTACGTCATCATCATCCTGTTCGCGATCCTGGGCCGCAGCTTCTGGCTGCTGGTCTTCGTATCCATCCTGTTCGGCTGGCCGGCGCTGGTCGGCGTGGTGCGGGCCGAGTTCCTGCGCGCCCGCAACCTTGAATATGTCCGCGCCGCCCGCGCGCTGGGGGTGCGCGACCGCACCATCATGTTCCGCCACATCCTGCCCAACGCGATGGTGGCCACGCTGACCATGCTGCCCTTCGTGGTGGCGGGCACGATCTCCAGCCTAGCGGCGCTGGATTATCTCGGCTATGGCCTGCCGGCCTCGGCCCCCAGCCTTGGCGAACTGGCCCTGCAGGCCAAGCAGAACCTGCAGGCGCCCTGGCTCGGCTTTACCGCGTTCTTCACCTTCGCGATCATGCTGTCGCTGCTCGTGTTCATCTTCGAGGGCATCCGCGACGCCTTCGACCCGCGCAAGACCTTTCGATGACCGGACCAGCCCAACCCGCCGCCGCGCGCCCGCCATCCGATCTTCGGTCCGAAAATATCCCGGAGTCCGGGGCAGCGCCCCGGTCCGGCGCCGATGGCGGGGCTGTCCTTGAAGTCCGTGGCCTGACGGTGAGCTTTCGCGCCGAGGGCGGTCCCGTCCAGGCCGTCAAGGGCGTCAGCTTCACCGTCAACCGGGGCGAGACGGTTGCCCTGGTCGGGGAATCCGGCTCGGGCAAGTCGGTCACCGCCCTTTCCACCGTGCAGCTGCTGGGCGACGCGGCGATCCTGGGGGGCAGCGTGCGCTATGGCGGGGCCGAACTGATCGGCGCCCCCGAACAGCGGCTGCGCGCCGTGCGCGGCAATGACATCAGCTTTGTCTTTCAAGAGCCGATGACCTCGTTGAACCCGCTGCACACGATCGAACGCCAGCTGGCCGAAAGCCTGGCCTTGCACCAGGGCCTGACGGGGGCGGCCGCGCGGGCGCGGATCATCGCGCTGCTGGACCGGGTCGGCATCCGCGATGCCGAAAGCCGCCTGCAGGATTATCCCCATCAGCTGTCGGGCGGCCAGCGCCAGCGCGTGATGATCGCGATGGCGCTGGCCAATGGTCCCGACCTGCTGATCGCCGATGAGCCGACCACGGCGCTGGACGTGACGATCCAGGCGCAGATCCTCGACCTGCTGGCCGAACTCAAGCGTGAACAGGGCCTGTCGATGCTGTTCATCAGCCATGATCTCGGCATCGTGCGGCGCATCGCCGATCGGGTCTGCGTGATGAAGGACGGCCTGATCGTCGAGGAAGGCCCGGCCGAGGCCATCTTTGCCGCGCCCCGCCATCCCTATACCCGCAAGCTGCTGGCGGCCCAGCCCACCGGCACCGCCGAAGCCATCGACCCGGCCGCCCCCGAGGTGGTCGCCACGCGCGATCTGCGCGTCTGGTTCCCGGTCCGGCGCGGGTTCCTGCGGCGCACCACCGGGCATATCAAGGCGGTAAAGGGCGCCACGCTGTCGCTGCGGGCGGGCGAGACGCTGGGCATTGTTGGCGAATCCGGTTCGGGCAAGACCACGCTGGCGCTGGCGATCATGCGGCTGATCGAAAGCCGCGGGCCGATCCTGTTCCTAGGGCGCGACATCTCGGGCCTTGGCGGGCGCGCGCTGCGCCGCCTGCGGCGCGAAATGCAGATCGTCTTTCAGGATCCCTATGGCAGCCTCAGCCCCCGCATGACCGTCGCCCAGATCATCGCCGAGGGGCTTGGCGTGCATGGCGTGCCCGGCGGGCAAGACAGCCGGGCCGCGGTCGGGGCGATGATGGCCGAGGTCGGGCTCGACCCGGCCGCGATGGACCGCTATCCGCACGAGTTCAGCGGCGGTCAGCGCCAGCGCATCGCCATTGCCCGCGCGATGATCCTGCGGCCCAGGGTCGTGGTCCTGGACGAGCCGACCAGCGCGCTCGACATGACCGTGCAGGTGCAGATCGTGGAATTGCTGCGGGGGCTTCAGCGCCGATACGGGTTGGCCTTCCTGTTCATCAGCCACGACCTGCGGGTCGTGCGCGCCATGTCCCACCAGATCATGGTGATGCGCGCGGGCGAGGTCGTCGAACATGGCCCGGCCGAGCAGGTCTTCGGCGCGCCGCAAAGCGATTATACCCGCGCGCTGATGGAAGCCGCCTTCCGGGACCGGCGGCCTTGAGGATCCTGTTCGTCCACCAGAACTTTCCGGGCCAGTTTCCCCATCTTGCCCCCGCGCTGGCCGCCCGCGGCCATGATGTGCTGGCCCTGACGGCCGAAACGAACCAGCGCCCCGCGCCGGTGCGGGTGGTCAGATATGCAAGCCCGCCACAGGCGCAGGCGACGGGCCTCGGGCGGACCTATTCGGAAATGGCCGAACGCGGCTGGAGGGCCGCCCGCGCGGCCCGCGTGCTGCGCGATCGCCATGGCTATGTCCCCGACGTGATCCTGGGCCATTCCGGCTGGGGCGAGACGCTGTTTCTGCGCGAGATCTGGCCCGATGCCAGGCTGCTGGTCTATGCGGAACTGATGTATCGCACCCGCGGGCAGGATGTGGGCTTTGACCCCGAGATATCGCCCGGCACCGACGAAGGGCGCGTCAGCACCGTCGCCCGTTCCGCCCATCTGGTTCAGGCGCTGGTTCAGGCCGATGCGGGGCTGTCGCCGACGCGCTATCAGGCGGACAGCTTTCCGCCCGAACTGCGCGCCAAGCTGACGGTCATCCATGACGGCATCGACACCGATACCGTGCGCCCCGATCCGGCGGCCACGCTGGCACTGCCGGATGGCCGGGTGCTGCGGGCAGGGGACGAGGTGCTCAGCTATGTCAGCCGCTCGCTGGAGCCCTATCGCGGCTTTCACGTCCTGATGCGCGCTCTGCCCGAGGTGCTGGCGGCCCGCCCTCATGCCCATGCGGTGCTGATCGGCGGCGAGGGCGTCAGCTATGGGGCCAGGCCCCGCGACGCCGAGTCCTGGAAGGCAAGGCTGCTGGCCGAGCTCGGCGACCGGCTGGACCTGTCGCGGGTGCATTTCCTTGGCCGTGTGCCCTATCCGACCTACCTGTCGCTGCTGCAGGTGGCGCGGGTGCATTGCTACCTGACCTATCCCTTCGTGCTGTCCTGGTCGCTGACCGAGGCGATGGCGGCGGGCAAGCTGATCGTGGCCTCGGATACCGAACCGGTGCGTGAGCTGATCCGCGACGGCCATAACGGCCGGCTTGTCGGCTTTTTCGATCGGCCGGCCTTGGCCGATGCCCTGATCCGCGGTCTTGCGGGTGATCCCTATGCGGCGCGCCTGGGCGCGGCCGCGCGAAAAACCATCGTCGAGGGCTATGACCTCAGGCGCATCTGCCTTCCGCAACTGGTGGGCTGGGTGGAAAGCGCAGGCCATCCGGCAGCGGCCTGATCTTGCGGGCCCTCTGCTGCCCGGCGCAAGGCCAGGCGTGCCTTTCACCCAAGGCAATCCGGCCCTGGGAATCGGCGAGGCATCCGCCCCTTGGGGGCCTTGCACGCAGCCGGCGCGATAGCCTTTGCCGCCGGCACGAGGCTGGCTGGAACGGCCGGGGCGATGCCCGGCCCTCAGGGGAACGCGCTGAACACGCCCTGGCGGCGGAAAGGCCGCCGCACCATGCCCAAGATCCCGCGCGGCGAGGGGCAGGGCGGGCGGCCTTTGCACCCTGCCGGCGGCAGGGCGCACGGGCCGCCGGTCCCCGCAGGGCAGAACACTGCCCGCTGGTCAGCGGCCGCGCGAGAGGGCCGCGACGCCAGTGCGCGCCATTTCCGACAGGCCCAGGGGCCGCATCAGTTCGGCAAAGGCGTCCAGCTTGTCCGATGTGCCGGTGATCTCAAACACAAAGCTTTCCAGCGTGGAATCAACCACTTTGGCGCGGAAGATGTCGCCGATGCGCAGCGCCTCGAGCCGCTTGTCGCCGGTTCCCGCGACCTTGAACAGGCCCAGTTCCCGTTCGACCGAGGGGCCTTCGACCGTCAGGTCATGCACCTCATGCACCGGGATGATCCGGCCAAGCTGCGCCTTGATCTGTTCGATCACGGCGGGCGTGCCGCGCGTGACCAGCGTGATGCGCGAACGGTGGCCGGTGTGATCGACCTCGGCCACGGTCAGGCTGTCGATGTTGTAGCCGCGCCCCGAGAACAGCCCGATCACGCGCGCCAGCACGCCCGATTCGTTATCCACGATGACCGAAAGCGTATGCTGCGCCTCGCCAGCCGCGTGATAATCGCGCAGGTCATAGGCCGACTGGCTGGATGCGCCCTTTTCGATCACCAATGTCACGACGCCATCCTCCCCAGCCCATAGACGTCGCCACGCGCAAGGCCGTCGGCCTTGCCTGCCCAGCTGGAACTATGCTCGCAAAACTTGCCGGCCGCCGCAAACGTCTGCCATGTCAGGGCGCCCGAGTGCGCCGCTGCCGCGCCATCCCGGGTCTGCGGCCCTGCCGCGCATCCGGCCAGCGCCAACCTGGCCGCACGCACCGCTGCACCCTCGCTTCGAACCATCACCGTTTCCCCTTACACCAGCACCGCGCCGTCATCCTGGATGGCGCTGCCGATATCCTCGGCCGCGTCCATGTCGCCCAGCAGCATCTCGTTGTGCGGCTTGCCCGAGGGAATCATCGGCAGGCAGTTTTCATGCTTTTCGACCAGCACGTCCAGGATGAAGGGGCCGTCATAGGCGATCATCTCGGCGATCGCGTCATCCAGTTCGGCCGGGTCGCTGACCTGACGGCCCTTGCAGCCGAAGGCCTCGGCCAGCTTGACGAAATCGGGCAGGCTTTCCGACCAGCTCTGCGAATAGCGCTCGCCATGCAGCAGCTGCTGCCACTGGCGCACCATGCCCAGCCGCTCGTTGTTCAGGATGAACTGCTTCACCGGGGCGCGGAACTGCACGGCGGTGCCCATTTCCTGCATGTTCATCAGCCAGCTGGCATCCCCCGCGACATTGATGACCAGCGCATCCGGGTGGGCGATCTGCACGCCGATCGACGCCGGCAGGCCATAGCCCATGGTGCCCAGACCGCCGCTGGTCATCCAGCGGTTCGGCCCATCGAACCTCAGATATTGCGCAGCCCACATCTGATGCTGGCCAACCTCGGTCGTGACATAGCGGTCGCGCCCGGCGGTCAGTGCCTCAAGCCGCTCCATCGCGTATTGCGGCTTGATGACGCTGGACGAGCGGCGATAGGCCAAACAGCCCCGCGCCTGCCACTGCGCGATCTGGTCCCACCACTGCCGGAGGGCCGGGCTGGTGCGCCCGCCGCGTTCGCGCCACAGGCGCAATGTCTCGGCCAGCACCGCGCCCACATCGCCCTGGATCGGCACATCCACGCGGATGACCTTGTTGATCGAGCTGGGGTCGATATCGATCTGCGCCTTGACCGAACCGGGGCTGAAATCGGCGACCCTGCCCGTGATGCGGTCGTCAAAGCGCGCCCCGACGGCGATCATCAGGTCACAGCCATGCATGGCCATGTTGGCTTCGTAAAGGCCGTGCATGCCCAGCATGCCCAGCCAGCCCCGGCCGCTGGCCGGATAGGCGCCCAGGCCCATCAGGGTCGAGGTGACGGGAAAGCCGGTCGCATCGGCCAGTTCGGTCAGCAGGCGGCTTGCATCAGGCCCCGAATTGATGACGCCGCCGCCGGTATAGAAAACCGGCCGCTCGGCCTGCTCGATCAGCTCGACCAGACGGGCGATGGCGGCGCTGTCACCCTGGCGGGGGGTGGCGTACAGCGCCCCGATCTCGTCGGGGCCGCGATAGGTGCCCTCGGCGAACTGCACATCCTTGGGAATGTCGATCAGCACCGGGCCGGGGCGCCCCTGGGTCGCGACGCTGAACCCCTTGTGGATCGTCGCCGCCAGATCATTCGTGTCGCGGACCAGCCAGTTATGCTTGGTGCAGGGGCGGGTGATGCCGACGGTATCGGCCTCCTGAAAGCCGTCGGTGCCGATCATGAAGGTCGGCACCTGTCCCGACAGCACGACCAGCGGAATCGAATCCAGCAGCGCATCGGTCAGCCCCGTGACCGCATTGGTCGCGCCCGGCCCCGATGTCACCAGCACCACCCCCGGCTTGCCGGTCGAGCGGGCATAGCCTTCGGCCATGTGGACCGCGCCCTGTTCGTGCCGCACCAGGATGTGCTGGATGTCGTTCTGCTGGAAGATTTCGTCATAGATGGGCAGGACCGCGCCGCCGGGATAACCGAATACGGTATCGACGCCCTGATCGCGCAGCGCCTCGACCACCATCCGCGCCCCGGTCATGCTTCGGGTCATGTCCTCGTCTCCGTTCAGGAAAGCCTTGCGGCGGCGGATGCAAAGCCCCGCTGCGCCGCCGCAAGCTATGCGCACCCCCGGCAAGGGTCAATGAGGACCGGAAAGAAAAATGACGCAATCAGCCGGTCTGGGCGCAACTTTGTTGCGCAAAAGGCCACTCAGGCATTGGGCAGGTGAATGCGCGCCACCTGTTCGACGATCGGATCGATGGCCAGCGGATGGGTCTCGCCGATGTGATCCTCGCGCCGGCCTATGTCGCGCCACACCCCGCCCTTGTAGATTTCCAGCGCGTCGAAGCCGGCCTTGTAATCCATCTTGCGGCTGCCTGGCACCCAGTAGCCCAGATAGACATAGGGCAGCCCCGCCTCGCGCGCCATGGCGACATGGTCGAGAATGACCCAGGTGCCCAGGCTGTCAGCCAGCCGCGCCGGATCGTAGAAGCTGTAGACCAGGCTCAGCCCGTCATCGAGCACATCGGTCAGGCACACGGCCGCCAAGGCGCCGTCAGAGGAAGGAAGGCCGGGTCCGGCAGGGGCGCGGTATTCCAGCACGCGGGTGCGCACCGGCGTTTCCTCGATCATCGAGGCGAATTCGAAGATGTCCATGTCGGCCATGCCGCCATCGGCATGGCGCCTGTCCAGATAGCGGCGGAACAGATCGAACTGTTCATCCGTCGCCCAGGCGCTGGTGCTGGCGCGCGTCAGCCCGCCATTGCGGCGCATCACCTTGCGCTGCGTGCGCGAGGGCGTGAAATCCGCAACGCGGATGCGCGCCGACATGCAGGCAACGCAGCTTTCGCAGCTGGGTCGATAAACGACGTTCTGAGACCGGCGAAATCCCTGCCGCGACAATGCGTTGTTCAGATCGCGGGCCCGTTCCCCCGCCAGCGCGGTGAACAGCTTGCGTTCCGTCCGGCCGTGCAGATAGGGGCAGGGCTGGGGCGCGGTCACATAGAATTGGGGCGCTGTGGAAAGGCTGTGGCGCATCAGCCCTCCTGCCGTGGCGCGGCGGGGGGCGGCTGAGTGCCGCAACAGGAAAGCAACGGTGCAAACGCCATGCGGAACGGAACCAATGGGCGGACGGGACGGGGTGACATGGCTGAGAACATCGGCTTGAGGGAAACCTAGCAACAGAAGCCCCGTCCGCCAAGCGCCCAAACCGCGCACATCGTCGTGTGCGCCGCCCCGCGCAGACCGCAAGGCGCGCCGGCACGGGGGCTGCCTGCGCCGCCGCCCGCCCGGCGCGTGATTGACGCGGGACTGCGCGGCGTTGAAAGCTGCGGCGCATGGATTTCGCCGACCGCATCACTCGCCTTCCCGCCGCGCCCATGGGTGCGCCCGTCCCGCCCCTTGCGCCGGACGCCCCGCCGCCCCTGGCGGCGCTGATCGCGGGGGCCGCGGGCTGCAGCCCCTATCTGGCCGGTCTGCTCGAACGCGAGGGCGACTGGCTTGCCGGGGCGCTGCGGCGCGATCCGGGTCCTGCGGCGCTGGTGGCGCAGGAAACCGAAGGGCTGGAATCGCTGCCGCCCGCCGATCTGGCCGTGGCGCTGCGCCGGGCCAAGCGGCGCGTCGCGCTGTTCGCCGCGCTCGCCGATCTGGGCGGGGTGTGGGATCTGGACGCGGTGACGGGCGCGCTGACCGACCTGGCCGACCGCGCCACCGATCTTGCGCTGCGCGTCCATGTCGCGGACGAGGCGCGGCGCGGCAGGCTGCCCGCCCCGCGGCCGGGGGCCGAGCCGGTGGCGGGCGGTCTCTTTGCGCTGGCGATGGGCAAGATGGGCGCGCGCGAGCTGAACTATTCCTCGGATATCGACCTGATCGTCCTTTACGACGATGCCGCCTATGCGCCCGAGGACCAGCACGAGGCGCGCGCCGCCCTGATCCGCGCCACCCGCAAGGCCGCCGCCACGCTGTCGGACCTGACCGCGCAGGGTTATGTCTTCCGCACCGATCTGCGGCTGCGCCCCGATGCCTCGGTCACGCCGGTATGCATCTCGGCCTCGGCCGCGCTGGGCTATTACGAGGCCGAGGGGCGCAGCTGGGAACGCGCCGCCTATGTCAAGGCGCGCCCCTGCGCGGGCGACATCGCGGCGGGCGAGCGGTTTCTGGCGGCGCTGCGCCCGTTCGTCTGGCGCCGCCATCTCGACTTTGCGACCGTCGAGGACACCCACGAGATGCGCCGCCGCATCCGCGACCACAAGGGCCTGCACGGACGGATACGGGCCGCGGGCCACGACATGAAACTGGGCCGCGGCGGCATCCGCGAGATCGAGTTCTTCGCCCAGACCAGCCAGCTGATCGCCGGCGGGCGCGATCCCGACCTGCGCCCGCGCCGCACCGTCGATGCCCTGGCCGCCCTGGCCGCCAAGGGCTGGATCCCGCGCGAGGTCGCGGACGAGCTGATCGACCACTATGTCCAGCATCGCCGGATCGAACACCGCATCCAGATGGTGAACGACGCCCAGACCCATGTCGTGCCTGCCATGCCCGAGGCACTGGCCGCGGTCGTGGGCCTGGACGGGTGCGATGACATCGCCGCCTGGTCGGCCCGGCTGGAAGAGCGGCTGGCCAGGGTCGAGACACTGACCGGCGACTTCCTGACCCCCGGCAGCATCGCCCCCGAGGCCGAGCGCCCCGACCTCACCCCCGAGCAGGAGCAGGTCGTCGAAGGCTGGCAGAGCTATCCGGCGCTGCGCTCCGACCGGGCACGGCGGATCTTTGCCCGGATCGAGCCGCGCATCCTGTCGGCGCTGTCGCGCGCCGCCCATCCGGCCGAGGCGATGGACCGGATGGATCAGTTCCTGCGCGGGCTGCCGGCGGGTGTCCAGCTTTTCTCGATGTTCGATTCGAACCCGGCGCTGATCGACCTGCTGGGGGACATCTGCGCGACCTCGCCGGCGCTGGCCGCCCATCTGGCGCGCCACCCCGAGGTTCTGGACGCGGTCGTCGCCGGCAGCTTCTTTGCCCCCTGGCCGGGCGGGGCGGCGCTGCGGGCCGGGCTGTCGGCGCTGCTGGACCAGACGCTGGGCGCGCCGCAGGGGGGATACGAACGGGCGCTGGATGCTGCCCGGCTGTGGGCGCATGAATGGCAGTTCCGCATCGGCGTGCATCACCTGCGCGGCCTGATCGAGGCAGAGGAGGCAGGGCATCATTACGCCGATGTCGCCGAGGCCGCGGTCGCAGCCCTCGCCCCCGTGGTCGCGGCCGAGTTCGCGCGCCGCCACGGACCGCCGCCCGGACAGGGCGCGGCGGTCCTGGGGATGGGGTCGCTGGGCGCGCGGCAGCTGAACGCGGCCTCGGACCTAGACCTGATCGTGATCTATGACCCGGCCGGGGCCGAGGCGTCGGCGGGACCACGGCCGCTGGCCGCCCGGCCCTATTATGCCCGCCTGACCCAGGCGCTGGTGACGGCGCTCTCCGCGCCGACCGCGGCGGGCCGGCTTTACGAGGTGGACATGCGGCTGCGCCCGTCCGGGCGGCAGGGCCCGGTGGCGACCTCGATCCAGTCGTTCCGGGCCTATCAGATGGATGAGGCCTGGACCTGGGAACACCTGGCCCTGACGCGGGCGCGCGTGGTCGGCATCATTCCCGGCGCCGTGCCCGCCGGCGCGGACGCGGCCCTTGCCGCACGAATCGAGGCGCTGCGGACCGAAGTTCTGGCCAGCCGGGGACAGGACGCCCGCGTGATGCCCGATCTGGCCGACATGCGCCGCCGCATCTTTGCCGCCAAGCCCCCTGACGGCCTGTGGGAGGCCAAGGTCGGCCGCGGCCGCCTGCAGGACATAGAACTGTTCGCCCAGTCGCTGGCGCTGCGCAGCGGGTCGGGGGCGCATGGCGGGGGGGCCCAGCTGCGCGCCGGGCAGCGCGCGGGGCTGGTCGCGCCCGGCGATGCCCGCCTGCTGGCCGATGCGCGCCGGTTCCTGTGGCAGCTGCAATGCGGCGGGCGGCTGCTGACAGACGGGCGGCTCGACATGGACAGGCTGGGGCGGGGCGGGCAGGATTTCCTGCTGCGCGAGACGGGTGCCGCGACATTGGAGGATCTGGCCGGCCGGCTGAGCCGGACCGTCGAGGCGGCCGGCGCGATCATCGACGGCGCGATCGGGGTGGCGGGCGAGACAGCCGCCGAGCCAGCGAGCGGGCCGGCAGACAGGGCGCCGGGCGGGCCGGCCTAGCGGGCCTCGGCCGGGCGCAGCCACAGCCAGATCACCGCCCCGCCCGCCAGCACCAGCAGCGGCAGCATCGCCAGGTTGACCGCCGACCAGCCCGCCTGCGCCGTCCTGCCCGCGCAGCCCATCAGCCCGCCCGAGGCCAGCGAGGCCAGGAACACCCCGCCGAACACCGCCGTATCGTTCATCCCCTGCACGCGGCCGCGTTCCTCGGGGCGGTGCGCCTGCGTCAGCATCGCGGTCGCGCCGATGAAGGCAAGATTCCAGCCCAGCCCCAGCAGGGCGAGCGCGGCAGCGAACCGCTCGATCTGCACGCCCGTCAGGGCAACCGCGCCAGCCCCCGCAAGGATCAGCAGACCCGCCGCGATCACGGGGCGCGCGCCGAAACGGGTGATCAGGCTGCCGGTGAAGAAAGCGGGGCCGAACATCGCCAGCACATGGGCGGAAATGACATTCGCCGCATCCTCGGTCCGATAGCCGCAGCCGACCATCGCCAGGGGCGTTGCCGTCATCACCAGGTTCATCAGCGCATAGGACACCGTCGCGCAGATCACCGCCACGGCGATCGCGGGCGTGCGCAGCAGTTCGGACAGGCTGCGCCCGGCGGCGCGGCCCGGCTGCGCCCCGGCCCCGCCGGGCAGGCGCAAAAGGCCGTAAAGCAGCGGCCCCGTCAGGTTCAGCGCCATGATCGCGGCAAAGGTCATGGCAAAGGGAACGGCGCTTGCCTCGGCGGTCATGCGCACCAGCTGCGGGCCAATCAGCGCCGATGCCAGCCCGCCCCCCTGCACAAGGCTGATCGCCCGCGGCTGCAGGGCGGCAGGGGCGGCATCGGCGGCGGCAAAGCGGTGAAATCCCTGCGCCGACATATAGGCCCCGATCAGCGCGCAGCCGCCCGTGAACAGGGCAAAGCTGCCGGCCCGCAGCCCGGCAAAGGCGACCGCCGCCCCCCCGGCGGCGATCAGGCAGGCCAGCGTAAAGCCCGCGCGGCGACCATGGCGCGCCATGAACCCCGACAGAAAGCGGGCGGACAGCGCCGATCCCAGCATCACCATCGAAACCGGCAGCGTGGCAAGGCAGCGGCTGGGCGCGATGATCGCCCCGGCAAGGCCGGCGGTGATGAACAGCATCGACATCTGCGCGCCCAGCACGGCCTGGGCGCACATCAGCACCGCGATATTGTGCCAGGCCCGCCGCCGGTTCTGCGGCGTATCCTCGATTGCGGCGGTCAAGAACGCAGCAGGGCTGCGGCGCGGGCCAGCGCCTCGATCCCGGCCCAGTCGCCCGCGCGCATCATCGCCTCGGGCGCGACCCAGCTGCCGCCGACGCAGACGACATTGGGCAGGCGCAGATAATCGCCCGCGTTCTGAACCGAAACCCCGCCCGTCGGGCAGAAGGCAATCCCCGGCAGCGGCCCGCCAAGCGCCTTGAGATAGGCAGGCCCCCCGGCCGGACCGGCGGGAAAGAACTTGAGCATGTCATAGCCCGCCTCAAGGGCGCCCATCGCCTCGGACGCGGTGGCCGCGCCCGGCAGCAGCGGCAGGCCGGCATCCCCGCAGGCGGTGGCCAGCGCGTCGGTCAGGCCCGGTGAGACGGCGAACCCCGCCCCCGCATCCCGTGCGCGGCGCACGTCCTGCGCCGACAGCACCGTGCCCGCGCCCACGACCGCGCCCGGCACCCGCGCCATGGCGCCGATGGCTTCAAGCGCCGCCGGGGTGCGCAGCGTCACCTCGAGCACCGGCAGCCCGCCCGCGACCAGCGCGCGGGCCAGCGGCTCGGCATGGGCGGCATCGTCGATGACGATGACGGGGATGACGGGGGCGAGCGCGCAGACCGCACGCATCCGCGCCGATTGGCGATCCGGGGTCATGGCTCAGGCTCCGACAGGTTGCGGGCCGATCCTGCGTCAAGGGCTGACGGGGCGCAAGGCGGATCGGCCGCCCTCAGCCGCCATAGCTGCGAGTGGTGCCGCTGCTGCGCGGGCTGGTTGTCGCGCGGCTGTTGCCTGCGGTGCTGCCCGCCGGGCTGGCGGCGGTGCGCGAGGCGCCAAAGCCGCCGCGCTGGGCCACCTGCGCGCTGGTCATGGGCGCGCGGCCCACGGTCGTCGGCGCACGGTTGAAGGTGGTCGCCGGCACCCGGCCCGCGCCGCTGTTGCTGGCAAAGGTCTGGTTGCCCGAGGGGGTCGAGAAGCCGCCCGGCGTGCGGATCATCGGCTGGCTGAACACCCCGCCCCCGCGTGAAAGCATCGAGCCCATCATGTAGCCCACCAGCAGCGGCATGAAGCTGAAGCCCCCGCCCTGCTGCTGCTGGGCCGCCGGGGGGGCGGGGCGTTGGGATCGCCCGCCGGGGCCGCGGCGGGGGCTGCGGCCGGATCGGCCCCGCAGGCCCCCTGGCCGTGTTCCTGTTCGCACAGTTCCTTGGATTCATAGCGCGGCGCGGTTTCGGCCAGTTCCTTCTGGGCGGCGGCAAACTGGGTGCGGCAGTCGTCTGCCGTGAACCACAGGCCGTCCTTCTGCGTCGCGGCGATGCAGCTTTCGAGATCGGGGAACGCCTGCGCATCGACCTTGTCGTCCTTGCATCCCGCCAGGGCGATCGCAGCGGTGCCCGCCAGCACCAGGGCGACATGGCGGGAACGCTTGGGGCGCGGCAACGGGGCGGCGGGACGAGCGGTCATCGGGTCATCCTTCGATGAAATGCGGCTTGAAGCGGGACAGGTTGTGGGTGATGCGCGCGCGATCCTCGCGGATGCCAAGGCCCACGCATTCCTCGCCCACGATCCACGCGCCCAGGACCGGATGGAAGCCGTCGAACACCGGCAGAGGCGCCAGCGCCTGAACGATCCGGGGATGGTGGGAATAGGTGTCGTCCGGGGCGCGCTCGGTCTCGCGCCCCGCCTCGGTGATGACGACGCCCGCGCCTTCGCGCGAGAACAGCGGCTTGGTGACATGCCCGCGCGACAGGGCGGGGCCCGCGGCCGCGATCGCCTCGGCAAAGGGGGTCGCCTCGCCCCGGCGCGCGGCCTCGACATCGGCGGCGAAAAAGGCGGGCAGCAGGTTCGGATGATCGGGGAACATATGCCACAGCAGCGCCAGCAGGCCCTTGTTGGACAGCACCGCCTTCCACGGCGGCTCGATGAAGCGCGCGCCCGAGGGTTGCAGATGCGCCGCAAAGTCGTCGCGCAGCATGTCCTCCCACGGATAGAGCTTGAACAGCGTTCCGATCACCCGGTCCCGGTCGTCGGCAAGCTGGCCTTCCTCGGTCACGCCGATCTCGGACAGGTCGGTGAAATGCGCGCCAAGCCCCCCTCGCGGGCGGCCCAGGCCAGCGCCTCGACGGTGGCGTAATCCTCGGGGTTGTCCTTGTCGGCGGCGAAATGCACGTCCTCGCCGGGGGCGCATATTTGCCCCCAGCGTTCGACCAGCGCCTCGTGGATGCGGTTGAACTGGTCGGTATGCGGCCCCAGCACGCCCGCATCGCGGCTTTCCTCGAACCACAGCCACTGGAACGAGGCCGATTCATAAAGCGAGGTCGGCGTGTCGGCGTTGTATTCCAGCAGCTTGGCAGGCCCGCGCCCGTCATGGGCAAGGTCAAGGCGGCCATAAAGCTCCGGCTCGCCGCGCGACCAGGACTGCTCGACCAGATCCCAGTGGGTGCGGGGAATGTCCAGCCGCGAGAGCCATTCCTCGGAACCCACCGCCAGCGCCACCGCCTCACGGCACATGGCATGCAGCTCGCTCGACGGCGCCTCGATGCCCTCCTCGATCTCGCGCAGGGTCAGGCGATAGGCCGATGTCTCGTCCCAATACGGCTCGCCGCCCATGTCGGCGAAGGTGAATCCCAGTTCGGCGGCGCGTTCGCGCCAGCCGGGGCGTTCGGGAAGGGTCAGCTTTTGCATGGATCGCCTGTGCGGTCTTGTCCAGCCCGATGTGGCAAGGCAGGGCAGCCGATGCAAGCCCGCAGCCGCGCCCGGCGCGCCTGGCAGAGCCATGTTGCCGGCCGCGGGCCGCCTGTTCGCAGGGCACAAGGCGGCGCCCCGGCGCCCCGCAGGCGGCCCGGGCCCTTGCGGATGGGCGAATCGGCTTTACACACCAGCCGAACTGATCAACATATGGTATCCGCCCCGCCGCCGACCGCGCACTCTGGTCGGATCGCCAAGGGCTGGGGATAAACCGGGCCGCCGGTGCAAGCACAGGGATCAGGGCAAGGGCGGGCGACATGGCGCAGCTGGACCATCCTCTTTTCAGCGATGCGATCCACCCGATCGACATTGCCGAAACGGTCGCGGCCCATCGTGACTGGAGCTGTGACCGCCTGGCCGATGACCGGCTCACCCTCGCCATGCAGGGCCAGTGGCGCAGCTATGCGATCACGCTGGCCTGGTGCGGGCGCGACGAGGTCCTGCGGCTGGTGTGCAGCTTTGACATGGACCCGCCGGTCGCGCGACAGGCGGCGCTTTACGAGGTGCTGAACCTGGCCAATGACGCGGTGTGGGAGGGTGGCTTCGCCTTCTGGGCGGCGCAGCGGCTGATGGTGTGGCGCTATGGCCTGGTGCTGTCGGGCGGGGCGATCGCCGCGCCCGAGCAGATCGACCGGATGATCCGCAGCGCCGTCGACAGCTGCGAACGCTTCTACCCCGCCTTTCAGCTGACTTGCTGGGGCGATACCGCGCCGGCCGCCGCCATCGGGATCGCCATGGGCGAAGCCTACGGGCGGGCCTGACGCGCGCCCTTGTGAACCGCGCCGTTCCTTGCCGCCCCTTGCCCGTCGCGCAGCCGATGGCGCGGCGCCATCGCGGACGGGCGGGGCAGGGGGCCGGCGCCATCGCTCTGGACAGCGGCGCGGGGATGGGTTCCCTTGCAGCGGGCAGGACCGAGGGGGGGATCATGACGCTGGCGCAACTGAACGAACGGGGGCTGCTGCTGGTCGGCTGCGGCCGGATGGGCGGGGCGCTGCTGCGCGGCTGGCTGGACCGCGGCCTTGACCCCGCCGCCGTGCGCGTCATGGATCCGGCGGCGCCGGGCTGGCTGGCCGAACGCGGCATTGCCACGCAAGGCGCGCTGCCCGAGGAGCCGGCGGTCATCGTGCTGGCGGTCAAGCCGCAGATGATGGGCGCGGCGCTGCCGCAGGTCACGGATGCGGCGCGGGGCGGGGCGCTGGTCCTGTCGGTGGCCGCCGGCGTCACCATCGCCGCTTACGAGCGCGCCTTTCCCGCCGCCCCGGTCGTGCGCGCCATGCCCAACACGCCCGCCGCGATCGGGCAGGCCATCACCGCCATCGTCGGCAATGCCCGCGCGGACGAGGCTGACATGGCGCTGGCCGAGACGTTGATGGGCGCGGTCGGCCAGGTGGTGCGCCTGACGGACGAGGCGCAGATGGATGCCGTCACGGCCTTGTCGGGATCGGGCCCGGCCTATGTCTTTCACCTGATCGAGGCGCTTGTCGCGGCGGGCGAGGCCGAAGGGCTGCCCGCCCCCCTCGCGCTGGCGCTGGCGCGCGCCACGGTCGCGGGGGCGGGGGCGCTGGCGATGCAGGACGGCCCCGATCCGGCTGCCCTGCGCGAGGCGGTCACCTCGCCCGGCGGGACCACGGCGGCGGGGCTGGCCCATCTGATGGATGCGGGCAGCGGCCTTGTTCCCCTGATCGGCCGCACCGTCGCCGCCGCCGCCGCCCGCGGACGCGAGCTTGGCGCATGAGCGGCGCGGCAGCCCCTGCGCAGATCGCCTGGGATGATTTCGCCCGCGTGGACATCCGCGCCGGCACCATCCGGCGCGCCGAGCCGTTCCCTCAGGCGCGCAAGCCCGCCATCAGGCTTTGGGTCGATTTCGGCCCCGGCCTGGGCGAACGCCGCAGCTCGGCCCAGATCACGCAGCATTATGACCCGGCAACGCTGGTCGGCCGTCAGGTGCTGGCCGTGGTCAACTTTCCGCCCCGGCAGATCGGCCCCTTCCTGTCCGAGGTGCTGGTCCTCGGCCTGCCGGATGCAGACGGGGCCGTGGTGCTGGTCGGCCCTGGCCTTGCGGTGCCTGACGGGGCGCGGCTGTTCTGATGCGCCTGCTCGTGACCCGCAGGATGACCGCCGCGGCCGAGGCCGCCATCGCCGCCGCCTTTGACGCCAGCTTTCGCGACAGCGCCGCCGCCCTGACGCAGGCCGAGGCGGCACAGGCGCTGGCGCGCTATGACGCGATCATGCCGACGCTGGGCGATCGCTTTGACGCCGCCGCCTTTGCCGGCCCGGCGCCGCGCGCAAGGGTGCTGGCCAATTTCGGCGCGGGCTATAACCACATCGACGTGGCGGCGGCGCGTGCGGCAGGGGTCGCGGTGACGAACACCCCCGATGTCGTCACCGATGCGACCGCCGATATTGCCCTGACGCTGATCCTGATGGCCGCGCGCCGCGCGGGCGAGGGCGAAAGGCTGGTGCGCGCCGGCCGCTGGACCGGCTGGCAGCCGACGCAGATGCTGGGCATGCATGTCACCGGCCGCACTGTCGGCATTGTCGGCATGGGCCGGATCGGGCAGGCGATCGCGCGGCGCTGTCATTGCGGCTTTGGCATGACGGTGCTGTTCCACAACCGCTCGGCGGTGGGGGGGCTGGGCTTTCCTGCCCGGCAGGTGCCGCTGGATGCGGTGCTGGCGGGCGCCGACATCGTGGTGCTGGCGGTTCCCGGCGGGGCGCAGACGCGCCATCTGGTCGGTGCGGCCGAACTGGCCCGGATGCAGCGCCATGCCATCCTGGTCAACATCGCCCGCGGCGATGTGGTGGACGAATCGGCGCTGATCGCGGCGCTGGAGGCCGGGACGATCGCCGGCGCGGCCCTGGATGTCTATGAGCGCGAGCCGCTGGTGCCCGAGGCGCTGCGCATGCGCGAGGATGTGGTGCTGCTGCCCCATCTGGGCACCGCGGCCGAACAGGTGCGCACCGACATGGCCCTGCGCGCGCTGGCCAATCTGGTCGCGGTGCGCGACGGGCTGCCGCCCTGCGACCCGGTCGGCTGACCGGGCGGAACCGTCCGGGCCTGCAGGCGTTTTCCCGGCATAGTCAGCAGCAATGGAGCATGCGTCATGAACTGGGATGTCATCCACGGCAAATGGGACCAGATCAAGGGCTCGGTCAAGGAACAGTGGGGCGATCTGACCGACGACGAACTGACCCAGGTCGCCGGCAGCCGCGACAAGATGGCCGGCAAGCTGCAGGAAAAATACGGTTGGACCAAAACCGAAGTCGACGAAAAGATGAACGATTTCTTCCGCCGTCACCTGTGATATCAGGCCGGAACGGATTGGATGGGGGCGCCGCTGGTGCCCCCTTCTGCTTGTGGATCAAAGGTCAGCCCCATGCCCGCCTTTCGCCGATTTGCCGTCTATGACCTCGGCCCTGACCCGCTGGCGCAGGTCGGGGCCGGATGGCTGGGATGGGATACGCGCAGCGGGCAGGCCGTTCCGGCCGGGGGCGGGGGCTGGACTGGCACGCCCCGCCGCTATGGCTTTCACGCCACGATCAAGGCGCCCTTCCGCCTGGCCGAAGGGGCCCTGGCCGAGACGCTGTCGCAATCCTTCGCTGATCTGTGCGCCCGGCTTGCGCCGCTCGCCCTGCCGCGGCTGCGCCTGACCGATGCCGGCGGCTTTCTGGCGCTGATGCCCCAGCCCCAGCCGCAGGCGCTGACCGATCTTGCGGCCGACGTGGTTGCGGCGCTCGACCCCTTTCGCGCGCCGCTGAGCGAGGCCGAGATCGCCCGCCGCCGGCCCGAGCGGCTGACGGGCAGCCAGCGGCAGAACCTGCACCGCTGGGGCTATCCCCATGTCATGGATGATTTCCGCTATCACATGACCCTGACGGGCGATCTGGATGCCGAGGGGCGCGCCGCTGCGCAGGAAAGGCTCGCGCCGCTGCTCGACCCCCTCTTGGCCGATCCCCATCCGGTAGCCGCGCTGGCCCTGATGGGCGAGGATGCGGAAGGGCGCTTTCACCTGATCCGGCGCTGCGCCCTGGGCGGTTAGGGGCGCATCATGCGCATGCCGCGTCCGTTCACATGCGCCCAGTCGGGCCACCAGCCCATCCATTCGATGGTGCCGAGCGCGATGACCGCCCCGACCACCGCGACCGACAGCCAGACCCGCCCTGCCGAAGGCGGGTTGCGCACCCAGTGCGCGGCGCGGACAAGCCACATCATATTGTTCATCCCCTGCATCCTCTGCTAGACCTGCGGCGCCTTTCAGGTGCCACCAAAGGACCGCTCGTGCCGAACCACGCCGAAACCCGCGTCCTGCCCTATGGCGCGCAGCAGATGTATGATCTTGTCGCCGACGTGGAAAGCTATCCGCAGTTCCTGCCATGGAACAGCGCGGCGCGCATCCGCTCGCGCCGGCCCGGCCCGGACGGGTCCGAGGTGATCGAGGCGGATCTGGTCATCAGCTTCAAGGTGTTCCGCGAACGCTTCGGCAGCCGGGTGACGCTGTATCCGGCGCAGCGGCGCATCGACACCGAATATCTGGACGGTCCCTTCAGCCATCTTCATTCCGGCTGGGCCTTCGCCGACCGGCCCGAGGGCGGGTGCGAGGTGCGCTTCTTCGTGGATTTCGAGTTTCGCAACGCCATCCTGCGGCGTGTCATCGGCGTCGTCTTTGCCGAGGCGATGAGCCGGATCGTCCGCGCCTTCGAGGATCGCGCCCGCGCGCTTTACGGCGCCTCGGTCAACGCGCCGTCCCACAGGGCATAATCCTCGGCCAGTGCGGCGCGCAGGGCGGCCGCGGTGTCGCTGCCCAGCGTCAGATCGCCGGGGGGCGAGACATTCGCCCGCCCCAGGCTCAGCGGAACGCCGAGGGCGCTTTCCAGAAAGCCGACCAGCGCGCCCATCGCCTCATAGCGGAACAGAAGGTCAGGCCCGCTCCGCCCCGAGCCGGGGCGCAGGAACGCCGATTGCCGGCCCAGCGCGGCATGGCGGGGCCGCGGGCCGGTTGACAGGTAATCGGTCACGAACCGCTCGAACCCGATCCCGGCGGTGCTGTTGGGCTGCCCGTCAAGCTGCGGCCGCGCGCGATAGCGATACCAGCTGCCCAGCCAGGACAGCGGCTCGCGCACCACCCCGACCGTGCGGAAGGGCGGGCCGGGGATCGCCTGCAGCAGCGGCTCGATCGCGGCCTGATACTGGCGCAGCGTCAGGTGCTTGATCTCGGGCCGGGCCCGCAGGACCAGCTGCGCATGGGGTGCCAGCGCCTCCTCCAGCGCGGTGGTGCCGGTCTTGGGCACTGACAGCAGCACGATGCGGGGGGCGACAAAGCCCAGCATGACGGTCCTTTCTGCGGATGGGGCGAGCCACCGTATCGGCCAAGCGCGGCCGCCTTGGCAAGCGCGGCGGTTTACCCCGCGTCCCCGCCGTGGCAGCTAGGATCGTCGATCCCAGCCGAGAGATGCCATGTCCGCCCGCCAGACCGTTTTTGCCGCCATCGACGCCGCCAACGCCGCCGACCCCCGGCGCGAGGCAGACGGCCAGCCGGTCGAGCTGCTTTACGGCCAGCGCATGACGGCCGAACAGCAGCGGCTTTACCCCGATGCCTCGGATGCGCTGGCGATCGCCTGCCGCGGCCAGCACATCGAACGCTGGCTGCTGCCGCGTCAGGATTATCCCGAGGGGCGCGAAGGCTATCTGACCTGGCGGCGCGAGCAGGGCCGCCGCCATGCCGAGCGGGTGATGGCCGTGATGCGCGAGGCCGGCTATTCCGCCGACCAGGCGGATCACGCCGGCCGGATGCTGCGCAAGGAAGGGATCAAGCGCGATCCCGATGTGCAGGCGCTCGAGGATGTGGCCTGCTTCACCTTCATCCGCCATTACCTCGGCGATTTTGCCGCCACGCAGGAACCCGATGCGCTGCTGCGCATCGTGCAGAAGACGGCGCGCAAGATGTCGCCCGCCGCGCGGGCCCGCGTCCTGGACGAATTCGCCATGCCCGAACCCTTCGCCGCCGCCTTCCGCGAGGCGGACGCATGAGCGCGCCGCGCTGCGGCGGCTGCGCCTGCGGCCCCTTGCCGGTCATCGGCGCCCGCTTTGCCGTCATCGCCCATGGCCAGCCGGGCGATCCCGGCGCGCTGCAACCGGCGCTGGAATCGCTGGCTGCGCGGGTGTCGGCCGAACTGGGCGCGCCGGTGGCCGGGGCGACGCTGGCCTGCCCGCGCAGCCTGTCGGCGCTGCGGGGGGTGCAGGCGGTCTATCCGCTGTTCATGGCGGGCGGCTGGTTCGTCAGTTCCGAAATGCCCCGCCGCCTGCGCGCCGCGGGGGTCGAGGGCTATGGGGTGCTGCCCCCCCTCGGCGCGGATGCGGCGCTGCCCGCGCTGGGGGCGCGGCTGGCGCAGGAAGCGGCCTGTGCCGCCGGCATCGACCCGGCGGGCGCGACGCTGGTCGTGGTCGGGCATGGCTCGTCCAGGTCCGGCGCCTCGGCCGATGCGACGCGCGCCTTTGCCGCGGCGATCCCGCACGGCTTTGCGCGCGTCCTGACCGGCTTTCTGGAAGAGGCGCCCTTCCTGCACGATCTGGCGCCGGACGGCCCGGCGGTCTGCCTGCCCTTCTTCGCCACCAACGGCAGCCACATGACCTGCGACATCCCCGAGGGCTGGCAGCGGATCGGCGCGCCGGGGCCGATCGCCCCGGCGATCGGGACCACCGATCCCATCCCGGCGCTGATCGCGGCGGCCCTGCGCGCCTAAAAGCCCCGCCGCGCCAGCATCCGCGCCAGCGCCCGGTCGATCGCCGCATAAAGCGCCAGCGACAGCGCGACCACGACGATCAGCGCGGCGAACATCAGGTCGGTCTTCATCCGGCCATTCGCCTGGATCATCAGCGCGCCCAGCCCGCGCGCGCCCCCGACCCATTCCCCGATCACCGCCCCGACCGGCGCATAGATCGCCCCCAGCCGCAGCCCCGATGCCAGCCGCGGCAGCGCCGCGGGCAGGCGCAGATGGAGCAGCATCGCCCAGCGGCCCGCGGCCATTACCCGCGCCACGTCCATCTGCGCCTGCGGCGGCGACATCAGCCCGTCGTAAAGGGCCTGCGCTACGGGGACAAAGACGATCAGCACCACCATCGCCACCTTGGGCGCAAGGCCGAAACCCAGCCACAGCGTCAGGATGGGCGCCAGCGCAAAGACCGGGATCACCTGGCTGACGATCAGCAGCGGCGACAGCGCACGCCCGACCCCCCGCCAGGCCCCCATCGCCAGCGCCACCCCGACCCCGAGTGCCGCGCCCAGCGCGAGGCCGGCCAGCGTCTCGCCGGCCGTCAGGGCGGCGGCGGCGGCGATTTCCGCCCAGCTTGCCCACAGCGCCCCGGCCACGCGCAGCGGGCCGGGCAGCAGATAGGGCGGCAGCCCCGTCAGCCACACCGCCCCCTGCCACAAGGCCAGCGCGGCAATGATCCCCAGCACCGCCCGCATCATCCGATCAGCCGGCGCATCAGGGCGGCCTGGGCATCCAGAACCTCGGGGGCGTCATGGGGGCGCGGGACGGGACCGGGCGGCGGCGGATGGTCAGACAGCCCGGCCGGGGTCAGCACCACGATGCGCTGTCCCAGGCGCGCCGCCTCGGCCGGATCATGGGTGACGACCAGCACCGTCCGGCCCGCCAGCAGCCGCACGGCCATGTCGCCGATATCCAGCCGCAGCCGCGCATCGAGGGCCGAGAACGGCTCGTCCAGCAGGACCAGCGGCCGGTCCTCGGCCAGGGTGCGGGCCAGGGCCACCCGCTGGCGCTGGCCCCCCGACAGCTGCGCGGGCAGGCGCCGCTCGAGCCCGGTCAGCCCGACCGCGCCGATCAGCGCCGCGATGCGCGCAGGCTCTGCCGCCTCGCCCCGCAGCCGCGCGCCAAGGCCCACATTGGCGGCCACGTCCAGCCAGGGGAACAGCCCGGCATCCTGGCCCATCAGGGCCGCGGGTGCGCTCAACACCTCGCCGTCAAAGGCAACGCCGGTCGGCAATCCCGCCAGCAGCCGCAGCAGTGTCGATTTCCCCGCCCCCGAGGCGCCCAGCAGGCAGCTCACGCGCCCCTTTTCAAGCATCAGCGACAGGGGGGCGAATAGGCCCGGCACGGTGCCGCGCACGCCGATCTTCGGTCCTGAAATATCCCCGCCGGAGGCATGGGCCGAGCCGTTCATGCCCGCCCCAGCCCCCAGAACGCGGCCTCGAGGCGGGTGGCGGTTTCAAAGCGGGCGGCCAGCGCATCCCAGCGCGGCAGCTTGCGCGCCCCCTCGCCCAGCCGGTCGGCAACGGCCTCGTCGATCAGCGTGCCGACCGCGCGGCAGGTCTGCTGATAGTCTGCCGACGCATAGGCCTCGATCCAGTCCCGATAGGGCGTGCCCGGCGCCGCCGCGCCGGCCAGCCGCAGCCCGATCTCGCCATAGCCCAGCACGCAGGGGGCCAGCGCCGCCAGCAGGTCGAGAAAATCGCCCGAATACCCCGCCTCGAGGACATAGCGCGTATAGGCGAGGTTCTCGGGGGCCTCCTCGGCCGCAGTCAGTTCGGATTGGGCGATGCCCGCCTCGGCGCAGATGCGCACATGCAGGGCCATTTCCCCCTCCACCAGCGCATGCACCGTCCCGGCGCAGGCCCGCATCTCGTCCAGGGTGCCGGCCTTGACCACTGCCAGCGCCCAGGCGCGGCTGAAATGGATCAGGAACAGGTAATCCTGCACCAGATAGCGCAGGAAGGCCGGGCGGGGCAGGGTGCCGTCGGCCATCCCCTCGACGAAGGCATGGCGGGTATAGGCCCGCCACGGGCCGGGGCAGGCCGCGCGCCAGGCGGCAAAGCTGCGGCCGTAATCGGGGCCGCTCATGGCGCCGCGCCAGGGTCGATGGCCAGCCGGTCGACGGCCAGCGCCTCGGGCACCAGCCCGGCATCGACCAGAAACGCCTCGAAGCGGGCATAGCGGCCACTGTCCAGCGCCGCGGGCGAGATCGCGAAACGCCCGAAGGTGTCCTTCCATGCGGCGGTGTTCAGCTCGTCCCCCAGATCGGGCGCGTGGGCGGCGAACAGGCTGCGCGCCTCCTCGGGATGGTTCAGCATGAACTGCGTCCCCCGCTCGAGCGCCGCCATGAAACGGTTGATCCTGTCCCGTTCCGGGCCCTCGGCCTTCAGCCTGTCGCGGTTGGCGATCAGGATCAGTTCGTCATAGGCGGGCAGGCCCTCTTCCTCGACATAAAAGCAGCGCCCCTCGGACCCGGCCATGCGCATCTGCGTCAGTTCAAAGTTGCGATAGCCGCCGATGGTGGCGTCCACCTGCCCGCTCAGCAGCGCCGGGGTCAGCGACCAGTTGACATGGACCATCTGCACGTCATCCAGCGTCAGGCCGGCCCTGTCCAGCAGCGCCGCGACGATGGCCTGTTCGACACCTGCGACGGAAAAGCCGATCTTGCGCCCCTTGAGGTCGGCGATGGATTTCACCGGCCCGTCCGCCCTGACCATCAGGCAGTTCAGCGGCGTACCCACCAGCGTGCCCACGCGCACCAGCGGCAGGCCCTCATGCACCTGCAGATGCAGCTGCGGCTGATAGCTCACCGCCAGGTCGGCCTTGCCGGCCGCCACCAGCCGGGGCGGGTCGGCTGGATCGGCAGGCGCGACGATTTCGACATCAAGGCCGGCATCGCGGAAGAACCCCTTGTCCTGCGCGATGACGATGGGGGCATGATCGGGGTTCACGAACCAGTCGAGCATCAGCGTCAGCTTGTCGGCAGCTGCCGCCGGCGAGGCGAGCGCGATCAGCGCCGCGGTCAAAAGATGTTTCATGGCGTCTCTCCGGTGGCGATCAGGACGATGTCGTTGGGATGGCGCGCGGCAATGGCGCGCGCGGCCCGCCAGGCGCGCAGGCCCGACCGGCAGGCCAGCACGACGCGCCGTCCGGGCGGCGGGTCGGGCGGGGCATCGGCGCTGGCGCGCAGGGCCGCGGGATGGACGGGGGCCGGCGCCTCGTCGGTGCCGCGCAGGTCCAGCGTCCAGTCATCCGCGCCGATGGCGGCGGCGTCGATGAAGGTAAAGCCGCCCCCGGCTTCGGCTGCGCCGTCAAAGCGGAACCCGCCCCAGCGCAGCCCCGGCCCCAGCGTGACCAGCTGCCCCAGCGGCGAAGGGGCCAGCCCCAGCAGCACCGCCAGGGCCATCTGCGCCTGCGCCGCGCCCAGCATCCCCACGACCGGCCCCATGACCCCGGCGCTGGCGCAGGTGGCGGCACGGTCGGGCAGATCGGGAAACACCGCCCGCAGGCTGGGCGCGGAGCCGCAGAACCCCCCTGCATAGCCCCCGAGCCCCAGCGCCGAGGCAGAGAGCAGCGCCACCCCCGCATCGCGGCAGGCGTCCGACAGGATATAGCTGACGGCAAAGCTGTCGGCGCAGTCCAGCACCACATCCTTGCCCGCGACAAGGGCCGCGGCATTGCCCGGACGCACCCATTCGGCACGCGCATCGACCTGCACCGCGCTGTCGAGCGCGGCGACGAAGGCGGCAGCGGACTGCGCCTTGCCCCATCCGACCCGGCCGGCATGGATGGGCTGGCGGTGCAGGTTCCCCGGCTCGACCCGGTCGGGATCGACGATGGTCAGCGACCCGATGCCCGCACCGGCCAGATACATGATCGCCGGCGATCCCAGACCGCCCGCACCGACGATCAGGACATGGGCGCGGGCAAGGCGGGCCTGCCCCTGCGGCCCCACTTCGGGCAGCGCGATCTGGCGGGTATGGCGTTCAGTCATCGAGCCGGTCCCTGCATTCTTCTGCACTCAAATATCCCGGGGTCCGGGGCAGCGCCCCGGTCCGGCCTCGCCCACGGCAGCCAGCCAGGCGCGCATCCGGTCCTCGGGATCGGGGTTCAGCGTGATGTCGGTGACGGCGGCAACCAGATCGGCCCCGGCGGCCAGTGCCGCACAGCCCCGCTCGGGCGTCAGCCCCCCGATGGCGCAGAGCGGCACGTCGCCGATGCGGCGTTTCCATTCCGTGACGCGCTCAAGCCCCTGCGGCGCCCAGGGCATCTGTTTCAGGATCGTCGGCCAGACCGGCCCCAGCGCGACATAGTCGGGCCGCACCGACAGCGCCCTTTCCAACTCGGCGTCATCATGCGTGGATACCCCCAGGCGCAGCCCTGCGGCGCGGATGGCGGGCAGGTCGGCGCCGTCCAGATCCTCTTGTCCCAGATGCAGCCAGTCGCAGCCCAGATCGATCGCGAGTTGCCAGTGGTCGTTGACGACAAGGATCGCCCCGGCGGCGCGGGCCATGTCGCGGGCGCGGGTTATTTCGGCGCGCAAGGTCGCCTCGTCGGCGTCCTTGATGCGCAGCTGCACCATCCGCACCCCGGCCGCCAGCGCCCGCGCCACCCAGCCGGCAGAGTCAAAGACAGGATAAAAGCGCGGCAGGCTCATCGGGCGCACCCGGCCGCGCCGCCGCAGCGGGGGTTTTCCACCCCCGCACCCCCGGAGGATATTTGCGTGCAGAAGAATGGGATCATGTCAGGAATGCCTTGCCGATCACGGGGGTCGAGGGTGTCGCCATCTGCCGCGGCTCGATCGGGTCGGCGAGGAATGCGGCGCGGCCCGCCTCGGCGGCCAGCGCCATCGCGCGGGCCATCGCCGCCGGATCGCCCGCACGGGCGACCGCTGTGTTCAGCAGGATCGCGTCAAAGCCCAGCTCCATCGCCGCAGCCGCATGGCTGGGCAGGCCGATGCCTGCATCCACGACCAGCGGCACGTCGGGGAAGGCTGCCCGCAAGGCCCGCAGCCCATGCGGGTTGTTCAGGCCCAGGCCCGAGCCGATGGGCGCGCCCCAGGGCATCAGCACCTCGCAGCCCGCATCCAGCAGGCGGCCGCAGACGGACAGATCCTCGGTGCAGTAGGGAAAGACCCTGAAGCCCTGCGCCGTCAATTCGCGCGCCGCCTCGACCAGCCCGAACAGGTCGGGGGACAAAAGGTCGGTATGGCCGATGACCTCGAGCTTGATCCAGGGCGTGCCCAGCAGCTCGCGCGCCATCTGCGCGGTCGTGATCGCCTCGCGCGCGGTATGGCAGCCTGCGGTGTTGGGCAGCAGGGGGACGCCAAGCCCCTCGATCAGGCGCAGGAAATCCTGCCCGCCCCCCGCCTCGCGGCGCAGGGATACAGTCGCGATCCCCGCGCCCGAGGCGCGGAACGCCTCGGCCAGGATCGCGGGGCTGGGATATTGCGCCGTGCCCAGCATCAGGGGCGAGGCGATCTCGGTTCCGTAAAAGACCGGCATCTCAGCCCCCCTGCATCGGCGCGACGATTTCCAGCGCGTCGCCCGGCGACAGCGCGGTCCCGGCGCGGGCGGCGGCGGGGACGAAGGCGCCGTTCAGCGCGGTGGCGACCCGCGCCTCGGCCAGCCCCTCGGCCGCCAGCGCCTCGGCCACGGTCGCGGCCTCGATCTCGCGCCGCTCACCGTTGATCGTCAGTTTCATGCCAGAACTCCGGTTTTGCGCCTGTTTCGATGTGATCGGCCATCTGCATCGCAACCGCCGGGGCAAGCAGATAGCCATGGCGGTACAGCCCGTTGGCGTAGAGCCGCCCCCCCGCGCGGCCGATGCGGGGCAGGTTGTCGGGAAAGGCGGGCCGGGCGTCGGCGCCCAGCTCGACGATCTCGGCCTCGCCGAATGCGGGATGCAGCGCATAGGCGGCGCTGAGCAGTTCCAGCACCGAACGGGCGGTGACGACGCCGCGCCGGTCTGATTCGATCATCGTCGCGCCCAGCATGTAAAGGCCGCCCCCCCGCGGGACGAGATAGATCGGCACGCGCGGGTGCAGCAGGCGGACGGGCCGCGACAGCGTCACCTCGGGGCAGCGCAGGACCAGCATCTCGCCCCGGACGCCGCGCAGGTCGGGCAGGATGTCGCGCGCGGCAAGGCCGCGGCAGTCGATGACCTGGCCGGGGCCGGCGGGCGGGGCTGCGGCCACGGTGATGCCGCGCCGCGCAAGCCCGCCATGCAGCGCCGCCAGCGCCGCGCGCGGGTCCAGATGCGCCTCGGCCGGAAAGAACAGGGCGCGGTCAAAGCGGCCGGCCATATCAGGCTCCAGCGCCGCCAGCGGGTCCGCGCCGATGACCTCGAACCCTTCGGTGCGGCGGGCAAAGCGGTCCAGCTCGCGCCGGTCGCGGGCCGGGGTCACGACCAGCGTGCCGGCGCGGGTGACGCCGCCTGCATGGCGGTCCCACCAGTCGATCGCGGCGCGGCCGTAGCGCAGGACGGGTTCCTCGGCATTCTCGAATTCGCAGCAGGGGGCCAGCATGCCGCCCGCCCACCAGGAACAGCCATGCCCGCCGGGGACGGGGTGGGGATCGACCAGGTGGACATCGGCACCGCGCGCCGCCAGTTCGGTTGCCAAGGCCAGGCCCAGAACGCCCGCGCCAAGGATGGTCACGCGGCTCATGCCGGCCACCACTGATGAAAATGATGAACCGGCCCGTGGCCGCTGCCGATGCGCAGCCGGTCTGCGGCAAGGATGGCGCCATGCAGCCAGCCATGCGCGCGTTCCACCGCCGCCGGGACCGCCATCCCCTGTGCCAGCCCCGCCGCGATGGCCGAGGACAGGGTGCAGCCGGTGCCATGGGTATTGCGCGTGGCGAGGCGGGGGGCGGCATGGTCGCGGCGTTCCGGGCCGACCAGCCGGTCGGTGCAGATCGCCCCCCCGGCATGGCCGCCCTTCATCAGCACCCATCGCGGGCCGAGCGCAAGCAGCGCCTTTCCCTGCGCCAGCACCTCGGCCTCATCTTCGGCGGGGGCGCGGCCGAGCAGCCTGGCGGCCTCGGGCAGGTTCGGGGTCAGGACGGTGGCCTGCGGCAGAAGGCGGTCCTTCAGGGCGGCGATGGCCTCGTCCTCGATCAACGGGTCGCCGGACTTGGCGATCATCACCGGGTCCAGCACCACGGGCAGCCCGCGCCCGGCCAGCGCGTCGGCGACCGCCCGTGCCGCTTCGGCCGAGCCGAGCATCCCGATCTTGACCGCGCGCACATCGAGATCGTCCAGCACCGCCCTGATCTGGGCATGGATCATCTGCGGGGGAATGGCATGGACCGCCGCGACTGTGCGGGTGTTCTGCGCCGTCACCGCGGTCAGCACGCTGGCGCCATAGACCCCAAGCGCCGAAAAGGTCTTGAGATCGGCCTGGATGCCGGCGCCGCCGCCGCTGTCGGACCCCGCGATGGTCAGGGCTATCGCCATGTCGTCCCCCACAGCCAGTGGGTCAGGCGGATGGGGGCAGGGGGGCCGCGCGTCCGCGCGACATGGCCCGTTCCCTTCGCCGGCATGACCCGGATCAGGTTCGATGGGTGCTGTGCCTGGCACATCTCAGCCCCGCGCGGGGCGCCCCAACGAGCATTACCATGAAAGGTAGCATCCCCCGCAGGGGATGCAAGAGGGGCATGCCCGCCCGGGCAGCGGATCGGCGCCGCTGCGCGGCGCTTAGAGCCCCAGCGCCCGATAGGATGCGGCGATCCGCCCGATCGCCACCATGTAGGCGGCGGTGCGCAGATCGGGCACCCGGCCATCATCCTCCATCACGGCGAACATCTGCTGGAACGCGCCCCGCATGGTGTCATCCAGCCCCGAGCGCACCAGTTCCAGCTCGTCCGCGCCCCGCAGGTATTTCTGCTTGAAGCCTTCCGACAGCGTCCAGCCAAGCCCCTTGTCGGCCGACAGCCGTTCCAGCTCGTCGATGATCAGGCGGTGGCGCGCCTCCTCCTGCCGGCGCTCCATCCGGCCAAAGCTGATATGGCCGAGGTTCTTGACCCATTCGAAATAGCTGACCGTGACGCCCCCGGCATTGGCATAAAGATCGGGGACGATGACCACGCCCCGCTCGCGCAGCATGGCGTCGGCTTCGGCGGTGATCGGGCCGTTGGCGGCCTCGATGACCAGCCGCGCGCGGATGGCGGCGGCATTGCCGGCGTGGATCACGCCTTCCATGGCGGCGGGAATCAGGATGTCGCAGTCCAGCCCCAGCGCCTTGGCGGAATCGGGTTCATAGGTCGCGCCGGGGAAATCCTTGACCCCGCCTGTGGCGCGCAGATGGGTTTGCAGCGCGGCGATGTCCAGGCCGGCCTCGTTCATCACGGCGCCGTCGCGTTCGGCCACCGCAACGATCCGCGCGCCATCCTCGGCCGACAGGAACTGGGCTGCGTGAAAGCCCACATTGCCCAGGCCCTGCACCACGATCCGCTGGCCGTCCAGGCTGCCGGTCAGCCCGGCGCGGCGCAGCACCTCGGGCGTGCGGAACACCTCGCGCAGCGCATACTGAACGCCCCGGCCGGTTGCCTCGACCCGCCCCGCGATCCCGCCGAAGTTCAGCGGCTTGCCGGTGACGCAGGCACGGGCGTTGATGTCCTCGGGGTGCAGGCGCTTGTAGGCGTCGGCCATCCAGGCCATCTCGCGTTCCCCGGTGCCCATGTCGGGCGCGGGGACGTTCTGGGACGGCGAGATCAGGCTGCGCCGCGACAGCTCGTAGGTAAAGCGGCGGGTGATCTGTTCCAGTTCCGCCTCGTCCCAGGCGCGCGGGTCGATGGTCAGCCCGCCCTTGGACCCGCCGAAGGGCAGCTCGACCAGCGCGCATTTGTAGCTCATCAGCGCGGCCAGCGCCTCGACCTCGTCCTGATCGACATTGGGGGCATAGCGGATGCCCCCCTTGACGGGTTCGTGATGTTCCGAATGGACCGAGCGATAGCCGGTGAAGGTATGGATCTGCCCGCGCAGCCGCACGCCGAAGCGCACGACATAGGTCGAGTTGCAGACGCGGATCTTTTCCTCAAGCCCCGGCGCCAGGTCCATCAGCTGCGCGGCCTGGGTGAACATCCGGTCCACCGAATCCCTGAACGATCCCTGCGGGGCGCCCGCCGGCGCATGCGGGGCCGGCCGGGGGGCGGGGGGTGTGGCGGTCATGGCAGAGCGGTCCTTTCGGTGGCGCCGCGCATGATCCGCCGGGGACGGTGCGCGGCCGGAATGACTGCCCGAGCCTAGTCCCTGCACAGCGCCAAGGTCATCGGGCAACTTGCAGCGCCGCCGGGCCCATGGCCCGTCATTCTGCCCGGCGATCCGTCTTTTTGACCGGCCGGCCTGCGACATAGGTCTGCGCCACGGCCCGGTCGTCGCCCAGCGTCTGAAGGAGGAACAGTTCCTCGGCCAGCGTCCCGATCGTTTCGGCCCGCAGCGCCATGGCCGGGGTCGCGCGGGCGTCCAGCACCACCAGATCGGCGTCGGTCCCAGCATCCAGCGTGCCGATCCGGTCTGCCATCCCAAGCGCCAGCGCATTGCCCCGCGTCGCCCAGTGGAACGCCGCCAGCGGGGTCAGGCGCTGGCCGCGCAACTGGCTGATCTTGTAGCCCTCGTCGAGGGTGCGCAGCATCGACCAGGACGTGCCCGCGCCGATGTCGGTCGCAATGCCTGTCACCACCCCGGCGGCGCGCAGCCCGTCCCGGTCGAACAGCCCCGATCCGAGGAACAGGTTCGAGGTGGGGCAGTGGATCGCCCGCGTCCCGGTTTCCGCCATCCGCGCGATCTCGCGCGGCGTCAGGTGAATGGCATGGCCCATCAGGCTGCGCGGACCCAGCAGGCCGTAGCGGTCATAGATGTCCAGATAGTCGCGCGCCTGGGGGTAAAGGCTCAGCGTCAGGTCGATTTCGGCCCGGTTCTCGCTCAGATGGGTCTGGACCGGCAGATGCGGATAGGCCGCCGCCAGCGCCCCCGCCGCCTCAAGCTGCGCCGGGGTCGAGGTGATCGCAAAGCGCGGGGTGATCGCATAGGTCAGCCGCCCGCGCCCCGCCCATCGGTCGATCAGGGCGCGGCTGTCGTCATGGGACGACTGCGCGGTGTCCAGCACGCCCGCCGGGGCATTGCGGTCCATCATCACCTTGCCGCCCAGCATCGCCATGCCGCGCGCCTCGGCGGCCGAAAACAGCGCATCGACCGATGCCGGATGGCTGGAGCCGAAGGCGCAGGCCGTCGTGGTCCCATGCGCCGTCAGCAGGTCGAGGAACGCGCCGGCAAGGCGCGCGGCATGCGCCGGGCCGGCAAAGGCCGCCTCGGCCGGAAAGGTGTAATCGTTCAGCCAGTCCAGCAATTCGGCGGCATAGCTGGCGACGATCTGCGTCTGCGGAAAATGGATATGCGGGTCGATGAAGCCCGGCAGGATCAGATGCGGGCGGTGGTCGATCTGCAAGGCATCGGGATTGGCCCGTGCCAGGGCCGGCACCTCGCCGATGGCGGCGATGCGCCCCTCGCGGATCAGCAGCCCGCCATCCTCAATATAGCGGTGGCTGTCCGCGCTGTCCTCGGGGTCGGCGTGGAACGTCAGCAGGCGGCCGCGGATCAGGGTATCGGTCATGCGCAAACCGTTTGATGGGCAAGAAGGGCGGCCATGATCTCGGCCGCGGCAAAGGCGGCGATGACGGCAGGGCGCTTGTCGCGCGGGGCGCCGGGCGCGATCGGGCAGGCCAGCCGCGCCGGATCGACGCCCATGCGGGCAGCATGGCGGGCAAAGCCGGCGCGCTTGCTGCGGCTGCCGATCATGCCGACATAGGCCGCGTCCGGGCGTGCCAGCGCCTCGGCCGCAATCAGGAAATCCAGCGCGTGGTCATGGGTCATCACCACAAAGGCGGCGCCGGGCCCGGCGCGGCGGATCTCGGCCTCGGGGATGGGGGAGAGAATGGCGGGCAGACCGGCCGCCAGGGCCAGTTCTTCGGCCCGGCTGTCGATCAGCCGCGGCCGCAGCGGCAAGGGCAGCAGCGCATGGGCCAGCGCCCGGCCGACATGGCCGGCGCCGAAGATCAGCACCTCCGGCCCCGGCGGCGCGGGCGTTGCGGGCAGACGGTCGAGGCTCAGCGTGACGCGCCCGCCGCAGCACTGGCCGATCTCGGGGCCAAGGGGGATGTCCATGATCGCCGCCGCCTCGCCGCGAGCCAGCATCCGGCGCGCGCGGTCGATGGCCATGTATTCCAGCGCGCCGCCGCCGATGGTGCCGGTGACCCCAGCCGCACCGACGATCATCTCGGCCCCCCTCTCGCGCGGGGTCGAGCCGCGTGCCTCGGCGACCCGCACCCGCACGAGGATTTCTTCCTGGTCCAAATACCCATCCGGCGGCGCCGCCGGAACCGGCGGCCCGATCATGCCGCCGCGCCCCGCAGCCGGCCCACCGCCATCAGCACCCGTTCCGGCGTCGCCGGCGCATCCAGCCGCGGGGCGATGCGATAGCCGGCGACCGAGGCAACGGCATGGCCGATCGCCTCGAACACCGAAATGCCCAGCATGAAGGGCGGCTCGCCCACCGCCTTGGACCGCTTGACGGTCGCCTCGGGGTTTTCCGACCACTCGGCCAGCCTGACGTTGAAGACCTTGGGCCGGTCCGATGCCAGCGGGATCTTGTAGGTCGATGGCGCATGGGTGCGCAGGCGGCCCGTATCATCCCAGACCAGTTCCTCGGATGTCAGCCAGCCGGTCCCCTGCACGAAGGCGCCCTCGACCTGCCCCTTGTCCAGCGCCGGGTTGATCGACCGGCCCACGTCATGCAGCACATCCACCCGTTCAATCACGTATTCGCCGCTCAGCGTATCGACCGACACCTCGGAACAGGCCGCCCCATAGGCGAAATAGAAGAACGGCCGCCCGCGCCCCGCCTTGCGGTCCCAATGGATCTTGGGCGTGGCATAGAACCCCGTCGCCGACAGCTGGACACGCGCCAGATAGGCCAGCTGCGCCAGGTCCTCGAAAGCGATCACATCCTCCCCGGCCGTGACGCGGTCGCCGGCGAAGCGGATCTGATCGGGCGTGACCTTTCGGGCCGCGCACAGGAATTCCGTCAGCCGCGCCTTGATCGTTTCGGCCGCGTCCAGCGCCGCCATGCCGTTCAGGTCGGTGCCCGACGAGGCGGCGGTGGCCGAGGTATTGGGAACCTTTTCGGTGGTGGTCCTGGTCACCCTGATTCGGGCGATGTCCACGCCCAGCGCCTCGGCCACGATCTGGGCGATCTTGGTATGCAGGCCCTGGCCCATCTCGCACCCGCCATGGTTCACCTGGATCGAGCCGTCCGCATAGACATGGATCAGCGCGCCCGCCTGGTTGAAATGCGTGGCCGTGAAGCTGATCCCGAACTTGACCGGGGTCAGGGCGATGCCGCGGCGGATCGGGCTGCCGGCGGCGTCCATGCGGGCGTTGAAATCCAGCACCGCCTGCCGCCGCGCGCCATAGCCGCAGGACGACTCCAGCTCGTCCAGCAGACGGGGCAGGATCATGTCCTCGACCGTCTGGTGATAGGGGGTCAGCTGGCCGTTTTCGTAAAGATTGGCCCGCCGCACCGCCAGCGTGTCCTGCCCGGTCGCATAGGCGATTTCCTCGATGATGCGTTCGGCGACGATCACGCCCTGCGGCCCGCCAAAGCCGCGAAAGGCGGTGTTCGACACCGTGTTGGTGCGCAAGGGGTGCGAGCGCAGCCGGACCGCCGGATAGTAATAGGCATTGTCGCCGTGAAACAGCGCCCGGTCCGTCACCGCCTGGCTCAGATCCGCCGAAAAGCCGCAGCGCGCATGCCAGTCTCCGATGACGGCGTGGATGCGGCCCCCGTCATCGAAGCCCACGGTGTAATCGACCAGGAAATCATGCCGCTTGCCAGTGGCGATCATGTCGTCGTCGCGGTCGGGGCGCAGCTTGACGGCCCGCCGCCACTTGCGCGCGGCGATGGCGGCAACGCAGCAGAACAGGTTCATCTGCGTTTCCTTGCCGCCAAAGCCCCCGCCCATGCGCCGCACATTGACCACCACCGCATTGGCCGGCACATGCAGCGCATGGGCGACCATGTGCTGCACCTCGGTCGGGTGCTGGGTCGAGGTGAAGATGGTCATCTCGTCCCGCTCGCCGGGAATGGCCAGCGCGATCTGCCCTTCCAGATAGAAATGATCCTGCCCGCCGATGGCGAATCGCCCGGCCAGTTGCCGGGGTGCGGCGGCCATGGCGGCCTCGGGATCGCCCCGGCGCAGGGTCATGCCCTCGACGACAAGATCGCCGCCAGCCGCAATCGCCGCCTCGGCATCCAGCACCAGGGGCAGCGCGTTATAATCGACCCGCGCCAGCGCCGCCGCGCGCCGCGCCAGATCGCGCGTCTCGGCGATCACCGCAAAGATGGGCTGGCCGTGGAACATCACGGCGCCATCGGCAAGGATCGGATCGTCGTTCCGGCCGATCGGGCTGACATCGTTGCGGCCGGGGATATCGGCGGCGGTCAGCACGCCGACGACGCCAGGCGCGGCGCGCACCGCGTCCAGATCAAGCCTGCGGATCGTTCCATGCGCGACAGTCGACAGCCCCAGCCAGGCATGCAGCGCCCCCTCGGGCAGGGCCAGATCGTCGGTATAGTCGGCCTGGCCCGTCACATGCAGCTCGGCCGATTCGTGGCGCGTCTCGGCCGCGGCGGCCAGGGCAGGGTGGTCGTGCTTCATCTCATTCTCCTACCGCGCGGTTCAGGCGGACGGGCACGTCCAGCCCGGCATGGTCCAGCCAGAAGCGGCGGAAGAAATTGCCCGCGATGGCGCGGCGATAACCCTGGCTGGCGCGAAAGTCGCTGAGGGGCTGGAAATCCGCCTCGACCGCGGTTGCGGCCGCTTCGAAGGTGTCGCGGGCAAACTGCTGCCCGGCCAAGGCTTTTTCTGCGTTGAGCGCCCGCATCGGGGTGCCCGCCATCCCGCCGAAGGCAATGCGGGCGGCGGTGATGACGCCTTCGGCGACCTCGATGCGAAAGCCCGCCGCCACGGCCGAGATGTCGGCCGCCGCCCGCTTGGACAGCTTGTAGGCCGCGATCAGCGCCGTCCCCTTCTTGGGGATGACGATGGTTTCCACGAACTCGGCCGGTGCGCGGTCCTGCTTGCCATAGGCGATGAAGTAATCCTCGAGCGGCAGTTCGCGCCGCGCATCCCCGCGGCGCAGCACGATCCGCGCGCCCAGCGCGATCAGCAGCGGCGGGGTTTCCCCGATCGGCGAGCCATTGGCGATGTTGCCCCCGATGGTGCCTGCGTTCCTGACCTGCCAGCCGCCGATGCGCAGGAAATAATCCTGCACCTCGGGGAAATGCGCCTCGATCACGGGGGCGAATTCGGAATAGGTGACGCCGGCGCCGATACGGATCTCCTCGGCCCCGTCCTCGATGTCCTTCATCAGGTGGCCGATGAACAGGGCGGGCGAGATCGGGCGCATCATCTTGGTGACCCACAGCCCCACATCGGTGGCGCCCGCGACGATGGTGGCCTGCGGCTGGTCCATCAACGCCGCAGCCAGCGCGTCCGTATCGGCCGGAACGACAGCCCGGTCATCGCCCCGCGACACATCCGCCCCGGCGGGGATCGAGGCCAGCCTGGCCGCGATCGCCGCGCGTTCCACCGCCAGCGCGTCGTGCATCTGCCCGCCCGCGCGGCCCGCCGCCAGCGCCGCCTTGACGATGGGTTCATATCCCGTGCAGCGGCACAGATTGCCCTGCAACGCGGTTTCGATCTGCACCACGTCCGGATGCGGATTGGTCATCCACAGGCCATAGAGCGCCATGACGAAGCCGGGGGTGCAGAAGCCGCACTGGCTGCCATGCTGTTCGACCATCGCCCGCTGGACGGGATGCAGGCCGCCATCGGGCCCCTTCAGATGTTCGATCGTGACGATGTGGCAGCCATGGCATGCGGCCAGAAAGCGGATGCAGGCGTTCACCGGCTCATAGATCAGCGCGCCCCCGTGCAGCCGCCCCGCCAGCACCGTGCAGGCGCCGCAGTCGCCCTCGGCGCAGCCTTCCTTGGTGCCGGTCAGGCGCCGGCCCAGGCGCAGGAAATCAAGCAGGGTATCGCCCGACCCTGCCTCGGTCAGCACGATCTCGGTGTCGTTGAGCAGGAATCGGATGGGGGCGTCGGTCATGTCACTCTCCTTCCCGCCACTGTGGCGCAGGATGGGCGCTTGCGCAAAACCCCTGCGCGCGTGAACAGTTTACGCGATTGCGAAAGAAAGGCGACGATGTCCTATCTGGAAAGCCTGCGGGTCTTCGTGCGGGTGGTCGAGCTGGGCTCGATCACCGCAGGCGGGCGCGACATGCGCCTGTCGCCCGCCGCATCCTCGGCCCGCATCCGCGACCTCGAGGAGCGGTTCGGCGCGCGCCTGCTGAACCGCACCACCCGCACGCTGACCATGACCGAGATCGGGCAGGTGCTGTATGACAATGCCCGCCGCGTCCTGGCGGCGCTGGACGAGGCCGAGGCGGCCGTCGCCAGCGCCTCGGGCACGCCGCAGGGCATCGTGCGCATCGTGGCGCCGCTGGTCGCGGGGCGGCGGCTGGTCGCGCCGCTGGTGCCGCGCTTTTGCGCCGAAAACCCCGAGGTCGAGGTGCGCCTGCGCCTTTCCGACCGTGCGGTGAACATGGTCGAGGAAGGCATCGACCTGGCCTTTTACTTGGGCCATCCCGAGGATTCGGCGCTGATCCGCCGCAAGATCGACGACTGCCGCCGGGTGCTGGTCGCCTCGCCCGGCTATCTGGCCGAACACGGATCGCCCGCGCGCCCCGAGGATCTCAAGCATCACAACTGCCTGCTGCTGCGCTTTCCGCGTTCGCCCGAATACTACTGGGTGCTGGATGGGCCGCAGGGACCGATCAAGATGATGGTGGCGGGACGCTATGACACCGATGACGGGGCGGTGCTGACCGACTGGGCGCTGGCCGGGGCCGGCATCGCCAACCGGCCGCGATACGAGGTGGCAGACGATCTTGCCGCCGGGCGGCTGATCGCGCTGTTGCCAGACACGCCCCCGATGCCTGCCGAATTCGGCATCCTGACCCCGCATCGCGGGTTCCAGGACCCCAAGGTGCGGCTGTTCATCGACTTTGCCGCCCGCGCGCTGAAGGGGGCGGCCGCCTAGCTGTGCCCCGCGCCCTGGAACCAGGCGCGGATGACGGCGCGTTCCTCGGGTTCGATGAAGCTGACATTGGCGGGGGGCATCGCGTCGGTCAGCCCGGCCTGCAGATAGATGTCGCGCGCGGTGCGGGCGATCTGCGCGTCGGTTTCCAGGACGATCCGGCGCGGTGCCGTCGCGATCCCGTCCCAGCCGGGTTCGGCCGCGTGGCACATCGAACAGCGGCCCGCGACGATGTCGCGGACCTGTTCGAAATGCGGGTCCTGCGTCAGCCGCGCCTGCGCAGTCGTCAGCGTTTCATCCTCGGGCAGCTGCTGGGTGCCCAGCGAGGACAGCCAGACGCAGGCCGCGAACAGCGCCGCCGTGACGCCCCAGGTCCACCACGGCCACGCCTTGCGGGCGTGCTTGGTGTTGAAGAAATGGCGGATCGTGACGCCCATCAGGAACACCAGCGCCGCGATCAGCCAGTTGTAGCGCGACGCAAATGCCAGCGGATAATGGTTCGACAGCATCAGGAACACGACCGGCAGCGTCAGATAGTTGTTGTGGGTGCTGCGCAGCTTGGCGATCTTGCCGTATTTCGGATCGGGCCGGCGCCCCGCCTTGAGGTCGGCCACCACGATGCGCTGGTTGGGCATGATGACCATGGCCACATTGGCCGTCATGATCGTCGCCGTGAAGGCGCCCAGATGCAGCAGCGCGGCCCGCCCCGTGAACACCTGGTCATAGCCCCACGCCATCAGCGTCAGCAGCACGAACAGCAGCAGCATCAGCGTGGTCGGGTTCTCGCCAAGCGCGCTCTTGCACAGGAAGTCATAGATGACCCAGCCGATGACCAGCGAGCCGGCCGAGATCAGGATCGCCTGCCAGGGCAGCAGCGCCATCTTGGCCGGGTCGATCAGGAACAGTTCGGACTGCGCCCAGTAAAGAACGCCCAGCATCGCGAAACCGCTGAGCCAGGTGGCATAGCTTTCCCATTTGAACCAGGTCAGATGCTCGGGCATCCGCTCGGGCGCCACCAGATATTTGGTGATGTGGTAAAAGCCGCCGCCATGGACCTGCCATTCCTCGCCATGCGCCCCGGCGGGCAGGCCGGGCGCCTTTTGCAGGCCGAGGTCGAGCGCGATGAAATAGAACGACGAGCCGATCCAGGCGATCGCCGTGATCACATGGACCCAGCGGATCGCCAGCGCCGCCCAGTCGTGCAGGATGATCGGGTCCATCGCTCAGCTTCCCCGATAGGTCGAAAAGCCATAGGGCGAGACGAGCAGAGGGACGTGATAGTGATCGTCCTCGGCCATGCCGAAGCGGATCGGCACCTCATCGAGAAACCGGGGGCCCGGGGCCTCGTGCCCCTGCGCATCCAGCCATGCGCCCACATGGAACAGCAGTTCATAGCGGCCGGTGCGGAACTGGCCCTGGGGCAGGATCGGGCCATCGGTGCGGCCGTCGGCATTGGTCGCCGCCTCGGCCAGCTGCCGGCGTTCGCCGTTTTCGCTCAGCGCGTAAAGAGTGATGCGCATGCCTGCCGCCGGCCGGCCATTCGCCGTGTCCAGCACATGCGTTGTCAGAAATCCGGGCATCGTTCCCCCATGGCTCGCCATCCCCTTGCTTTCGCCCGGTGATAGCGCAGGATGGCGGGCGCACAATATGGCGAACCGACAGGCAGCCTATCGTTTTGCCGAAAGATCAAGGGAACGACATGACGGACGCCGACCGCATCCTGCATCCCGAGCCGCTGACGGCCGAAGCCTTTGCCCCCTGGGGCGAGGTGCTGGACACGGGGGGCGAGCCGGACCGGCTGATCAACGAGGGGCGCTGCGGGCGCTGGCACGATCGCGCGCGGCTGGATGCCGACCGCCTCGGCCTGTCGCTGTTCCGCTCTGCCCCCGTGCGGCTGCCCCATGCCTTCAACCTGGTCGAGCGCCATCCCCTTGGATCGCAGGCCTTCGTCCCGATGACCGAGCATCCCTTCCTGGTCATCGTCGCCCCTGACGAGAACGGGGTGCCCGGCCGGCCGCGCGCCTTCATGACCGCGCCGGGGCAGGGGATCAACCTGGCGCGGGGCGCCTGGCATGGGGTGCTGACGCCGCTGGCCGAACCGGGGCTGTTCGCGGTGATCGACCGCTGCGGCGAGGGGACCAATCTGGAAGAATACCGCTATGACCGGGGCTGGACCGTGGCGGGATGAGGCAAGGGGGATGACGCCGCTGCCTGCCGGCGCGCCTTCGGGCGGGCTGGGCCATGTCCTGCTGTCCTCGATGCGGGACGAGGGGCCTTTCGCGCTGGAATTCGTGGCCCATCATCGCGCGATCGGGTTCGACAGGCTGTTCATCGCCTCGAACGACTGCCGCGACGGCACGGATGTGCTGCTCGACGCGCTGGACGCGGTCGGGGCGATCACGCATCATCGGAGCGTTCCCGGGCCGGGCGACAAGCCCCAGCACCGTGCCTATGCGGCCATGCGGGCGCTGCACGGCCTTGACCGGGCAGACTGGCTGATGGTGCTTGATGCGGATGAATTCCTGCATGTCAGCACCGGCGCGGGCCGGGTGCAGGATCTGACCGCAGCGGCCCCGCCCGGCACCGACATCATCGCGCTGAACGCCCGCAGCTTCGGCACCACGCCTGATCCGCGCTGGCATCGGGGCCTGGTGACCGAACAGTTCACCCTGCGCCTGCGCGCCCGCCATCCGCTGAACGGCCCGGTCAAGTCGCTGGCGCGCGACATCGGGCGCTTTCAGGACATCCACAATCACAGCATGGTCCGCTATGGCGGCAAGGCGCCGCTGCAGGTCATGCGCGGTGATGGCAGCCTGTTTTTCATCCCGCCCGATCGCAGCATCTGGGATTTCCTGCGCAATGTGCTGCCGCGGCACATCCACCACGATCTGGCGCATTACAACCACTATGCGATCAAGTCGCTGTCCTCGTTCTGCCTGCGCCAGGATCGCGGCCGGGGCGCCGCGCCCCTGGCCGAACCCAACCAGCGCCACACCGATCGCTATTTCGACGGCTTCGCCGCGGCCGACCAGCGCGACCTGCGGTTTGTGCGGCGCTATGGCGCGGCGCTGCGCGCGGAATATGATCGGCTACTGGCGCTGCCCGGTGTCGCGGCGGCCCAGGCCGAGGCCGAGCGGCGCTATGGTGCGTTGATCAAGGCCCTGCTGTGACGCGCGGCGCGCGGCCGGGGCTTGCGCCCCTGTGATGGTCTCGGGCCGGGGCGTCGGCCCGGCTCCGCGCCGTCAGGCCGTGGCGCCGAAGATGCGCCCCACCCCCATCGTGACGCCCATCGCAAAGCCGCCCCAGACGAGAACGCGGATCGTCGCGGGCCATACCGGTGCCCCGCCTGCCCGCGCGCCGATCGCCCCCAGCGCCCCCAGCGCAATCAGCGTCACCGTCAGCACCACGGGAATCACCATTCCCGCGGGCGCCAGCACCGCAGCGATGACCGGCACCGCCGCCGCAACGGCAAAGGTTGCCAGCGAGGTCAGGGCCGCCTGCAAGGGGTTGGCCTGGTTCATGTCGTAGATGCCAAGCTCTTCGCGGGCATGGGCGGCCAGGGCATTGTGTTCCGTCACCTCGCGGGCGGCCTGCATGGCGGTGGCCCGGCTCATCCCGCGGCCTTCAAAGATCATGGCAAGCTCGGCAAGCTCCTCATCGGGCATCTGCACAAGGGCCACGCGCTCGCGTTCAAGATCGGCCCGCTCGATGTCCGACTGGCTTGAAACCGAGACATATTCTCCTGCCGCCATCGACATCGCGCCCGCTGCCAGCCCCGCCATGCCCGCGACCAGGATCGCCTGGCGCGAGGGGTCGGCCGCGGCCACGCCCACGATCAGGGCGCTGACCGACACGACACCGTCATTCGCCCCCAGAACCGCCGCGCGCAGCCAGTTGGCACGGTTGATCATGTGAGGCTCTTCATGGTGGGCGAAGGAGGGGTCCGAATATTCCGTCATGTGTCGCATCCGTCATCAGGGGACGGCGCGGGCAGCCGCGGGGGTGCGCCGCAGCCGCAGGAGCCCTTACACTACCGGCAAGCCGCGGCCGGCAACAGCGGCAGTTTGCCGTGCCGTTGCGTTGCGGCGCAGGTGCCTGGCTGCGCCGCAAGCCAGGGGGCCGCCCGGCACGGATCGTTCACGCGGGCGATGGCCGGCGCTGTTGGCGGCGGGGCAGGCGGAGGATGGCCGGGCAGGGCTGGGCGCGCGGCCTGCGCGCCCCCGCATCGCGACGGGCCTGCAACCCTTTGGCGCGGTGCGCAGGAGGGAAGCCCTTGCCAGGCAGACGGGGCACGCGCCCGCGGACAAAGCGGGCGAGCCGGTCGATATCAAGGATCAGGGCGCGCCGGCAGCGCGGCCCGCGCCCGTCATTCCGCCGCGCGGATGGCGTTGTTGGGGGGCAGGGTATGATCGACGGGCTGATAGCCCGACTGATCTTCCAAGGCCTCCGCATCGCCGGAAAGCGGATCGGTCTTCATCCGAAAGCCGCGCTCCAGCTGGTCAAGGGGCGCGACCGGATAATCGCCGGAAAAGCAGGCATCGCAATATTGCGGGCAGCGATCGTTGCGCCCGCCCGCCTCGCCCACGGCGCGATACAGCCCGTCCAGGGACACGAAGGCAAGGCTGTCGACCCCGATCCAGTCGCGCATCTCCTCGGGCGTCATCTGCGCGGCGAGCAGCTTGTCACGGTCGGGCGTGTCCACGCCGTAAAAGCAAGGCCAGGCGGTGGGGGGCGAGGCGATGCGGAAATGCACCTCGGCCGCGCCCGCATCCAGGATCATGTCCTTGATCTTGCGGCTGGTGGTGCCGCGCACGACCGAATCGTCCACCAGCACCACCCGCTTGCCGGCGACCAGCGCGCGGTTGACGTTCAGCTTCAGCAGCACGCCCATGTTGCGGATCTGTTCGGTCGGTTCGATGAAGGTCCGGCCCATATACTGGTTGCGGATGATCCCCATGCCGAAGGGGATGCCGCTTTCCTGCGCATAGCCGATGGCGGCGGGGGTGCCGCTGTCGGGGACGGGGCAGACCAGATCGGCCTCGACCGGCGCCTCGCGCGCCAGCTCGACCCCGATCTGGCTGCGCGTTTCATAGACGGACCGCCCCCCGATGATCGAATCGGGACGGCTGAAATAGACATGCTCGAAGATGCAGAACCGCCCCGTGGACGGCCCGAAGGGGCGCGAGCTTTCGACCAGGCCCTTCGAGATGACGACCATCTCGCCCGGCTCGATCTCGCGCACGAAATCGGCGCCGATGATGTCCAGCGCGCAGGTTTCGGATGCCAGCGCATAGCCCTCGCCGGCCAGCTTGCCCAGCACCAGCGGGCGGACGCCCAAGGGATCGCGCACGCCGATCAGCTTGGTGCGGGTCATGGCGATGACGGAAAATGCGCCCTCGACCCGGCGCAGCGCATCCTTCATCCGCTCGGGGATGTTGCGCTGGATCGAGCGGGCCATCAGGTGAATGATGCATTCGCTGTCGCTGCCCGACTGAAAGATGGAACCGCGCTCGATCAGTTCCTTGCGCAGGGCTACCGCGTTGGTGATGTTGCCGTTATGGGCGATCGCGCAGCCGCCCATGGCGAATTCGCCGAAGAACGGCTGGACATCCCGGATCGCCGGCCCTTTGGCGCCCGCGGTGGAATAGCGCACATGCCCGATCGCCAGCTCGCCGGGCAGCGTTTCCATCAGCGAGGCCTTGGTGAAGTTGTCGCGCACATAGCCGAAGCGGTGCGCGCTGTTGAAGCCGGTCTCGGGGTCGAAGGCGACGATGCCGCCCGCCTCCTGCCCGCGGTGCTGCAGGGCATGCAGGCCAAGGGCAACAAAGTTCGCGGCATCGGCGACACCGTGGACGCCGAAGACGCCGCATTCCTCGTGCAGCCGGTCGCTGTCGAAGGGATGGGACAGAAAGGGCTGCATGAACGGGCCTTGGACTGGGGCGGCGATGATGGGCGCTGTGTGGAACAGCCGACAGATAGGGTCTGCGGCGCGGAAAGTCACGCCCCCGGAGAGGCAACCCCGCCATGCGGCGGGGCCTGCGCCGGGGGCAAGGGCGCGTCAGTTGGCCGGCGCGGTGCGGGCCGCGGCGCCCGGGCCGGCAGGCGCGACCGCGGCGCCGGTCACGGCGCAGTCGCGCACGAGCTGTTCAAAGCGGCCGGCCAGCCAGCCGGGCGCATCCTGCGGGATCTGCTGGTTCAGCCGCCCGCTCATCTGCCGGAAGACCTGGGCCGAGCGCGAATTGTCCACCTGCGCGACGCGCTGCGTGGCCATCACCCGGTCATAGACGATGAAGGCGATCACGACCAGCAGGATGCCCCGCGCCACCCCGAACAGGAAGCCCATGCCCTGATCGACGCCCCCCAGCGCGGAACGCTGGACGACCGACGAAAACAGCGGCGTCAGGATGGAGAACAGGACCAGCGCCAGCGCAAAGACCACGGCAAAGCCGGCGATGGTGCCAAGCTCGCAGTTGTCGGCGATCAGGCTTTTCAGATAGGGCACCTGCGCGATCAGCGGCCTGACGGCCGAGGCGAAGATGAAGGCCAGCACCGCCGCGCCGATCCAGCCCAGGATGGCCAGCGATTCGCGCACGAAGCCGCGCGAATAGGCGAGGATCGCCGATAGGATGATGACCGCGGCGACGATGCCGTCGATCAGGGTGAAACCGTTCATATCGTCCGCCCTCGTTGCGGGCTTGCGCCCGTTCTGCGCCCCTTGGGGCCTGTGCTGCAAGGCGGCGCCCGGCCCCTCAACCGGCGCCGAAGGTCTCGCCCGTGAAACTCGTCAGGTCGGCGACCCGCGACAGGCGGATGCCGCGCATGCCCTCGACCTTCTGGACCTCGGGCAGCATTGCGCGCGAAAAACCAAGTTTCTGCGCCTCTTTCAACCTGTTTTCCGCCTGCGCCACCGGCCGCAAGGCGCCGGACAGGCTGATCTCGCCGAAAAACACCGTCTCGGCGGGCAGGGCGTGATCCTCGCGCGCGCTCAGCAGGGCGGCGGCGATGGCCAGATCGGCGGCGGGTTCGGCAACGCGCATGCCGCCCGCGACGTTCAGGAACACGTCCAGCCCCGCAAAGGGCACCGCGCAGCGCGCCTCGAGCACCGCCAGGATCGTGGACACCCGCCCCCCGTCCAGCCCGACGACCGTGCGCCGGGGCGAGGCGAGCGTCGAGGGCGCGACCAGCGCCTGCACCTCGGTCAGGACGGGCCGCGTGCCCTCGATCCCGGCAAAGACGGCCGATCCGGGGGTCGGCTCGCCGCGTTCGGACAGGAACAGGGCCGAGGGGTTGGCGACCTCGGCCAGCCCGCCGCCGGTCATCTCGAAGACGCCGATCTCGCCCGACGGGCCGAAGCGGTTCTTGACGGCGCGCAGGATGCGGAACTGGTGGCCGCGCTCGCCCTCGAAATAAAGGACCGTATCGACCATGTGTTCGACGACGCGCGGGCCGGCGATCTGGCCGTCCTTGGTGACATGGCCGACGATGATGACGGCAACGCCCGTGCGCTTGGCAAAGGTCACCAGCTCATGCGCGGCGGCGCGGACCTGCCCGACACTGCCGGGGGCGGCCTCGACCGTGTCGCTCCACAGCGTCTGGATCGAATCGATGACCGCCACATCAGGGCGTTCGGCATCCAGCGTCGTCAGGATATCGCGCAGCGCGGTTTCGGTGCCCAGCCGCACCGGCGCGTCGGCCAGGCCCAGCCGCTGGCCGCGCATGCGCAGCTGGGCGCCAGCCTCCTCGCCGCTGAGATAGACGGCGCGGGTGCCCGCGCGCGCAAAGGCCGCCGCCGCCTGGAGCATCAGCGTGGACTTGCCGATCCCCGGATCGCCCCCGACCAGGATGGCGCTGCCCGGCACCAGCCCGCCGCCAAGCACCCGGTCGAGCTCGGCAATGCCCGAGGGCAGGCGCGGGGGGGGCGGCTCGTCCGCCGACAGGCCGGCCAGCGGGATCAGCCTGCCGCGCTGCGCGCCAAGGCCGCGGCCGGGGCCCTGGGACAGGGGCGCCTCTTCGACGATGCTGTTCCATTCGCCGCAGGCATCGCAGCGGCCCGACCACTTGCGATGCGTCGCGCCGCAGGCGGTGCAGGTGAAGGCGGTGACGGATTTGGCCATGGGGCCTTGTGGCAGGGCCGGGGGCAGGGGGCAAGCGGCCAGCCGGGCGGCGCTGCCGGTCCGGGGGTTTCGCACCCCCGGACCCCCGCGGGATATTTCCGTGCAGAAGATGGGCGCGCCTCACGCGGTTGTCGGCTTGCCAAGCCCGGCCCGCAAGGCCAGTTTGCCGCGACCCTTCGGAAGGCTTTCATCGCATGGCGAACCCGCCCCCGTTCTCGCGCTATGAATTCATGATCGCCTGGCGCTATCTGCGGGCCCGGCGGGCCGAGGGCGGCGTGTCGGTGATGACCTGGATCAGCCTGGTCGGCATTGCCCTGGGCGTCATGGCGCTGATCGCGACGCTGGCCGTGCGCGCGGGTTTCAGGACCGAGTTCGTCGACACGATCCTTGGCGCAAACGCGCACACGACCGTCTATATGCCGCCCCAGCAGATCACGAATGATCTGACCGACGAAGTCTATACGGTGTCGGGCACCATCCCCGACTATGCAGCCGCCGTTCAGCGGATCGAGGCGATCCCCGGCGTCACCCGCGCCGATCCGGTGGTCAAGGGGCAGGTGATGGCGACAGCGAATGACGGGGCCAATGTCGCCGAGGTGGTCGGCCTGACGCTGGCCGATCTCGAGGCGATCCCGCGTGTTGCCGACCCGGCGGCCGGCGCGGGCGACATCGCCGCCTTTGACCGGGGCATCGCCATAGGATCGGGCATGGCGCGCGAGCTGGGCATCAGCGTCGGCGACCGGGTTCAGCTGATCTCGCCCCGCGGGGCGCAGACGGCGCTGGGCACGACGCCGCGGATCGCCAGCTATGAGGTGGTCTATATCTTCACCGCCGGGCGCTATGACATCGACCGCACGCGCATCTATATGCCGCTGCCCGAGGCGCAGTCCTATTTCGACCGCGAGGGTGCGGTGGACGAGATCCAGGTCTTTGCCGCCCGCCCGGAAGCGGTGGACGCGCTGACGCCTGCGCTGACGCAGGCGCTGCCCGGCAGCATCGCCTGGACCTGGCGCGATGCCTCTGGCTCGTTCCTGTCGGCGCTGGACATCGAGGATGACGTGATGTTCGTCATCCTGTCGGTGCTGGTGCTGATCGCGTCCATGAACATCACCAGCGGCCTGATCATGCTGGTCAAGAACAAGGGCCGCGACATCGGCATCCTGCGGACCATGGGCCTGACCGAAGGGGCGGTGCTGCGGGTGTTCTTTCTGTGCGGGGCCTTCACGGGCATCCTGGGCACGCTGGCGGGGCTGGTGCTGGGGGTTTTGCTGGCGCTGAACATCGACGGCATCATGGCCGGGATCAACTGGTTCACGGGGGGCGGCGCATGGGATCCGGCGGTGCGCGGCATCTATCGCCTGCCGGCCGAGCTGCGCGGCTGGGATATCGGGCGCGCGGTGGGGCTGTCGCTGGCGCTGTCCTTCATCGTGACGATCTTTCCGGCCCGCCGCGCGGCGCGCATGAACCCGGTGGAGGCCCTGCGCTATGAATGACGTTCTGCGGCTCGAAGGGATCGCCAAGACCTACAACCCCGGCACCCCGGGCGCCGTCGAGGTGCTGCGCGGGCTGGACCTGACCGTGGCGCGGGGCGAGGTGGTGGCGCTGATCGCCCCATCGGGCGCGGGGAAATCGACGCTGCTGCATATCGCGGGGCTGCTCGACACGCCCGATGCCGGCCGCGTGGTGCTGAACGGGCGCGACATGACCGGCCTTGGCGACAAGCCGCGGACCGAGGCGCGACGGCGCGAGCTGGGCTTTGTCTATCAGTTCCACCATCTGCTGCCCGAGTTTTCGGCGCTGGAAAACATCGTCCTGCCGCAGCTGGCCAACGGCGTGGCCGAGCGGGCCGCACAGGCGCGGGCAGCGGGCCTGCTCGACCGTGTGGGCCTGTCGGCGCGCGCCGGTCACCGCCCCGCCGCGCTGTCGGGGGGCGAGCAGCAGCGGGTGGCCTTTTGCCGGGCGCTGGCCAATGCGCCGGCGCTGCTGCTGGCGGACGAGCCGACGGGGAACCTGGACCCGGCCACCTCGGACCGGGTGTTCGATATGCTGATGGCTTTGGTGCGCGAAACCGGACTGTCGGCCCTGATCGCCACGCACAACATGGACCTGGCGGGGCGGATGGACAGGGTGATGCGGATGGACAAGATCGTCGCCAGTCCATGACGGCTGCCCCGGCGCTTGCCTGGCAGGCGCAGGACGCCGGGCCGGCGCCCCAAAGGATCGGCCCTGCGACAAAGGGGCATCGCAGCCGCGATTCCCTGCCCGCAGGGCCGGCGGCAGGCCGCGCCGGTCTAGCCTTCGCGCTTGACGAACTTGAAGAAGCGGCTTTCCTCGCCGTCCTTGGTTTCGTCTTGATACAGGAAGGCAAGGCCGCGATCCTCGAATGTCTCGAAGAATGCCTCCCACGGGATTTCGTCCAGCGCGTCATCACGCTCGCCGAAATCGACGCGCAGGATGCCCTCGCCATCCTCGCCCTCGGTGCCCCTGACGACCGTGGGCACGCCGCCGCGCTTTTCGATCCACTCGCGGATCACGTCATGGTCGGTGGTCGTTTCGCTCGATGACATGGGGACGCCTTTCGGGATGGGTTCAGGCCACGAACGCCGCAGCCGGGAAGCTGTTCCCGTGCCTCAGCCGCCTGCCGGATAAAGCCTGTCGATCTCGTCCGCGACGAGCCGTTGCAGTTCCCACATGTAGCCATCGCGCAGGCCGTGATCCTGCAGGGCCTGCACCGTGCGGTGCAGATAGTCCGCACCCGACCCCGCCGGCCCGTTCGCGCGGGCCAGCAGCGCGGCCTGCCCCTCGATCGACAGCCCGGCCGCCGTGGTGGCGACCGGCGGCGCATAGAAGGTCAGCGCCTCCTGGGTGCCCTGTTCCGTTTCAACCGTGATCCAGCAGGCGTTGCGGGCCAGTTCCTGCGCGACCAGCTCGCGGCGCAGCACCTCGATCATCGCCTCGGCCTCGGTCCCTTCGGCCATGTCCAGCACCAGCCCTTCGCAGGATCCGCCTTCGGCCAATGCCAGCATCAATCCGGGCTGTTCGGGCGTGCCGCGGAAATGATTCAGCAGGATCGAGAAATCGCGGTGCCAGCCATGTGCCGTGGCGCGGCGGCTGGCCTGCACCGCAAAGCCGGGGTTCCAGATCAGCGAGCCGTAGGCGAAGATCGGCACCGGCCGGGGCCGGCCTTGCAGCAGGGCGGCGCTCAGCTGCCGCAGGTCGTCATCGTCCAGAAGGCGCCAGTTTGGGTCATGTCGCGGCCCGTCCGTTTCGCGGGTCGCGCGGGCCACGTGGTCGGCGGTCAGCGACAGGGCGGTGTCAAACATCCAGTTCCTCGACGAAGCGGGCGTTTTCGCTGATATACTGAAATCGCAGTTCCGGCTTTTTGCCCATCAGCCGCTCGACCAGATCGGCCGTCTCGCCGCCTTCCTCGTCGGCGATGCGCACGCGGATCAGCTTGCGGGTTGCGGCATTCATCGTCGTGTCCTTGAGGTCCTTGGCGTCCATCTCGCCCAGGCCCTTGAACCGTTGCACGTCGATCTTGCCCTTGCCGCCCAGCCCCTTGGCCAGCCACGCCTCCTTTTCGGCGTCGTCGGCCACATAGACGCGCGCGGCGCCTTGCGTGAGGCGATAGAGGGGCGGGCAGGCCAGATACAGGTGCCCCTTGTCGATCAGCGGCCGCATCTGGGTAAAGAAGAACGTCATCAGCAGGCTGGCGATATGGGCGCCGTCCACATCCGCGTCGGTCATGATGATGACCTTGTCATAGCGCAGGTCGTCGATGTTGAAGCGGCTGCCCATCCCGACGCCCAGCGCCTGGCACAGATCGGACAGCTCGGCATTCTGGGACAGCTTGGACGAGGCCGCGCCCAGCACGTTCAGCACCTTGCCGCGCAGCGGCAGCAGGGCCTGGGTCGTGCGGTCGCGCGCGGCCTTGGCGCTGCCGCCGGCCGAATCGCCCTCGACGATGAAGATCTCGGTCCCCTCGCGGCTGGTCGCGCTGCAATCGACCAGCTTGCCGGGCAGGCGCAGCTTTTTCGTGGCCGATTTGCGCTGGGTTTCCTTTTCCTGCCGGCGGCGCAGGCGCTCCTCGGCCCGCAGCACGAGGAAATCGAGGATCGCGCCCGCCGATTTCGTGTCAGCGGCCAGCCAGTTGTCGAAATGGTCGCGCACGGCGCCCTCGACCAGCCGGGCCGCCTCGGTCGTGGCGAGGCGGTCCTTGGTCTGGCCGACGAATTCGGGCTCGGCGATGAAGCAGGACACCAGCGCGCATCCGCCCGTCAGCAGGTCGTCGCGGGTGATGTTCTCGGCCTTGCGGTTCTTGGTCAGCTCGCCATAGGCGCGGATACCCTTGAGGATCGCGGTCCAGAAGCCGGATTCGTGGGTGCCGCCCTCGGGCGTGGGGACGGTGTTGCAGTAGGACTGGATGAAGCCGTCGCGAGCGGGCGTCCAGTTGATGGCCCATTCGACCTTGCCGGGCACCCCGAAGCGTTCGCGGAACTCGACATGCCCGGCAAAGGGCCGGTCGGCATAGGTCGAGGCGGTGCCGAGCTGCTCATTCAGATAGTCGGACAGCCCGCCGGGGAAGTGAAAAATCGCCTCGGTCGGCGTTTCGCCGTCGTCGATCCCGGTGCGCCAGCGGATTTCGACGCCCGAATGCAGATAGGCCTTGGATTTCACCATCCGCATGACGCGGGCGGGTTTGAGCCGGTTATGGCCGAAGATCTGCTCGTCGGCATGAAAGCTCACGGTCGTGCCGCGCCGGTTCGGGGCGGGGCCGATCTTTTCCACCGGCCCCTGCGGGATGCCGCGGGAAAAGGACTGCCGCCAAAGCTCGCGGTTGCGGGCGACCTCGACCACCATGCGGTCGGACAGCGCGTTCACCACCGAGGCGCCGACGCCGTGCAACCCGCCCGAGGTCTGATAGGCGCCCTCGGTGAACTTGCCGCCTGCATGCAGCGTGCACAGGATGACCTCGAGCGCCGACTTGCCCGGAAACTTGGGGTGGGGATCGACCGGGATGCCGCGGCCGTTGTCGCGCACGATCACGGTCTGGTCGGCCAGCAGCTCGACCTCGATGCGGCTGGCATGGCCCGCCACCGCCTCGTCCATGGCGTTGTCGAGGATCTCGGCGACCAGATGGTGCAGCGCGCGTTCGTCCGTGCCGCCGATATACATGCCGGGGCGCTTCCTGACCGGCTCCAGCCCTTCGAGGACCTCGATCGAGGCGGCGGAATAGCTGTCGGGCGCGGCGGACGCGCCCGAAAGAAGGTCGTCGGACATGAGACTGCTCGTTTTCTGGTTCGCGGCGTTATTCCACGCCGGGCAGGAGCGGGGCAAGCCTGCCGATGGATGGGCCGCCGGGGCGGCTCATTCCGGCTCGGCCATGCGGGCCTGCCACATCGCCTGAAAGGCGGGCCGCGCCTGACAGCCCGCCAGCCATGCCCCGACCGCAGGAAACTGGCCCATCAGTTCGCCATGCCCCTGCGCATAGCGAAGGATTTCGGCCATGTTCAGGTCGGCTACGGTAAAGCGGCCGCCGGTCAGGTGGCTGTGGACGGACAGGTGGTCCTCCAGCACCTTGAGCGGCCGCACGAGCCGTTCGGCGGCATTGGCGACCAGCGCCGCGTCATCGCCCGACTGGACGCGGCCTGGGCCGTGCAGGAACAGGATCGTCAGGGCGTCAGGCTCGATCGCGGTGGCGGCGTAGAACGACCACTGCATCATCAGCGCATCCTCGGCCGCGTCCTGCGGGCCGATGCCGTCGCGGTCGTATCGGCGCGCCAGATACAGCGTCCCGGCCAGCGATTCCGCCAGCACCAGCCCGTCATCCTCGAGCACCGGGATCGCGCCCATGGGCGAAAGGGCCAGGAAGGACGGGGACCGGGTATTGAGGGGGGCATCCGCCGCCTCGGGCCGGGCCAGGCGGTAGGCCTGGATCACCGGGACCTGGTCGAAGGCTAGTCCCAGTTCGTGGCAAAGCCAGACCAGCCGCGAGGCGCGCGAGCGGGTGACACCATGGATGGTGAGCATCGGATTTTCCCTGATGAGTTCCCCCCGCAGCAAGACCTTTCACGGGCCGCCCGTCAAGAAAGCACGGCGAGCCGCGCGCTTATCCAAATTGTAAAACAAGTGTCACGGAATCGTCGCACAGCGCGTCTAGACGCCTGACAAGGCTGACACAGCCGCAAACCGCAGGAGCCTGCCATGAATGTGATGAAATTCTCTGCCTCGGCGCTGGCCTTGGTGGCACTGTCCGCCACCGCCGCGGCGGCCCGTGACAATATCCAGGTCGCCGGCTCGTCGACCGTGCTGCCCTATGCCACCATCGTTGCCCAGGCCTTTGCCGAAAACACCAGCTTTCCCGCCCCGGTGGTCGAGGGCGGCGGTTCCTCGGCCGGGCTGAAGCAGTTCTGCGAGGGCGCGGGCGAGAACACGATCGACGTTGCGAACTCCTCGCGCAAGATCAAGGATTCGGAGCTGAAGGCCTGCGCCGACAACGGCGTGAAGGACATCATGGAAGTCCAGTTCGGCTATGACGGCATCGTCTTCGCCTCGGACAAGGCGGGCGCCGATTTCGCGCTGACCCCCAAGGACGTGTTCCTGGCGCTGGCCAAGGACGTGGTCGTGGACGGCAAGGTTGCCGCCAACACCGCCGCCAAGTGGAAGGACGTGAACGACGCGCTGCCCGACCAGCCCATCGTCGCCTTCATCCCCGGCACCAAGCACGGCACCCGTGAAGTGTTCGAGGAAAAGGTCCTGCTGCAGGGCTGCAAGGACGCCGGCGCGCTGGAAGCGCTGACCGCCGCCAACGGCGCGGACGAGAAGAAGGGCGAGGCCGCCTGCAAGGCCGTGCGCACCGACGGCAAGGCCGTGGACATCGACGGCGACTACACCGAGACGCTGGCGCGCATCAATTCGAACAAGGACGGCGTGGGCGTGTTCGGCCTGTCGTTCTACGAGAACAACACCGACAAGCTGAAGGTCGCCACGGTGAACGGCGTGGCGCCCTCGATCGACACCGTCGCTTCGGGCGAATACCCGGTGTCGCGCCCGCTGTTCTTCTATGTGAAGAAATCGCATATCGGCGTGGTCCCCGGCCTTCAGGAGTATGCCGACTTCTTCGTGTCGGATGCGATCGCCGGCCCGGGCGGCCCGCTGGCCAACTATGGCCTGGTGCCCGATCCCAAGCTGGCCGACGTGCAGAAGGCCGTTGCGGCCGGCACGACGATCGCCGCGAAGTAAGCTGACGACCGTTGCGGCGCGGGTGGATGCCCGCGCCGCAGCCTCATCCGTCGTTCCGCCCGGCCATACGCGCCGCGCCCAACCTAGCGAGTGACGATGTCGCCTTTCTGGATCCTGATCGCCGTCCTTGCGCTGGCCGCGGCCGGCTTTTTTCTTGGCCGCGCGCGTGCCATCGCCAGCGTCGAAGGCAACACCCGCCGCCTGCATTCGCGGCCGAACTATTACGCCTGGAACGCGGCGCTGTACGCCAGCGTGCCGGCGCTGCTGCTGCTGCTGGTCTGGACCCTTGCCCAGCCGCTGGTCGTGAACCGCATCGTCAGCGGCTATCTGCCCGCCGAGGTGATGCAGGATGGCGAGCAACGCGGCACCATCATGTCGGACGTGCAGCGCACGGCCCGCGGCCTGTCGGCTGCCGTGACGCGCGGCGTTCTGGATGCAGAGGGCGCCGAGGGTCTGCAGCCGGGCGATGCCGAGGCGCAGGCGCGCCTTTCGGCCGCCGGGATAACCGTCTCGGCCGATCCGGTGGTGCTGTCCGCCGCCAAGGAACTGCGCCGCGTCAACCGATCGGCCGGCTGGCTGCTGACCGGGGCGGCGCTGCTGCTGTCGCTGGGTGGCCTCGGCTTTGCGCTGGCGCGCACCGGGCCCGAGTTCCGCGCCCGCAACGTGGTCGAGCAGGTCATCCGCGGGCTGCTGATCCTGTGCTCGATGATCGCGATTGCCACCACCGTCGGCATCGTGCTGTCGCTGGTCTTTGAATCGGCCCATTTCTTCCGGCTTTATCCCTGGCAGGATTTCTTCTTCGGGACGGAATGGACGCCCTCGTTCGGCGGCGGCTCCAGGCTGGGCATGCTGCCCCTGCTGTGGGGCACGCTCTATATCTCGATGATCGCGCTGATCGTGGCGGTGCCGATCGGGCTGCTGGCGGCGATCTACATGTCCGAATACGCCACCCCGCGGGTTCGCACCCTGGTCAAGCCGCTCATCGAGGTGCTGGCCGGCATCCCCACCATCGTCTATGGCCTGTTCGCGCTGGTCACGGTGGGGCCGCTGATCCGCGACTGGCTGGCGATCCCGACCGGGCTGGGCAATTCCAACTCGTCGGTGATGACGGCGGGGCTGGTCATGGGCATCATGCTGATCCCCTTCGTCAGCTCGCTGTCCGATGACATCATCAACGCGGTGCCCCAGTCGCTGCGCGACGGTTCTCTGGGCCTCGGCTCGACGCCCTCGGAAACGATCAAGAACGTGGTCCTGCCCGCCGCCCTGCCGGGGATCGTCGGCGCCATCCTGCTGGCCGCAAGCCGCGCGATCGGCGAGACGATGATCGTGGTGTTAGGGGCAGGCGCGATGGCCCGGATCAGCCCCAACCCGTTCGAGGCGATGACAACGATCACCGTCAAGATCGTCGGCCAGCTGACGGGTGACAACGATTTCGCCAGCCCCGAGACGCTGGTCGCCTTTGCCCTGGGCCTGACGCTGTTCGTCATCACGCTGGGGCTGAACATCTTTGCGCTGTTCATTGTGCGCAAATACCGGGAGCAGTACGAATGAGCGACACCGCATCCCCCTTGCCCCAGCCGGTGGGCAGCCCCTCGGGCGGTTCCGCGCGGCAGGCGCACAAGTCGCTGCTGGTGCCCGATGCGCGCACCCGCCGGCGCAATGCCGCCGAAACGCGCTTTCGAGCCTATGGCATCATCGCCATCGCCATCGCGATCGCGGCGCTTGCCTGGCTGCTGTTCTCGATCTTCAGCGGCGGGGCCAGCGCGTTCCGCCAGACCTATGCGACCATCCCGGTCAGGCTGGATGCCGCGGTGGTGGACCCCAAGGGGAACCGCAATCTCGACGAGATGGCCAAGGTGCTCACGCTCAGCTACGGCAAGCTGCTGCTGGACGGGATGAAGGACTATGTCGCCAGCAAGAACATCCAGATCGAGGGGCTGAGCGATGCCGATCTCAAGTCCTTCCTGTCCGATCAGGCGCAGGCCAACCTGCGCGATCAGGTGCTGCGCAATCCCGACCTGATCGGGCAGGTGGTCACGACCCCGGCGCTGACCTCATCGCGCATCGACGGGTTCTTCAAGGGCCGCGTCACCGAGGAAAGCGCCGCATCCGACATCAAGACCAGCCCTGCGCAGATCGCGCTGGCGCGCGCCATGGCCGCCGACGGATCGCTGGTGACGCGCTTCAACGCGGACTTCATCACCAATCCCGACAGCTCGGAAACGCGCCCCGAGGCGGCGGGCCTGGGCGTGGCGATCCTCGGCTCGTTCTACATGATGCTGATCGTGCTGGTGCTGGCGCTGCCCATCGGGGTGGCTGCCTCGATCTATCTCGAGGAATTCGCCCCCAAGAACCGGCTGACCGACATCATCGAGGTGAACATCGCCAATCTCGCGGCCGTTCCCTCGATCGTTTACGGGATCCTCGGCCTGGCGGCCTTCATCAACTTCATGGGGCTGCCGCGATCGGCGCCCATCGTGGGGGGGCTGGTGCTGACACTGATGACGCTGCCCACGATCATCATCGCGACGCGCGCCGCGCTCAAGGCGGTGCCCCCCTCGATCCGCGACGCGGCGCTGGGCGTCGGCGCAAGCCGGATGCAGACGGTGTTCCACCATGTCCTGCCGCTTGCGATGCCGGGGGTGCTGACCGGGACGATCATCGGCCTCGCCCATGCCCTGGGTGAGACGGCCCCGCTGCTGCTGATCGGGATGGTGGCTTTTGTCCGCGAATACCCCTCGGCCCCGCCCGCAGGTTTCTTCGATCCCGCCTCGGCCCTGCCGGTGCAGGTCTATAACTGGACACGCCGCGCCGATCCGGCCTTCTTCGAGCGCGCTTCGGGTGCCATCATCGTGCTGCTGGTGTTCCTGCTGGCAATGAACCTGCTCGCGATCTACCTGCGCCGCAAGTTCGAACGGCGCTGGTAAGCAAACAAGGGAACGGCAAAATGAACGACATGCGACTGGCGGAGAGAACCGTGGACACCGACGCGAAGGCAATCAAGTTCCAGTGCCGCGACGTTCAGGTCTGGTATGGCGAAAAGCACGCGATCAAGGATGTGAATGTCGATCTGCTGGACAAGACGGTGACGGCGTTCATCGGTCCGTCTGGCTGCGGCAAGTCCACCTTCCTGCGCTGCCTGAACCGGATGAACGACACCATCCCTGTTGCGCGCATCGCGGGCAGGATGCTGCTGGACGGCGAGGACATCTATGACCGCCGCGTCGATCCCGTCCAGCTGCGCGCGCAGGTGGGCATGGTGTTCCAGAAGCCCAACCCCTTCCCCAAGTCGATCTATGACAACGTTGCCTATGGGGCGCGCATTCACGGCCTGGCCCGCAGCAAGGCCGACCTGGACGGGATCGTCGAAAAGGCCCTGCGCGGCGCGGCCCTGTGGGACGAGGTCAAGGACCGCCTGGGCGAAACCGGAACCGGCCTTTCGGGCGGCCAGCAGCAGCGCCTGTGCATCGCCCGCGCGGTGGCAACCTCGCCCGAGGTCCTTCTGATGGATGAGCCCTGTTCGGCCCTTGACCCCATCGCCACCGCCCAGGTGGAAGAGCTGATCGACGAGCTGCGTTCGCATTTTTCGGTGGTGATCGTCACCCATTCGATGCAGCAGGCCGCCCGCGTCAGCCAGAAGACCGCTTTTTTCCACCTCGGCAACCTGGTCGAATACGGCAACACCGACGACATCTTCACGCGCCCGCAGGACCCGCGGACGGAAAGCTACATCAGCGGCCGCATCGGTTGAGCCGCCACCACCTGGGGGAAACACCCATGTCGACATCGGACCGCCACATCGCCTCGGCCTTTGACCGGGATCTTGAAACCGTCCAGGCGCTTGTCATCAAGATGGGCGGTCTGGTCGAGACTGCCATCGTGGATGCGGCCACCGCGCTTGAGGCGCGCGATGACGAGCTGGCCGAGGATGTGCGCCGCCGCGACCGCGCGGTCGATGCGCTCGAGGCGCAGGTGAACGAGGAGGCGGCCCGGCTGATCGCCCTGCGCGCGCCCAACGCCACCGATCTGCGCGTCGTGCTGACCGTCATCAAGATTGCGGGCAGCCTGGAACGGGTCGGCGATTACGCCAAGAACATCGCCAAGCGGACCAATGTGCTGGCGCATATGCCGGTGATCGATGGCGCGGGCATGGCGCTGCGGCGGATGTCGAGCACCGTCGAGAAGATGATGAAGGATGCGCTGGACAGCTATGTCCACCGCGACGCGGCGCTGGCTGCCGATGTGCGGGCGCGCGATCTGGAAGTGGACCAGATGTATAACGCGCTGTTCCGCGAATTCCTCACCTACATGATGGAGGATCCGCGCAACATCACCACCTGCATGCATCTGCATTTCATCGCCAAGAACATCGAGCGGATGGGCGATCACGCGACCTCGATCGCCGAGCAGGTGCTGTATCTCGTCTCGGGCGCGCTGCCCGAAGAGCCGCGGCCCAAAAGCGAGAGCGTCATCCGCCCCTCCATCCCGAGCGAGCCGGGGGGCGCGGCGGCTGACCGGGGGGCCATGGGATGAGCGCGCAGCAACCCTGCGTGCTGCTGGTCGAGGACGAGGGCGTTCAACGCGAAGTCCTGACCTACAACCTTGATGCCGAGGGCTTCCGCGTGGTGTCGGCCGAAACGGGGGATGAGGCGCTGCTGCTGGTGGCCGAGGAATCCCCCGATCTGGTCCTGCTCGACTGGATGCTGCCCAATGTCTCGGGGATCGAGATCTGCCGCCGCATCAAGGCAGACCCGGAAAGCCGGCACATTCCGATCATCATGCTGTCTGCCCGTTCGGACGAGGATGACCGGGTGCGGGGGCTGGAAACCGGGGCGGATGACTATGTCGTCAAGCCCTATTCGGTGATCGAGCTGATGGCGCGGGTCCGCACCCAGCTGCGCCGCTCGCGCCCCACCACGATGGGCGAGCGGCTGAGTTTCCAAGACATCATCCTTGATTCGGGCGAACACCGGGTCTTCCGCGACGGCCGCGCCCTGCATCTGGGCCCGACCGAGTTCCGTCTGCTTTCCACGCTGATGGAACGCCCCGGCCGCGTCTGGACACGTGAGCAGTTGCTGGACCGCGTCTGGGGGCGCGACATCTATGTGGACAGCCGCACCATTGATGTTCATGTCGGCCGGCTGCGCAAGGCGCTGATGACGAATGGCGGTGTGAACCCGATCCGCACCGTCCGCGGCACCGGCTACGCCCTGGGATAAGGCGCGGCGCATCCGCGTTGCATCCCTTGGGCACGCAGGCCGGGCAGGGGACAAGCGATCCAGGCCCTGCAGGCAGGCCGCAGGCGCGGCATGGGCGCAGGACGGGCAAAGCGCAGCAGCACGCCCAAAGCCCCGCATCTTCGCAGGTGGGATGCAGCTTCTGCTGCATCCGCTTGATCCGGGCGCCTCATCTCACAGGGGCGCCTCGGCGTGACGCGGCATGGGCAAAAGCGCGGAGCATCGGCCGCAATGGGGCGGCGTCTTGCTAGCCGCGGGATCAAGATCGGCCGAATCAGGCAGCGCATGTAACGCCGTCGCCTGAGCAGGGCAGTTCTGATCTGCACCGGTCCTTTGCAACAGGCTTGCGTTCCGTTTGCGGGGATCAATGCATCGAACGGCCCGGCGCCAAGGCGCGGCCGCCGTCAGCAGCCAGGAAAGGCGCTATCGCCAGACCGGCGGAGCAATGCAAACGCGCTTTTATCATGGCCCGCTCGTGGCGGGCCAGTCGTCGGCGCCTTTGCCCAAGGCAGCTTGCGCCGCCCTGGCCTTCCATGGCCAAGGATCGGCGGCCCCGCGCCTTCGGAGCCTGCCTCATGCGCGTCGCTGCGCGCCTGCGGCAAGCAAGGGGCCGGCCCGCAAGGACCGGCCCCTCGGCCTGTGCTTTGGAAAAAAGGCGATCAGGCGCCGCGCAGGGTCTTGGCGACCTCGGCGGCAAAGTCTTCTTCTTTCTTCTCGATGCCCTCGCCGACAGCGACACGGGCATAGCCGGTCACCTGAAGGCCCGCGTCCTTGGCGGCCTGGGCCACGGTCACGTCGGGGTTGATGACGAATTTCTGCCCCAGCAGCGTCACTTCCTCGAAGAACTTGGCCATCCGGCCGACGATCATCTTTTCGATGACCGCATCGGGCTTGCCCGATTCGCGCGCCTGTTCGGTCAGGACGGATTTCTCGCGCTCGATCAGCGCCGGGTCCAGATCGGCCTCGGACAGCGAGGCGGGCGAGGTCGCGGCGATATGCATGGCGATCTGCTTGCCGATTTCCTGCGCCTTGGCAGCATCGCCCTTCAGCGCCACCAGCACGCCGATCTTGCCCATGTTGGGGGCGGCGGCGTTGTGGACATAGGACACCACCGTCTCGCCCGTGGTGGCGACCATGCGGCGCAGCGTCATGTTTTCGCCGATACGGGCGATGGCGTCAGTCAGCACTTCGGTGACCGGCTTGCCGTTCAGCTGCGCGCTGTTCAGCTCCTCGACCGAATCGACATCCAGCGCCGCTTCCGCGATGGCGCGGACCATCGACTGGAACTCTTCGTTCTTGCCCACGAAGTCGGTTTCCGAGTTCACCTCGACGGCCACGCCCTTGCCGTCCTGGACAGCCACGGCAACCAGCCCTTCGGCGGCGACACGGCCGGATTTCTTGGCGGCCTTGGCCAGACCCTTGGTGCGCAGCCAATCGACGGCGGCCTCCATGTCGCCCGAGGTTTCCTCAAGCGCCTTCTTGGCGTCCATCATCCCCGCGCCGGTCGATTCGCGCAGCTCTTTCACCATCGCGGCCGTGATAGCCATGGTCTTCTCCTTGTTGTCCAATGCGTCAGGCGGGGATTAGCCCCGCCTGATGAAAGTCCCGTGATGGCGCGGCTCAGGCGTCGGCTGTCTCGTCGGCCGTCTCGAAGCCGTCAAGATCCTCGGCCGGGGCCTCGGTCAGTGCGCCCAGATCGACACCCGCCGCCCCCATCTGGGCCGACATGCCGTCCAGCGCCGCACGGGCCACCAGATCGCAGTAAAGGGCAATGGCGCGCGCCGCGTCGTCATTGCCGGGGATGACATGGTCGATCCCCTTGGGCGAGCAGTTGGTGTCGACCACGGCGACAACCGGGATGCCCAGCTTGTTGGCCTCCTGCACCGCCAGGTCTTCCTTGTTCACGTCGATCACGAACAGCAGGTCGGGCAGGCCGCCCATGTCGCGGATGCCGCCCAGGCTGGCCTGCAGCTTGGCCTGCTCGCGCTCGATCCCCAGGCGTTCCTTCTTGGTCAGCCCCTCGGCGCCCGAGGCCATCGCCTCGTCGATCGCCTTGAGCCGCTGGATCGACTGGGACACCGTTTTCCAGTTGGTCAGCGTGCCGCCCAGCCAGCGGTGGTTCATGTAGAACTGCGCCGATTTCTCGGCCGCGTCGGCAACGGCCTTCTGCGCCTGCCGCTTGGTGCCGACGAACAGCACGCGCCCGCCCTTGGCAACGGTGTCGCGGATCGTCTGCAGGGCCTGGTCCAGCAGCGGGACCGTCTGGGTCAGGTCCAGGATGTGGATGCCGTTGCGTTCGCCGTAGATGTATTCCGCCATCCGCGGGTTCCAGCGCTGGGTCTGGTGGCCATAGTGAACGCCAGCTTCCAGCAGCTGACGCATGGAGTAATCGGGAAGCGCCATGCCTTTTCCTTTCCGGTTTGCGCCTGGGGCAGGGGTTTCAGGGATCGGCACGATCCCCAACCGGTGGACCTGAACGGATGTCTCCCGCCCAAGGCCCGCCCCCGCCTGTGAAGTGCGCGCCAGATAGGCGCTGGCGCGCGCCGATGCAAGGGGGAACGGACGGCCGGCGGCTGGGGCTGCAGGCCGGTGGAGCGCGCTGTGGCCATCAGGGCAGGGTCCTTGGGGCGAGCTCAGGGGCCATGCGCATGGTGCTGCACCTTGTCCGGGGCAGGGGCGCGGAACGATCATGGCGCCCTAGGCAGACCCGTTGCCGGCGTCAGTCGGCATGATCGACTGATTGGGGATTGACCCTGTCCCGTCTCAACGACTATCTGGTCCGCGATGCGCCCGTAGCTCAGCTGGATAGAGCGCCACCCTCCGAAGGTGGAGGCCACACGTTCGAATCGTGTCGGGCGCGCCATCCCCATTTGCCATGGCCCTTCTCGCCGCCCGGTCCTTGCCGGGGCTGGCCGATCATCAGTCATTATCCCCAGCCACAGCACCGTGCCGGCGGCATGCCCGCAGGCTGGGCTGGCCCTGGTTCCCGCAAGACTGCCCCGCCATGCGCTGTTGCGGCGGGGGTGCCGTCGATCAAGCGGGTGGTCAGGTGCTTACCGTCCGGGCCGGGGCCATCCTCGCTGTGCCAGCACCGCCCGCCTTGGCCGGCGGATGATCTGGCTGCGCTTCAGCTGACAGGGCGGCGCGGGCTGGCTTCCTTGCCCTGGCGCCGGCTGATGAAGGCCAGGGCGGGCAAGCTGTTCCCTTGCCGCGGCGCAGCCTGCCCGCCGCAAGGAACGATCTCTGCCGCGCGGCGGAACGCCTGCCGGCCCCGATGCGGGCGGACGGCTCAGCGCCGCAGCCGCGCGATCAGGGACGAGGTGTCCCAGCGCCCGCCGCCCATGCCCTGAACGTCCTTGTAGAACTGATCAACCAGGGCGGTAACGGGCAGGGCTGCGCCGTTCTCGTCTGCGGCCGCCAGACAGATGCCCAGATCCTTGCGCATCCAGTCCACCGCAAAGCCGAAGTCGAACCGGCCCTCGGCCATCGTGGCGTGGCGGTTCTGCATCTGCCAGCTGCCGGCGGCACCCTGGCTGATGACCTCGACCACGGCCGGGATCGACAGGCCGGCACGCTCGGCGAAGTTCAGCGATTCGGCCAGCCCCTGGACCAGCCCGGCAATGGCGATCTGGTTGGCCATCTTGGCCAGTTGCCCTGCGCCGCTATCGCCCATGCGGCGGCAGATACGGGCATAGGCGGCGATCACCGGCTCGGCCGCGGCATAGTCGGCCTCGGTCCCCCCGCACATCACCGAAAGCTGCCCGTTCTCGGCCCCCGCCTGGCCGCCCGATACGGGCGCGTCCACAAAGCCCAGGCCCTGCTCGCGGGCGGTGTCCGACAGCGCGCGCGTCACGCGGGCCGACACCGTCGTGTGATCGACGAAGATCGCCCCGGCCCGCATGCCCGAAAAGGCGCCGTCATCTCCAAGGCAGACCTGCCGCAGGTCGTCATCATTGCCCACGCAGGCCATGACGAAATCGGCCCCCTGCGCGGCCTCGCGCGGGGCGGCGGCGGCGGTGCCCCCATGCAGGCCGACCCATGCCGCGGCCTTGGCAGGGGTGCGGTTATAGACGGCTACCGCATGGCCCGCCGCAGCCAGATGCCCGGCCATGGGAAAGCCCATGACCCCCAGTCCCACAAACGCCACCCTTGCCATGCGCTCTCATCCATCGCTGCGTTGAATTGCCGCCCAAGCTGCCCTATCAGCCTGACACAATCCATGCCCTTCGGGCCGATCCGGCCCCGCCCCCGCCCATCCGAGGATGATACTCTCTTCATGCTGACGCTGTTTCGCTGGCTCGTCAGGCTGACGATCGGGCTGATGATCGGGCTGGTCGCGGCTGCGGCGCTGGCGTGGTATTTCGCCGTCCGCTCGCTGCCCGACTATGATGCGACGATCAGCCTGCCCGGTCTGGACCAGCGGGTCGAGATCGTCCGCACCACCGAGGACGTGCCCCATATCCTCGCCGCGACCGACCATGACGCCTTTTTCGCGCTGGGATTTGCCCATGCGCAGGACCGGCTGTTCCAGATGGTCGTCCTGCGCCGGGCCGCGCAGGGCCGCCTGGCCGAGATGTTCGGAGAGCGCGCCTATGCCGGCGACGACCTGGCCCGCCGGTTGGGGCTGTGGCGCAATGCCCAGGCCTCGCTGGCGGCGCAGGACGCCGCGACCCGTGCGGCGCTGACGGCCTATGCGGACGGGGTGAATGCCTGGGTCGAACAGGTCAATGCCGGGGCGCGCGGGCGCGGCGCGCCCGAATTCTTCATCCTGCCCGGCGACATCGCCTATTGGCAGCCCGCCGATTCGCTGGCCATCCTCAAGCTGGTGGCGGCCGGAACCAGCGCGCAGGCGCAGGCCGAGGTGCTGCGCGCGCAGGTATCGCTGGCCGTGCCGCAAAGGGCGGGCGATCTGGTGGACGCACCTGACGAGCCGCCCTTGCCCCGCTACGCTGGGCTGTTCGGACCCGAGGCGCGCTTTGCGCCGCAGCAGGCCGGGGTGGACACTGATTTTGCGGACCGCCTGCTGGGCTATGTCGCGCCCGAGGCAGGCGCCTCGGCCAACGGCTTTGCCGCGGCGGCCGAACGCACCGCCGCCGGGGCGCCAATCCTGGCCAATGATCCGCATGTCGCGCTGACCGCGCCGTCGCTGTGGTATCTGGCGCGTCTGGACCTGCGGTCCGGCAGCGTCATCGGCGGCACGATACCGGGCATCCCCGCGATCCTTTCGGGCCGCAATCCGACCCTGGCCTGGGGGCTGACCCCTGCCTGGGTGGATGACCAGGATCTGGTGATGGAGGAGGTGCAGCCCGGCGCACCGGAACGCTATCTCTCCAGCGGCGGATGGCGCGATTTCACCACCGCCGAAGAGGTGATCCGCGTGCGCGACGGCGGCACCCACCGGATCACGCTGCGCGAAAGCGAGGCCGGGCCAGTGATCCCGCCGGCGCATCTGGGCCTCGCCGCGGTGACGCCTGCGGGTTTCGTGCCGGCGCTGCGCTGGACCGGCCTGTCGGGCACCGACACGACGATGAGCGCGCTGATCGCCCTGATGGCGGCCCCCGATCGCACCGCGGCGATCCGGGCGTCGGAGGGCATCATCGCCCCGGCTGTCGAGCTGACGCTGGCCGAGCGGGGGGGTGTGGCGCAGGTCCTGGCAGGGGCGGTGCCGCTGCGGCCGGCCGATCACCCCACGAGCGGGCGGATGCCGGCCCCTGGCCGCAGCGCTGCGGCCCGCTGGGACGGTTTCCTGCCCCCCTCCGATCCTGCCCGCATCACGGCGCCGGCCGAGGGGATCGTGGCTGCGACCGGCGCTGCGACAGGGGCCGCGCCGGGCGCAGAGGAGGCGGGTGCAGGTGTCTCGCCCAAGGGCGCGGGCTTGCAGATCGGGTATGACCGCGACGAGCCGCTGCGCCTGGCGCGGTTGCAGCGTCTGCTGGCGGCCCGCGAGATCCATTCCCGCGAAAGCTTCATCGACGCCCAGCTTGACACCGTCAGCCCGGCGGCGCGCGCGCTGCTGCCGCTGATCGGGGCGAATCTGTGGTTCACGGGCGAGCCTGCCGCCCCCGGCACCCCCGAGCGCCAGCGCCAGGATGCGCTTGCGCTGCTGGCGCAATGGGACGGCGACATGGGCGAGCATCTGCCCGAGCCGCTGATCTATTCCGCATGGATGGGCCAGCTTCAGGATCGGCTGGTGCGGGACGAGCTGGGCGTGGCTGCCGACGCGGTCGCCGGGCAGCTTCGGCCCGCCTTCATCGACCGGGTGTTTCGCAACACCGGCAATGCCGGCATCTGGTGCGATGTGGTGCAGTCCGCGCCCGTCGAGGATTGCACGACCATCGCCCGCATGGCGCTGGATGGCGCGCTGGTAGAGCTGACCGCCCGTTTCGGACCGGATGTGGCCAGCTGGCGCTGGGGCGATGCGCACATGGCCCGGCACGAACATCCTGCCCTGGGGCGGGTTCCGGTGCTGGGCTGGGCGGTCAGCCTGGTGCAGTCGATCTCGGGCGACGGCTCAAGCCTTGCACGGGCGGGCACCATCGGCACCGGGCGCGATCCATGGCGGGCGGTGACGGGGGCGGGCTTTCGCGGCGTCTATGACCTGTCCGACCCGGACAGTTCGGTGTTCATCATCTCGACCGGTCAGTCAGGCCACCCGCTCTCGCGCCATTACGATGATCTGGCGGAACGGTGGCGGCGCGGCGAATACATCACCATGTCGCTGGACCCGACGCTGGCGCGGGCCGGGGCATTGGGCGTGACCTGGCTGGAGCCCGCGCAGCAATAGGCGCGCCCGATGCCGCCCCGCCGGGGCCGGACGGTGTGTCGATGGCCGCCGGTTCCGTGCGGGTGGGGGCGCCCCTGGCGGCGCGCCGTGCGGCACCGCCAGAGACAGGGCCTGCCCGGCCGGTCAGGCGGAAAGGCAGCCTTCCCTAGCACCAGCGGGCACGGCCTGCCCTCATCGAGGCAGGCCGGCCTTGCGGGGATTCGCGCCCGGCCGCAGCCGCAAGGCGGCCGGACGGTGCTGGCTGCCTGCCTCAGACCGCCTTTTTCAGCGCCTCGGCCAGATCGGTGCGTTCCCAGGAAAAGCCGCCATCCGCCTCGGGTGCGCGGCCGAAATGGCCATAGGCGGCGGTGCGGCGATAGATGGGCCGGCACAGGTTCAGATGCTCGCGGATGCCGCGGGGGGTCAGGTCCATCACCGTGCCAAGCGCATGTTCGATCACCGCATCGGGCACCTGGCCGGTGCCGAAGGTGTCGGCATAAATCGACAGCGGCGCAGCCACCCCGATCGCATAGGACAGCTGGATCACGCAGCGCTGCGCCAGCCCGGCCGCGACCACGTTCTTGGCCAGATAGCGCGCCGCATAGGCGGCCGAACGATCCACCTTGGTCGGGTCCTTGCCCGAAAAGGCGCCCCCGCCATGGGCAGCGGCCCCGCCATAGGTGTCCACGATGATCTTGCGGCCCGTCAGCCCCGCATCCCCGTCCGGCCCGCCGATCACGAAGATGCCCGTCGGGTTGACGTGCCAGACGGTTTCATCCGTCAGCCAGCCGTCGGGCAGCACTTCGCGCACATAAGGCTCCACGATGGCGCGGATGTCCTCCGATGTCTGCGTCTCGTCATGGTGCTGGTGGCTGACGACGATCTGGGTGACGCCCACCGGCTTGCCGTCCTCATAGCGCACCGACAGCTGCGATTTGGCGTCGGGGCCCAGCGTCGGCTCGGCCCCCGCATGGCGCGCCTGGGCCAGTCGGCGCAGGATCGCATGGGCATACTGGATCGGCGCGGGCATCAGCTCGGGCGTCTCGTCCACCGCATAGCCGAACATGATCCCCTGGTCGCCGGCGCCGTCCTTGTCCACGCCTTGCGCGATATGGGCCGACTGCTGGTGCAGGAAGTTCATCACATGGCAGGTGTTCCAGTGGAACTTTTCCTGCTCATACCCGATGTCGCGGATGACGTTGCGGGCGATTTCGGGAATGCGCCCCATCATCGCCGTCAGGCGGTCCTTGTCCTTGAGGCCGATCTCGCCGCCGATGACCACCATCCCCGATGTGGCGAAGGTTTCACAGGCGACGCGGGCCTGTTCCTCCTCGGTCAGCAGGGCGTCCAGGACGGCGTCCGAGATCTGGTCGCACAACTTGTCGGGATGCCCCTCCGAGACGGACTCGGAGGTGAAGACGTAGTTCTTGCGGGACATGAGCGCTCCGATAAGGTTAACGCCAACCCACGCCAGGAAGCCGTTGTGGGGGCGCAAGCGTGGCATTAGGCCACGGGGCAGGGCGCGTCAATCAAGGGTTGCGGGCGCCCGGCAGGGCCCGCCTGATCCGCCCGCGGCGCAGCATCAATCCCCCCAGCGCCAGGGCCAGCAGCGCCAGGGCCGGCGCATCGCCCCAACGCCACCACAGCGTCGGCGCCAGCGCCGCGGGCAGGCGCGCATCGATCACCCCCGCCTGGCCCAGCGGCAGGCTGCCGCGCACCCGCCCGCGGGCGTCAATCGCCGCCGAGATGCCGGTGTTGGCCGCCCGCAGCAGCGGCAGCCCGGTCTCGATCGCGCGCAGCCGGGCCTGCGCCAGATGCTGATAAGGCCCCGTCCAGGTTCCGAACCAGGCGTCATTGGTGATCTGCACCAGCCAGGCCGGCCGGGGCAGGCCGCGGCCGCGTGCCAGATCATGCTCGAAAATCGCCTCATAGCAGATCAGCGGCTGGAACGGCGGCAGGCCGGGCAGCGTCAGCACCTGCGGCCCGGCGCCGGCGCTGTAGCCGTTGCCCTGCCGGGCGGCAAAGGCGCCGATGCCGATCCGCGCCAGCGCATCGCCCCATGGGATATATTCGCCAAAGGGCACCAGATGGAACTTGTCATAGACCGCGCCGATGGCGGCGTCCGGGGTCAGCACGGCAAGGCTGTTGAACCAGCGCCCGTCCTCGCCCCGCTGGATGCCGGCAAGCACCGGGGCGCCCGCGGCGGCGGCGATCTCGGGCAGGGCCGGACCGGCCTCGTTCAGCAGGAAGGGCACGGCGGTTTCCGGCCATATCACGGCAGCCGGCCGCCCTGTCCCCAGCCGGGGATCAAGCGGCAGGGCCGACAGCTCGAGCAGGCGGGCGTGGAAGACGGGCGCCCATTGCGCGCTCCACTTCAGGGTCTGATCGGCGTTCGGCTGTACCAGGCGTATGATATGCCCGTTGTCAGCAGGCAGCGGCCCGGCAAGCCGGGCCAGCCCCGCGAACCACGCCGCCGCAACCAGCATCGCGGCCAGAACCGCGCCCCGCAGCCCGCCGCGCAGGCCGTGTCCGCCGTGCAGCGCGCTGGCCGGCAGGACGGCGGCCGCCATCGTCAGGGCCGACAGCCCCAGCGCGCCACCCCAGGCAGCCAGCTGCGCCACCGGCGTTCCGATCCAGACATGGCCCGTCAGCGCCCAGGGAAAGCCGGTGAAAAGCCAGCCGCGCAGCCAGTCCGATAGGACAATCCCCAGCGCAAGCGCCATGGCCCGGCCCGGTGCATCCGCGCCCAGCCGATGCGCCACCCAGGCAGGCGCGGCCCAGAACAGCCCGCCCCCCATGGCCATCAGGACCAGCGCAAAGGGCGCCATCCAGCCATAGATATCGGCCTCGACCAGGAATGGCTGGATGATCCAGAACAGGGCGAGGGCGAAATGGCCCGCGCCCATCGCCAGCGCGCGGAACGCCGCCGCGCGGGGCGAGGGCGCGGCGGCAACCCGCCACAGCATCGCGGCCAGTGCGGCCAGCGTGACCGGCCACAGCCCCCAGGGCGCCTGCCCCAGCGCCGCGCAGGCGCCAAGCGCCACCTCGGCCGCCAGGCGGGGCAGGAACGCGGCGCGCCGTGATGCGCGACGGCCCGTCATGCGGCGATCCGGTTCTGCCCCTCAGGCCTGATCGGAAGCGGAGGGGTCATGCTCCGCCTCGGGCAAGCCCGCGGCTTCGCCCTTGGCACGCCGCTTGCGCGCCGCTTTCGTCACAGGATCGCCCGCAGGATCGACCGTCTGGTCCGAGGGCTGGCCGGCGGGTTGATGCGGGGCAGGGATGCCCTGCGCGGATGCATCCGGGGCGGGCGCATCCGGGGCGTTGCCGGCAGCGGCGCGCGGCTTGCGCGGGGCGCGCGCGCGGCGGGGCGCGGGGGCGGGGGCGGCGCCCTCATCCGCTGGCGGCACGGCGGCCAGCGCCGCGCCATCTGCCGTCGCCATGTCCGCAGCCGCCCCATCTGCGGCTGCCTTGGCCGTTCCGGCCTTGGCTGCCCGGCCCTTGGCAGGCCCCTTGCGGGATGCCGCGCCCTTGGCCGCCCGGCGGCCCTTGGCGGGAGCCTGCTTGGCAGCCGCGCCTTCGGCGCTGTCCTCTGCTTCGGCGGCGTCGGGCAGGGGCCCAAGGCTGCCATCCTCGATCGCGGCAGCCGCGTCACGTTCCTCGGGCAGGGCATCGGCCGGCAGGGCTTCTGTCGGCACCGCAGGTTCGGCAGCGGGGGACAGGGTCATGTCGGGCTGTGCTGCCTCGGCTTCCTCGGGCAGGGAAGCGGCAGGTTCCTTCCTGCGCCGGCGCGGACCGCGCGACTTGGAAGGCTTGTCGCCCGCCAAAGGCGCATCGGTCGAGGCCTGCCCCGTTGCGGCTGCTTCCGTTTCCGCTTCGCCGCCTTCATCCCGGGCTTCGGCCATGTCGCCGATCGCGCCATCGCCGCGCGCATCGGCAGGGTCGGGGCGGGCGGGCTGTGCGTCGGTCGCATCGGCATCACCGCCGCCCTCGGCCTCCTGCAGGGGCAATGCCGCATCATCCGCATTGGCGGGGCGAAGCCCTGCCTCGGCGGCAGGACCCTCGCCGGACCTGCGCCCCCGGCCGCGACGCGTGCGGCCGCGGGGGGCGGTGCCTTCCTCGGCCGGCGCCCCATCGGTGCTTGAGGCATCGCCCGCGGGCCGCGCCGCGGCCGCAGAGGCGCGCGCCTCGGTCACCGCAAGCGCCTGGGCAAAGCTGCTGGTCATGAAGTCGGGCACCATCTCGCCAAAGCCGACCACGGCCGGGCCGCGGTCGCGGTCACGGCCCCGTTCACGGCGCTCGGCGCCCTGTTCGGCGCGGCCGGCCTGTTCAGGACGGGCGGTCTGTTCTGCGCGGATCGCCGGTTCGCTTGCGCGGCGGCTGTCGCGGCGCTCGGCTGCGCCATCATCGCGGCGCGCCTCGGGGGTGGGCCGTTCGGCGCGGGGGGCCGGCTCGGTCTGGGCGGCAGCGGTGGGCGCGGTTGCGGCCGGAGGGGCCGCCGCATCGGCGCGGCGATTGCGCGAACGGGTCCGGCTGAGGCTGCGCTCGCGCCCGCCGCGTTCCGCGCCCCGGCCTTCGCGCTCGCTCGGGGCCGACCGGGCGGCCTCGGACAGGCTGAAGCCCTCGGGCAGGGGGACACGGGGCAAGGTCTGCTTGACCAGAGCCTCGATGGCCGCGAGATATTTCTCGTCCGACGGGGTCGCGATCGAGAATGCGGTGCCCTGGCGTCCGGCCCGCCCTGTGCGGCCGATGCGGTGGACGTAATCCTCGGCATGGCTGGGCAGATCGAAGTTGAACACATGGCTGACCGCCGGGATGTCGAGCCCGCGCGCCGCCACGTCCGAGGCGACCAGGAACCGCAGCGTGCCTTCGCGGAACCCGTCCAGCGTCTGCATGCGCACGCGCTGGTCCAGATCGCCGTGGATCGGCGCCGCGTCATAGCCATGCGCCTTGAGCGACTTGGCGACGATGTCCACCTCGGTCTTGCGGTTGCAGAAGATGATAGCGTTCTTCAGCCCCCCCGATTCCGTCTCCGGGCCTTCGGCGTCGATCAGCGCGCGCAGCAGCTCGCGCTTTTGCTTGGCGGTCTGGTCCTTGCGGGTGGGGGTCAGCTCGACGAGCTTCTGCGTGATCGTCTCGGAGGTGGTGGCCTGGCGGGCGACCTCGATCCGTTCGGGGGCGTGCAGGAAGGTATTGGTGATGCGCTCGATCTCGGGCGCCATGGTGGCGGAAAAGAACAGCGTCTGGCGCGTGAAGGGTGTCAGCTGGAAGATACGTTCGATATCGGGGATGAAACCCATGTCGAGCATCCGGTCCGCCTCGTCCACGACCATGATCTGCACGCCGGTCAGCAGCAGCTTGCCGCGTTCGAAATGGTCCAGCAGCCGGCCGGGCGTGGCGATCAGCACATCGACGCCGCGGTCGATCAGCTTGTCCTGCTCGCCAAAGCTGACCCCGCCGATCAGCAGCGCCTTGGTCAGCCGGGTGTGCTTGGCATAGACATCGAAGTTTTCGGCCACCTGGGCGGCCAGTTCGCGCGTGGGGCACAGCACAAGGCTGCGCGGCATGCGCGCCCGCGCCCGGCCACGGCCCAGCAGGGTGATCATCGGCAGGGTGAAGCTGGCGGTCTTGCCCGTTCCGGTCTGGGCGATGCCCAGCACGTCCCGTCCTTCCAGCGCCGGGGGGATCGCGCCGGCCTGAATCGGCGTCGGGTTCTCATAGCCCGCCTCGGCGATGGCCTGCAGCACCTTGGGGTCGAGCTTGAGATCGGAGAATTTCGTCATGAGGGTCTTTCGCATCAGGGAACGTAGCGGTCCGATGCGCCCGGCCGGGCGCGGTCACGGGACGCAGCTGATCCAAGCGCCCCTCGGCTGCCCGCCGAATGCGGGCTCAGCGCCCCTAGCGCGAAATGACGATGGCGTCAATTCGGCTTGCCCGGCGCGCCATTCGCCGCGGTTGCGGCGCGCGCCCCGCTTCGCTATCGCAGGGCCATCCGCTGACAGAGTGAGCCATGAACCCTTTCGCCGACATCCGCGCGCTCGTCCTCGATGCGCTCAACGCCATGACCGCTGCCGGCAGCCTGCCCGGCGGGCTGGATTTCGCCGCCGTCGCGGTCGAGCCGCCCCGCGATGCGGCCCATGGCGACATGGCGACGAATGCGGCGATGGTGCTGGCCCGGCCCGCCGGGATGAAGCCGCGCGACATCGCCGAGGATCTGGCCGGGCGGCTGGCGGCCGATCCGCGCGTCACCTCTGCCGAGGTGGCTGGTCCGGGCTTTCTGAACCTGCGCCTGGCCGGTGATTTCTGGCGCGGGGTGGTCGGGGCGGCATTGGCCGCCGGCGCCGATTACGGCCGCATTCCGGCAGGACAGGGCGCGCGCATCAATGTCGAGTTCGTCAGCGCCAACCCCACCGGGCCGATGCATGTCGGCCATATGCGCGGCGCGGTCTTTGGCGACGCGCTGGCCAACCTGCTGGCCTTTGCCGGCAACGAGGTGACGCGCGAATACTATGTCAACGACGGCGGCGCGCAGGTCGATGTGCTGGCGCGCTCGGCCTATGAACGCTACCGCGAGGCCCATGGCTTCGATCCGCAGATCGCCGAGGGGCTGTATCCGGGCGACTATCTGATTCCGGTCGGGCAGGCGCTCAAGGCGCGTTACGGCGACAGCCTGCTGGAGCGGCCCGAATCCGAATGGCTGGCCCAGGTGCGCGATTTCGCCGCCGCCGCGATGATGGACATGATCCGCGACGACCTGGCCCTGCTGGGCGTGACGATGGATGTCTATTCCTCGGAAAAGGCCCTCTATGGCACCGGCCGGATCGAGGCCGGGATCGCCCGCCTGCAAGAGGCCGGCCTGATCTACGAGGGCACCCTCGAGCCGCCCAAGGGCAAGCTGCCCGACGACTGGGAAGCGCGCGAGCAGACGCTGTTCCGTTCCACCGCCTTCGGCGACGATGTTGACCGCCCGGTCAAGAAATCGGATGGCAGCTGGACCTATTTCGCGCCCGACATCGCCTATCACTGGGACAAGATCGACCGCGGGTTCGACCAGCTCATCAACATCTTCGGTGCGGACCACGGGGGCTATGTCAAGCGGCTGACGGCGGTGGTGCAGGCGCTGTCGGGCGGCCGGGTGCCGCTGGACATCAAGCTTGTGCAGCTGGTGCGGCTGTTCAAGAACGGCGAGCCGTTCAAGATGTCCAAGCGCGCGGGCACCTTCGTCACGCTGCGCGACGTGGTGGAACAGGCCGGCCGCGACGTGACGCGCTTTCACATGCTGACGCGCAAGAACGACGCGGCGCTGGATTTTGATTTCGACAAGGTGCTGGAACAGTCCAAGGACAACCCGGTCTGGTATGTCCAGTATGCCAGCGCGCGCATCCATTCTGTCCTGCGCCGGGCGGGCGAGGCGGGGCTGGATCTGTCCGACGAGGCGCTGGGCAGGGCGGATCTGACGGGCCTTGACCATCCTGCCCAGGCGGCGCTGATCCGCAAGCTCGGCGAATGGCCCCGCACCGTCGAGATCGCCGCCCGCGCCCATGAGCCGCACAGGATCGCCTTCTATCTGTACGAGCTTGCTTCGGAATGGCACGGGTTCTGGAATCGCGGCAATGACGAGCCGGCGCTGCGCTTTGTCACCGAAGGGGATGACCCGGCAGCAACAGCGGCGAAAATCGCGCTGGCGCGGGCCGTCGGCGTTGTCATTTCGGCGGGTTTGGGTATCTTGGGCGTGACTCCGGCAACGGAAATGCGCTGACGGGCCGCAAGGCGTGACAAGGCGCGGCCTGCCGGCAGGAACGAGCGGTCAATGACAGCCGGGACAACCCGGTGGACAGGCAGGAAAACAACGATGACGGTGCTGGACTTCCGTTCTGGCCGCTATGCGGACCCGCACGAGGGCTATGCTGCGCAAGGCGATGACGCGCATGCGGCCCACTGGACCTCTCGCCGCGCCGCCGCGCCGGACTGGCAGGACGAGGACGAATGGGACGACTCGCGCCATGCCGGCGCCTATGCGGCCCGCCTGACCGACCGCCCCGGCATGCTGGCGGGCGTGGCGCGGCTGACCCATTATGTCGGCGCGCTGGTATCGGTGGCGCTGATGGCGGCGCTGGCCATCTGGGGCTATCAACTGGTCGTGCGCGATGTCTCGGGCGTTCCGGTGATCCGCGCGGTCGAGGGCGATGCCCGCGTGGCCCCCGAGGAACCGGGCGGAGAGCTGACCGACCGCACCGGCCTTGCCGTCAACAATGTCGCCGCGGGCGAAAAGGCCCCGCCCGCCGAACGGGTGGCGATCGCGCCGGCCCCGACCGCCCTTGACGGACAGGACGTGGCCATGGGTGAACTGGGCGCCTCTGCCCAGCCGCCCGTCATCGCCGACGAGGCGCCGGCTGACGAATCGCAGGCCCCGGTCATCGCCATGACAGATCGCCAGGCAGCCGAACGGGCGGCCGAAGCGGCACGCGCGGCCACCCCCCGGTGGCGCAGATCGCCCCGGCGGACCGGCAGGCGGATGCAGGCAGCCAGGATCTGGCCATCACCGCCGCGCTGGCCGAGGCGGGCGCCGCCCCGGCGGTCACGACGCCGACGCGTCCCCTGCCGCGGCCGCGCCGCATCGCGGCCTCGAACGCCGCGCCGGCGGCCGCGGCAAGCGCGCCGCCCGCCCTCGCCCCCATGGCCGCAAGCGCCGATGCAGCGGCTGCCCCGGATGCCGCGGCGGTGCCCGCCCCCGCAGCCGTCCTCGCCAAAACGGCGCCTGTGGAAACGGGCGCACCCCTTGTTCAGATCGGGGCCTTTGATTCGGGCGCCATCGCCGAAAGCGAATGGAGCCGGGTTTCCGGCCGCTACAGCGACCTTTTCGCGGGCAAGGCGCCGGTCGTGCAGGAACACAAGGCGGGTGGGCGCACCTTCTATCGCCTGCGCATCGCCGGCTTCGGATCACGCGAGGATGCGCGCAAGTTCTGCGCCGCCCTCATCGCCGCAGGAACCGACTGCATCCCGGCCGTCGCCAAGTGAGCCTGCCGTCCTCTGCGGGCTCGGCCCTGCCCGCCACGGGCGGGGCCTTCTCGTCCCCCGGCGCCACCATCCTGGGGGTCGAGGGCCTGACGCTGGGCGCGGATGAGCGGTCCTTTCTGCGCGAGGCCGATCCCTGGGGTTTCATCCTCTTCGCCCGCAACGTCGACAGCCCCGACCAGCTTCGCCGCCTGACCGGCGATCTGCGCGATGCCGTCGGGCGCGACGCCGTGGTGATGACCGACCAGGAAGGCGGGCGTGTTCAGCGCCTGCGCGCCCCGCACTGGACCGACTGGCCCCCGGCGCTTGACGGGGCGGCAGACGGCGCGCGTGCGGTCGAGTTGCGTCACCGCCTGATGGGCCAGGAATTGCGCGCCGTGGGAATCGACGCCGATGCCGCCCCCTGCCTCGACATCGCCGATGCGGCCACCCACCCGTTTCTGCGGGATCGTTGCTTTGGCACCGATGCGGCCAGCGTGGCGCAGATGGGCCGGGCGGCGGCACGGGGGCTGCTGGCGGCGGGCGTGCTGCCCATCGTCAAGCACATGCCTGGGCATGGCCGCACGCGGGTGGACAGCCATCACGACCTGCCGGTGCTGGACATCGACCTGGAAGCCCTGGACAGGACGGATTTCGCCCCCTTCCGCGCGCTTGCCGACCTGCCCATGGGGATGACGGCGCATATCCGCCTGACGGCCCTGGACCAGCGGCCTGCGACCGCTTCGCCCGCGGCCATCGCGCTGATCCGTGACCGGATCGGCTTTGGTGGGCTGCTGATGACCGACGACATCGGGATGAACGCGCTGACCGGCACGCCGGCCGAGCGGGCCGCGGCGGCGCTGGGGGCGGGCTGCGATCTGGTGCTGGCCTGCAACCTGACGCGCGCAGAGTTCGAAGCGGTCGCCGGGGCGGCGGGCCGGATGTCCCCCGCGGCGATGGCGCGGGGCGAGGCGGCGCTGGCGCGCCGCGGCCCCCCCGACCCATGCCCGCCGGCCGAGCTGCGCGCCATGCTGGCCGCCCTTACCCCAAGGGCCTGAGCCACCCCCGCGCCAGCGCGGGCAGCGCCTCGAACCCCGCCAGCACCGCATCAGGCGCGAGCCGGGCAACGCCATCCCCTTCGGGGCCGAAGCCGACCAGCGCGACCCGCACCCCGCTGGCCCGCGCGGTCCTCAGGTCGGTTTCCGTATCGCCCACCAGGAACGAGCGGGCGACCGTCCCGCCGGCCCGTTCCACCGCCGCGGCATAGCATCGAGGGTCGGGCTTGCGCACGGGCAGCGTATCGGCCGCGACCATCGCCGCAAAGCGGTCGCGGATACCCAGCGCCCTCAGCAGCTTTTCGGCAAGCGCGCCCGGCTTGTTCGTGCAGACCGACAGGATGAAGCCATCCGCCGCCAGCGCCTCAAGCGCGGCGGTCACGCCGGGATAAAGCGTCGTGGACCGGGCGATGCAGCCGTCATAGAAGGCCAGCAGGCGCGGATAATCCTCATCCTCGGCGCCCGGGGGGATCAGCCTGTCTGCGCCCGCCCGCCCGTATCCCGCGCGCAGCATGGCCCGCCCGCCGTGAAAGGCGATCCCGGTGTCATGCCTGGCATCCAGCAGGTCGCCCAGGCCCCGCGCCCGGAAGCAGGCATTGGCCGCCGCGATCAGGTCTGCCGCCGTATCGGCCAGCGTTCCGTCCAGATCGAACACCACCGTGCCGGGATCGTTCTTCATCATCCGTAACCTTCCGTCAAACCTTGTGATCCCGCCGCCTCTTTCGCCGCACCCGGCGCCTAGCTAGAAGGCTTGGAAAAATCAACGAGGCGGGGCCGAGCGATGACGAAACAGGGGGTGGCGCTGGTGGTGCTGGCCGCCGGGCAGGGCAGTCGGATGCAGTCCGACCTGCCCAAGGTGCTGCACCGGCTGGGCGGCGTGCCGCTGGTCGGCCATGCCTTGCTGGCCGGCCGCGGGCTGGAGCCATGCCGGGTGATCGTCGTCGCGGGCCACGGGGCCGAGGCGGTGACCCGTGCCGTCGCCCGTCTGGACCCCGAGGCGCGGATCGCCATCCAGGAGCGTCAGCTCGGCACGGGGCACGCGGTTGCGCAGGCGCTGCCCCTGCTGGACGGGTTCGAGGGCCGGGTCGTCGTGCTTTACGGCGATACCCCCTTCGTGGCGGCCGAAACGCTCGCGGCCCTGGCCGCGCATCCGGCCGATGTGGCGGTGCTGGGCTTTGAGGCCGCGGACCCGGGCCGTTACGGCCGTCTGGTCGTCAAGGGGGACGATCTGGACCGCATCGTCGAGTTCAAGGACGCCGACGAGGCGACGCAGGCCATCACGCTTTGCAATTCGGGCGTGATGGCCGTCGATGCGGGGCTGCTGCGCGATCTGGTGGGGCGGCTGGGCAACGACAATGCGGCGGGCGAATACTATCTGACCGACGTGGTGGCCCTTGCGCGGGCTGCGGGGCGGCGCGCCGCCGTGGTGACATGCGCCGAGGCCGAGACGCTGGGCATCAACACCCGCGCCGAGCTTGCCGCCGCCGAGGCCGCCTTTCAGGCCCGCCGCCGCGCCGAGGCGGTCGAGGCGGGCGTGACGCTGGCCGACCCCGCAACCGTCTGGTTCGCCCCCGATACCGTGATCGGCCGCGATGCGGTGATCGGGCAAAATGTCGTTTTCGGGCCGGGGGTCACGATCGAAAGCGGGGCCGAGATCCTGCCCTTCTGCCATCTGGAAGGCTGCCATGTCAGCGCCGGCGCGACAGTCGGCCCGTTCGCCCGCCTGCGGCCGGGGGCCGAGCTGGGCGGCGGCGTGCATGTCGGCAATTTCGTCGAGGTCAAGAACAGCATCCTGTCCGAAGGCGTCAAGGTCGGCCATCTGACCTATCTGGGCGATGCGGAAATCGGCGAGCGCAGCAATATCGGCGCAGGGACGGTGACCTGCAATTATGACGGGGTCGGCAAGCACCGCACCGTCATCGGGCCGGATGCCTTCATCGGCTCGGATACCATGCTGGTCGCGCCGGTGCGGATCGGGGCGCGGGCCATGACCGGATCGGGATCGGTCATCACCCAGGACGTGCCCGAGGAGGCGCTGGGCCTCGGCCGTGGACGGCAGGTGAACAAGCCGGGCCTTGCGGCCCGGATCATGCAGGCGCTGCGCGACAGCAAGGTGAAATAGATGTGTGGGATCATTGGGATACTGGGGAAACATCAGGTTTCCCCTCAGCTTGTCGAGGGATTGCGGCGCCTGGAATACCGCGGCTATGACAGCGCCGGGGTTGCCACCGTCGACGACACCGGCCGCCTTGCGCGTCGGCGCGCCGTGGGCAAGCTGGTGAACCTGTCCGACCGTCTGGTGCTTGACCCGCTGGAGGGTCATGCCGGGATCGGTCATACCCGCTGGGCCACCCATGGCGCCGCGACCGAGGGCAATGCCCATCCCCACAATTATGGGTCGGTGGCCGTCGTCCACAACGGCATCATCGAGAATTTCCGGGATCTGCGGGCCGAACTTGCCTCTCTGGGGATCGAGGCGCAGACCGATACCGATACCGAAACAGTGGCGCTGCTGACCGGGCATCACATGGCCCAGGGGCTTGCCCCCCTTCAGGCGGTCCGCGCCACGCTCGAGCGGCTGCGCGGGGCCTTTGCGCTGGCGTTCCTGTTCGAGGGCGAGCGCGATCTGATGATCGGCGCCCGGCGGGGCAGCCCGCTGGCGCTGGGGCATGGCAATGGCGAGATGTTCCTCGGCTCGGACGCGATCGCGCTGGCGCCTTTCACCGACCGCATCACCTATCTTGAGGACGGCGATCACGCCGTGCTGACCCGCGCGGGCGCCGCGGTTTATGATGCGAACGGCCAGCCGGTCAGCCGCGAGCCGGTCCGCATCGATGTCGGCTCGACCGCTATCGACAAGGGCGGCTATCGTCATTTCATGGCCAAGGAGATCGCCCAGCAGCCAGCCGTGCTGGGGGATGCGCTCAACCATTATGTGAAGGACGGGCGCATCGTCCTGCCCGACAGCATCGACTTTCGCGGGGTTGAACGGCTGACGCTGGTTGGCTGCGGCACGGCCTATTATGCCGCCTGCGTGGCGAAATACTGGTTCGAACGGCTGGCGGGCATCCCCTGCGATGTCGATGTCGCGTCCGAGTTCCGCTATCGCGAACCGCCCCTGTCGCCCCGTGCCTGGGCCATCTTCGTCAGCCAGTCGGGCGAGACGGCCGATACGCTGGCCGCGCTGCATTACTGCAAGGGCAAGGTGGCGCGCACGGTGGGGGTGGTCAATGTCGGCACCTCGGCCATCGCGCGGGATGCCGACATCGCGCTGCCTACCCTGGCGGGTGTCGAGGTGGGGGTGGCCTCGACCAAGGCATTCACCTGCCAGCTTGCCGTGCTGGCCGTGCTGGCGCTGAAGGCGGCGCAGGATCGCGGCGCGCTGGAGGACAGGACGCTGGCTGCGCATCTGGATGATCTGCTGGCCGTTCCGGGCCTCGTCCAGCAGGCGGTGGGCGCCTCGGACGATTGCCGCCGGCTGGCCGAATGGCTGGCCGAGGCGCAGGACGTGCTGTTCCTGGGGCGGGGCGCGCTTTATCCGATCGCGCTGGAAGGCGCGCTGAAGCTCAAGGAAATCAGCTACATCCATGCAGAAGGTTACGCATCGGGCGAACTCAAGCATGGGCCGATCGCGCTGATCGACCGCAACGTGCCTGTGATCGTCGTTGCGCCCTCGGACGGGCTGTTCGAAAAGACCCTTTCGAACATGCAGGAGGTGATGGCCCGGCAGGGGCAGGTGCTGCTGGTGTCCGACGGGGCGGGGATTGCCGCCGGGGGCGAGGGCACCCATGCGACGCTGACCATGCCCGGCGGCGGCGGTGTCTTTGCGCCCATCATCCATGCCGTGCCGATGCAGCTGCTGGCCTATCACACGGCGGTCGCCAAGGGGACGGATGTGGATCAGCCCCGCAACCTCGCCAAATCGGTGACGGTGGAATAGCGCTGTCAGGGCCGGGGCGGGAAACCCGCAGGCCCGCCCGCGTGTTGGGCCTGCGGCAGCGACAGGCGAGGATACCGGGACATGACCGATACCGCAGGACGGCAGGGCGATGCCCGACCTGGCGAGGACGAGGGCGGCGCGGTCGAGGCGCTGCACCAGGCGGATGTGGCCCTGTCCGCCGAGGCGGGCCGCCTTCGTGAACATCCCGTGGTCGAGGCGCTTGGCACGGCCAGCGAGATCAGTGATCAGCCTCCGGCTTTCGCCCTGGCCGGCCTGGCCCTGGCGGGCGGCCTGGCAAGCGGCCACCCCGCCTTGGCCGAGGCGGGTGCCCGTGCCCTCGCCGCCCTTTATCTGGCGACACGCACCAAGGCGGCGATCAAGAGCGTCGTCGTCCGCACCCGCCCCTACAAGCTGCTGGAGGAGGGCGAATACGAACTGGGTGTGAACGGCCCGGACGAGCGCGACTACAACTCCTTTCCTTCGGGGCATACGGCAGATGCCTTTGCCGCCGCGCGGGCGATCGGACGGGTGGCGCCGGGGGCCAACGGGCCGCTTCTGGGACTTGCCGCGCTGATCGGGCTGGTGCAGGTGCCGCGCGCAACCCATCACCTGACCGATGTGCTGGCCGGCGCCCTGGTGGGGCTGGGCGCAGAGGCCGTCGTCAACGCGGCCTTTTCTGCGCTGCCGCCTGATCTGGTGGAATCGGCCCGCAGCCGCATCGCCGCGCCCAGGGGGCCGCAGGCGCGCCGCGACGGATAGGGCCGCTCAGCGGGCGGCGGGGCGGCGGATCAGCGTTGCGCCATAGATCAGCAGCGCCGTCCAGATCATCGGAAAGGCGATGCGCTGGGCGCCCTGATAGGGTTCGTTAAAGATCAGCACCGCCGACAGAAAGACCATGGTGGGCGAGATGTATTGCAGCACCCCCATGGTGGACAGACGGATCAGCCTGGCCGCATTGGCATAGAGGATCAGCGGCACCGCCGTCAGCGCCCCGCTACCGATCAGCAGGGCGGTGCCCCGCGCCGATTCGCCGAAATGCCCCTGCCCGGTCGCGCCGAGATAAAGGATATAGGCCAGCGCAACGGGGCAGAGCAGCAGCACCTCGACCGTGAAGCCGGCATTGGGAGGGATCGGCAGGCGGCGCTTGCAGAAGGCATAGATGCCCCAGCTCAGCGTCAATCCGACCGCCACGGGCGGCAATCCCCCAGCCGACAGGGCCAGGATCAGGACGGCAGCGGCCGCGATGGCGATGGCGGCCCGCTGCGCAGGCGACAGCCGCTCGCCCAGGAAGGCCGCGCCGAGGGCGACCGAGAACAGCGGGTTGATGTAATAGCCAAGCGCCGCCTCGATGGCCCGGTCGTGATTGACCGCCCAGACATAGATCATCCAGTTGACCGAGATAAGCGTGGCCGTCAGTGCCGCCATGGCGACCATCCAGGGCTGGCGCAGGGTGGCAAGGACAAGGCCGGTTTCGCCGCTGACAACCAGCACCGCCGCCGCGATAGGCAGCGACCACAGGATGCGATGGGCGATGATCTCGGACGCAGGAAAGGCCGCCATCATGTGCATGTAGAGCGGCATGAGGCCCCAGACCGCATAGGTGCCGATCGCCAGCGCGACGCCGCGCGGCGAATCGCCCTGCGGGGTGGCGGGCAAGGCGGCGGGGTGCGGATCGGCGCTGGACATGGGGCTTGTCTAGTCCAAGGTGCGGCCCTGCACCATCGGGGTTGAGCCGGCGCGCCCGAGCGGATAGCCCATGCCCATGCGTATCCTGTTTCTTGGCGATGTCATGGGGCGGTCCGGGCGGCGTGCAATCGCCGAACGGCTCGGCCCGCTCAGGCAGCGGCTCAAGGCCGATTTCATCATCGTCAATGGCGAGAACGCCTCGGGCGGGATGGGGCTGACCGCCGCCCATGCGCGCATGATTCTCGATGCGGGGGCGGATGTGGTGACGCTGGGCGATCACGCCTTCGACCAGAAGGACATGCTGGCCTTCATCGATGCCGAACCGCGGGTGCTGCGGCCGCTGAACTATGCGCGCGAGGCGCCGGGGCGGGGGGCGCGGGTCTTTGCCGACGGGCGCGGGCGCAAGGTGCTGGTGGCGCAGGCGCTGGGGCAGGTGTTCATGAAGCGCCCCTTCGACGATCCGTTCAGCGCGCTGGACGGCGCCCTGCGCGCCCATGTCCTGGGCGGCGGCGTGCAGGCGGCGGTGATTGATTTTCACGCCGAGGCGACCAGCGAAAAGATGGCGGCGGGGCATTTCTGCGACGGCCGCGCCAGCCTTGTGGTGGGCACTCATACCCATGTCCCGACCGCCGACGCGCAGGTGCTGCCGCGCGGGACCGCCTATCAGTCTGACGCCGGCATGTGCGGGGATTATGACAGCGTGATCGGCATGGACAAGGCCGAGCCGATGCGCCGCTTTCTGACCGGAATGGGGCAGGGCCGCTTCACCCCGGCCGAGGGCGAGGCGACGCTGTGCGGGGTGCTGGTCGTGACGGATGACCGCACCGGGCTGGCAAGCGCCGTCCAGCCGGTGCGCGAAGGCGGGCGGCTGGACGGCGCGCCCTGAGATGCCGGCAAAAGCCCGCCGGAGCGATCCGGTGAAACGCTGCCCCGCCTTGCCCTTCCCTTGCCAGCCCGGCTGATATCGGGCAAGCCCACGCCTTGCCGGCATGCCGGCCTGCTTTCAAGGTGCCCATGTTCGGTTTCGCGCTGACCGGCTCTGCCGCCCCGCTTGCCACGCTGGCTATCATCGGCGTGATGTTCGTGCTGTTCATCCGCGAGGACCAGCCCCCCGAAGTCATCGCGGTGGGTGCGGCTGCGGCAATGCTTGTTCTTGGCCTGTTGCCGATGGATGCGGTGCCGAGCGTTCTGTCGAACAACGCGCCCTGGACCATCGCCTTCATGTTCATCATCATGGGCGGGCTGCTGCGCACCGGCGCGCTGGACCAGCTGAGCGGGATCGCCTCATCACGCGCCGAGGATCACCCGATCCTGACCATCGTGGGGCTGTTCACCTTTGTCTGCCTCGCCTCGGCGATCATGAACAACACCCCCGTTGTCGCAGTGATGATCCCGATCGTGATCCAGGTCGCCCGCAAGGCCCGGATACCGCAGTCCAGGCTGCTGATGCCGCTGAGCTTCTTCACCGTGATGGGGGGCATGATCTCGCTGATCGGCACCTCGACCAACCTGCTGGTGGACGGGGTGGTGCGCGCCAAGGGGATGGCGCCCTTCGGCATCTTCGAGATCGCCCCGGTGGGCATCGCCATCACCCTGGCAGGGGGGCTGTTCATCGGCCTTGTCGGTTGGCGGCTGCTGCCCGACCGACCCTCGATGGCATCGTTCCTCGAGGGGCGGAACCAGATGAAATACTTCACCGAGATCGCCATCCCCGAGGACAGCGGCCTGGTCGGGATGAATGTGAGCGAGGTCAAGATCTTCAAGCGCGATGCGATCCGCCTGATCGACGTGCTGCGCGGCGATGCCTCGCTGCGGCGCGACATGGCCAGTGTCGTGCTGCAGGCGGGCGACCGGGTGGTGCTGCGCTCCGAGATGGCCGACCTGCTGGAAATGCAGCAGAACGCCGATCTGCGCGCGCTGGACAAGCTTTCCTCGGTGCAGACCGAAACGGTCGAGGTGCTGATTTCCCCCGGCGCGCGGATGATCGGGCGGCGGCTGGGCGATTTGCGGCTGCGCCGGCGCTATGGCGTCTATCCCATCGCGGCGCATCGGCGGAACCAGAATATCGGCCGGCAGCTGGACGATCTGGAAATCCGCATCGGCGACACGCTGCTGCTGGAAGGGGCGCCGCAGGATATCGCGCGCCTGGCGGCCGACATGGACCTGGTGGATGTCAGCCATCCTACCGCCAAGCCGTTCCGGCGCAAGCATGCCCCCATCGCGACCGCGGCGCTGCTGGCGGTGGTGGTGCTGGCGGCGCTGGACGTGGCGCCGATCATGGCCCTTTCCTTTGTCGCGGCGGCGGTGGTGCTGATCTCGGGCTGTGTGGATGCCGACGAGGCCTTCGGCTTTGTCGAGGCGCGGCTGCTGGCGATGATCTTTTCCATGCTGGCTGTCGGGCAGGCGCTGGATGCCAGCGGCGCCGTCAAGATGATCGTCGACCAGGTCGCGCCTTGGCTGCAGGGGCTGGCACCCTTCTGGACGTTGGTGGCGGTCTATTTCCTCGGGCTTGCGTTGACCGAGGTGCTGTCGAACAACGCCGTCGCGGTCATCCTCACCCCGATCGCGATCGAACTGGCACAACAGCTCAATCACGATCCGCGCGCCTATGTGGTGGCGGTGATGTTTTCGGCCTCGGTCGCCTTTGCCACGCCGATCGGCTATCAGACGCATATGATGGTCTATGGTCCGGGCGGGTATCGGTTCACCGACTTCGTGCGCGCGGGCGTTCCGCTGGACATTGTGACAGGGGTCGTCGCCTGCCTGATGATCCCGTTGTTCTGGCCGCTCTAGGCGGCGCCGGTATCGGGGCCGGGCATCGGCGCGGCCGAGCGGACGGCCGCCAGCGCCGCCGCCGCCAGCGATTTTCGGTCATGGCCCGTCACCGCAATGGGCGGGTGCAGCGTCACGGTTATGCAGCCCTGCGGCCTTTGCGCCAGCACCGCCAGCAGATGCGGCCCCAGCGCCATGTCGCCCCACCAGCCGTAAAATCCCTCTGGCCGGCCCGCTGGCGCGTCATAGCGCAGGCTGACCGGCTGCACCGCGATGCCAGGCGGCAGGGCAGGGTCCAGAAAGGCCTGGAAAAGCGTCGGCTTGAAGGGCAGGACTTGCCGCCCGTCGGTGCTGGTTCCTTCGGGAAAGAACAGCAGCCGGTGCCCGGCGGCGGTGCGGGCGGCGAACTCGGCCGCCTGCTGGCGGGCCAGGCGCGGATCGCGGGTCACGAAATGGGTGTCTGTGACGCGGGTGAGGATGTTGATCCCCGGCCAGCCCCCAACCTCGGCCTTGCTGACGAAGAACAGCGGCGCAGCCGCGTTCAGCGCAAAGATGTCGAGCCATCCTGCATGGTTGGCGACCATCGGCCCGGGTGCACGCATCGGGCTGCCGATCAGGCGCCAGCGCAGCCCGAGGCAGGCAAGGCACAGCCGGCACACCCCCTGCACCCAAGGGCCGGTCAGCGGGCGGCGCGGCCCCGCCAGCAGCCGCTCGGCCGCGCGCATGGGAACCAGCACCAGCACGCCCCCCGCCAGCACCGCCGCAATCGCGCCCCCCCGCAGCACGGCCAGCCCCCAGCCAAGGGCCGAGGGACGCGGCAACCGCGGCGACGGAGCGCCGCGCCATGGCCCCGTTCGGGCAGGGCCGGCTGCCGGTTCAGCAGCCGTATCGGGGGCCGGCGGGGCTGTGTTCATGCCCCGTGCCAGCGATCCTGATAGAACTTGCGGTGCCTGTCCGACATCGCCGCCGTGTCCATCAGCAGAAAGACATCGGTGGTGTTGAAGGCGTTGTCGATCCAGGCCCCCTCGCCGACCACCCCGCCCACCCGCAGATAGGCCTTGATCAGCGAGGGCAGCGCGGCCAGCGCCGCCCGCCGCTCCAGCTCTGCGGCGGGGATGATGTCCATCGAATGGGCATAGGGCGGGCGCGCCCGCGGCCGCAGGCCAAGCGGGGCAAGATGATGATGGTGCAGCCAGGACAGAGGTTGCGCCAGCGAATCGATATCGGTGCCGTGAAAGCTGGCCACGCCGAACAGGATCTCGATCCCGTGGTCCAGCACGTAATCGGACAGGGCATTCCACAGGATGAACATGCCGGTGCCGCCGCGATAGGCGGGATCGATGCAGGATCGGCCGAGTTCGAGCATGGGCCGGCCCGCCGCCCGCAGCGGCGCCAGGTCATATTCCTCGTCGCAGTAGAACCGGCCAAGTCCGGCGGCAACCTCGCTGCGCAGCAGGCGATAGACGCCCACGACATGATTGCCCGCGGACGGGTCGCGGCGTTCATCGACCAGCAGCAGATGATCCACCACGTTGTCCAGATCGTCGCGTTCAAGTTGGGCCTGATGATCCACCATCGGCCCGTCTGCGCCCAGTTCCTGAACAAAGACCCGGTATCGCAGGTGCTGGGCCGCAACCAGATCGGCAGGCGTCCGGGCCAGCCGCACCGAAAGCCATTGCGAGGGGTTGTTCATATCCGGTTCCGGCGCAGACAGGCGTGACATTCCGGCGGCACCTTGCCCATTGCGTCCGCCCCATCGGCGGAAACCCGCTTGACACAGCCTGAAGTTGTAAGAAGACACTCGAGCATTAACATGATTGGCAGTTCAGCAAATGATTATTTCCAAGGTCACGCGGCGCCCATCCAGAACCTGCTTGCCAGCGTCGGGGAAGGTTACGGTGATCCGGTCGCCGATGCGCGACTGCACCTGCCCGATGCCCCATTCGGGCATCAACGGATGGCGCACCATCATTCCCGGCTCGAGAATTTCGTTCGTCATCGCCCCACAGGCCGTTGGTCCGTTTTCAGGTGGCGAAGGCTAGCGGACGATGACTTTTTCCACAATGACGAACGGCGCGCCGACCGATGCTGATCCTGCCGACCTTGCCAGCCTGGTTGCCGCGCGGCTCTGCCATGACCTGGTCTCGCCCCTGGGCGCGATCGGCAATGGGGTCGAGCTGCTTGAGATGTCGGGCGCCTATCCGGGGGTCTCGACCTCGCCTGAACTGACGCTGATCGCCGACAGCATCAGCGCCGCCCGCGCCCGCGTCCGCTTCTATCGCTCGGCCTTCGGTCATGCGCCGGCCGACCAGCGGGCCGGCGTGGGCGAGATCGCGCAACTGATGCAGGATTTCACCGCCGGCTCTCGCCTCAGGGTCGAGGTGGACGGCAAGGGCGATCTGTCACGGGCCGAGGCGCGGATGCTGCTGCTGTCGCTGATGTGCTTTGACAGCGCGATGCCCTGGGGGGGCAGGGTGATCGTGTGCCGGACGGGGCACGGCTGGCGCATCGTGGGCGAGGCGTCGCGCACCCGGATCAGCACCGATCTGTGGCGCTGGCTGAGCGGCGCCCCTCAGGCCAACGGCACGCTGCCGGCACCCTCGGACGTGCATTTCGCCATCCTGGGCGCGCTTGCCATGCGCGAGGAACGCACCATTGCCTGGGAGCTGGACGCGACCGGGGCCGAGATCAGCTTCTGATCGCGCCGTCGCCGCTGACCAGATACTTGAAGCTGGTCAGCTGTTCGGCCCCGACGGGGCCGCGCGCATGCAGCTTGCCGGTGGCGATGCCGATCTCGGCCCCCATGCCGAATTCGCCCCCGTCAGCGAACTGGGTCGAGGCGTTGCGCATCAGGATCGCGCTGTCGAGCCGCTGCATGAAGCGTTCGGCAGCCGCATCGTCTTCCGTCAGGATCGCCTCGGTATGGCCCGAGCCATGGGCGCGGATATGGGCGATCGCCTCGTCAACGCCGTCAACCAGCCGAACGGCGATGATCATGTCAAGAAACTCGCGGCCGAAATCCTCGGGGCAGGCGCGGACAGTGCCGGGGATGTCGGCAAGCGCGCCATCCGCCCGCACCTCGACGCCTGCCGCAAGCAGGTCGTCGATCAGCACATCGCCGTGGCGCTCGCGGAAGCGCCGGTCGATCAGCAGGCATTCGGCCGCGCCGCAGATGCCGGTGCGGCGGGTCTTGGCGTTCAGCACCACCCGGCGCGCCTTGTCCAGGTCGGCATCGCCATCGGCATAGACATGGCAGATCCCCTCCAGGTGGGCAAAGACGGGCACTCGCGCCTCGGCCTGCACCAGCCCGACAAGGCCCTTGCCGCCGCGCGGAATGATGACGTCGATCAGCCCCTGCGCCCGCAGCATCGCCGCAACCGCCGCCCGGTCGCGGATCGGCACGATCTGGATCGCCGCCTCAGGCAGGCCGGCCTGCCGCAGGCCCTGCACCATGCAGGCATGGATCGCGGCCGAGGAATGGATGCTGTCCGTCCCCCGCGCAGGATCACCGCATTGCCCGATTTCAGCGCCAGCGCCCCGGCATCGGCGGTAACGTTCGGGCGGCTTTCATAGATCACGCCCAGAACGCCGATGGGGGTGGCCACGCGCCGGATATGCAGCCCGTTCGGCCGGTCCCATTGCGCCAGCACGCGGCCCACCGGGTCGGGCTGGCCGGCCACGGCACGCACCCCATCGGCGATGGCGCGGATGCGCCCGGCGTCAAGCCGCAGGCGGTCAGTCATCGCCGCCGACAGTCCCTTTTCGCGGGCATAGGCCAGATCCTCGGCATTGGCGTGCAGGATCGCATCCCCGGCCGCGGCGATCGCATCAGCGGCCCCGATCAGGGCCGCATGCTTGCGCTCGGCCGGGGCAAAGGCCAGCGCGGCGGCGGCGTCTCGGGCAGCAGCGCCCATGCGGGCGATCAGGTCATCGGCGGTTTCTGTCATGGTCCTTTCCTGCGGCGGCGCCGCTATAGGGGCGTCAGCGGGGCCTGCCCAAGCCATGCGGCGCCTTGAAACCCTGGGGCGCAGCCAAGGTTGGCCGATTGCGACCTGGGCGGTGCAAACGGCAGGCGGGGCCGATGATCCGCCGGAAACTGCCTTCGTTCAGGTGATGAATCGTCCGCATCAGACAGCCCCTGCGAGCGTTCCAGCCTGCCATGGCGGCAATGGAAACGAAAGATGGGGCAGCGAAAATTTGGCTGCGTCCGGTCATGCATGGGGGATTAAGTCCCAGGCTTCTGTTGCCAGGCGCCTGGGGGCCCCGCCTGCCGCGGCTAAGCGACAGGGCTTAGGTTTCGGTTACCCGAGCTGCTTACGCAGCCAGAGCCACCGGAGCACGGTTGTCGTTGGCAACTGTACTTTTTGCACCGATAACGGTGGTAGCTCACCGAGACAAAGCAAACAGCTTTAGACGTTTGTCGATCCTGTTTCGGCCCCATTTTCCCCCAACGAGGGTGGTCTGGTGGAGCCGCCGGGTACCGCCCCCGGGTCCAATCCGCTTATTACCTGCGCGTTTATGCCCATAGTCCGGGTTGCCCCGGACGGGTTCAATCTAGGACCGCCTGCGCCGCTGCGCAAGCCCGTCCGCCGATGTCCTTTTGTGCTTGCCTCGGACCGGCAGGATGGCCAGCCTGCGCGGCAAATGCCAAAGGCATGCGAGGGATCCGAGGTGAATCAGTCAACGCCCCATGAGCGCGGGAATGAAACGACCGGCGCAGGCGACACGGGCCTGACTGGCACGGGCCTGATTGGCACTGGCCTGACCGATACGGGCCTGGCCGACCGTCTGCTGTCCGCCATCGAGGATCACGTCCTGCCGCTGACGCGCCAGGGCGTCGCCCAGGGCAACAAGATCTTTGGCGCGGCGGTGCTGCGCAAGTCGGATGGCAGCGTGGTCCTTGCCGCCACCAACAATGAAACCGACAATCCCCTGTGGCATGGCGAGGTTCACCTGCTGAAGCTGCTGCACGAAATGGATGATCCGCCGCCGCCCGCCCATCTGATCTTCCTGTCCACGCACGAGCCATGCTCGATGTGCCTGTCGGCAATCACCTGGGCGGGGTTCGACAACTTCTTTGATTTCTTCACCCATGAGGACAGCCGCGACAGCTTTGCGATCCCCCATGACCTGAAGATCCTCAAGGAGGTGTTCACCCTCGAACCCGGCGGCTATCGGCGGCGCAATGCCTATTGGCAGGCCCGCTCGGTCGCCGAGGTCATCGCAGGGGCTGATCCCTCGGCGCGGCCCGCCTTGCACCAGCGGGCGGCGGCGATTGCGGCCGAATACGGCCGGCTGTCAGAACAATATCAGGCGGGCAAGGCGGATAACGACATTCCGCTGAACTGAAAGGGGCAGGGGCGGCTACCCGCGCACCGGGCGTTTGCGCCCCGTCACCACGCCGGGGCGCCCCGTGCCTCAGTCTTTCCAGTCGATGATCATCTGGGTCTGCGTCACCACGGCGGCAGGCTTGCCGTCGCCGCGCGTGATCGTCGTCTGCCAGACCATGGTTGTGCGCCCCTTGTGCAGCGGGATGGCGCTGGCCGTCGCGGTGTCGCCGATGCGGATCGGGCGCAGAAAGTTGGTCTTGCTTTCGATCGTGGTCGTCGTCTTGCCTTCGGGAAGGTTGATGATCGTCGCCGTTCCCCCCAGATTGTCGGCCAGCGCCATGATCGCACCGCCATGCATGACGCCGTTCCGGTTTGCGTGATCCGGCGTCACGGCCATCTGGGCCACCACCGCATCGGGGCTGACCGATACCAGCCGAAAGCCCAGCAGCCGCGCAAAGTCGGGCTGGTCGAAAGCGATGCGTTCCTGTTCGTCACGGTCCATCGGCGTGCCTTTCTTGCCAAGGGCATGGCAGGGAAGGGCGCCCCTGCCATGCCGGTGCCGGTCAGTTCTTGGGCGCCTCGGCCGGGGCCGCGGCGGCCCCTGCCGCCCCTGCCGCCAAGGCCGCCGCCTGGGCCGAGTTCACATAGTCATAGGGCAGTTCCGCCACCCGCAGCCATTGCTGCTGCCTGGCCCAATAGGCCGACCAGCTTTCATAGATCTTGCGGAAATTCTCGTTGGACGCGGCATATTCGTCATACAGCTTGCGCGATTCGGTGAAGGCTGCGGCCAGAACGTCGTCGGGGAAGGCATGGACCTGCGCGCCCTCGGCCACCAGCCGCAGCAGCGCATCGGGGTTGCCGTTGTCATAGCGGGCGATGCAATGGCTCATCGCCTCGGAACAGGCGGCCTCCAGCGCGGCCTGGTAATGCTTGGGCAGCGCGTTCCACTTGTCGAGGTTGATATACAGCCCGACATTGGCCGTCCCTTCCCACCAGCCGGGATAGTAGTAATGCTGCGCCACCTTCTGAAAGCCCAGCTTTTCGTCGTCGAAGGGGCCGGAAAACTCGGCCGCGTCAATGGTGCCGCGCTCCAGCGCGGCATAGATGTCGCCGCCGGCGATCTGCTGGGGCACCACGCCCAGGCGTTGCAGGATCGTCCCACCCAGCCCGGCGATGCGCAGCTTGAGGCCCTTGAGATCATCGAGCGACTTGATTTCCTTACGATACCAGCCCCCCATCTGCGCGCCGGTATTGCCCGAGGGGATCGACACCAGGTTCGACTTGGCGACGAATTCGTTCACCAGTTCGCGCCCGCCGCCGTAATACAGCCAGGCGATCGTCTGGCGGGTATTCATGCCGAAGGGCAGCGAGGTGTCGAAGGCCCAGGTCGGGTCCGCCCCGATCTTGAAGCTGCCCAGTGAATGGGCGCATTCGACGGTGCCGTCGCTGACTGCGTCGATCGCCTGCAGGCCGGGCACGATTTCGCCCGCCGCGAAGGGCTGGATCTGAAAGCCGCCATCGGTGATCTCGGCGATGCGGCGCGACACCTGTTCGGAAATGCCCCACAGCGTCGAAAGGCTTTTGGGATAGCTCGACGCAAGGCGCCAGGTGACGCTGGGCTGCCCCTGCGCCAGGGCAGGCGCGGCCAGCATGGCGGCGGCGCTGCCGATCCCGGCGGTGGACAGGAAGTTGCGGCGTTTCATGGGACGGTTCCTCTTTTGCAGTGAACGGCATGGCCGGCAGGATTGGGGCCGGCCCATGGCAAACCGGGCGGCACGGGGCCGCGCCACCCGACTTGCCCGAAAGGGGTGGGCCTTAGAACCCGGCCTTGATCTTTTCGAATTCGGCCAGTTGCCGTTCGCGCTGCGCGGGATCGTTGGGGGTCTGCGACAGCACCGGCCCGCCGGTTTCCGACAGGCCCGCCTTGACGCGGGGATCGTCCGCGATGCTGGCCAGCGCCTTGGCATTGGTGGGGCCATAGCCGATCGTGTCCAGCAGACCCTTGGCCGAGCCCACGTCCAGCCAGGCGTTGATGAAGTCATAGGCGCGGTTTTCGTCGCCCGGACCGTCCTTGAGGTTCACGAAACCGCAAAAGAAGGTGGACGAGCCTTCCTTGGCCGCGCGCTGAAAGCCGACGGGATAGCCTTCCTTCTGCAGGATCGGCAGCACGTCGTTCCAGGACCAGGCGACATCCACCGTGCCCGAGGCCATCAGCTGCGCTTCTTCGGCCGGATCGGCCCAATAGGCGGCCACGTTCTTATGCGCGGCGCGCAGCCAGTCGGCGGCGGCCTTGAACTGTTCGTCCGTGACCTGGGTCCAGTCGGTCACGCCCGTCGCCAGATAGGCCAGCGCCCAGACATCATCGGCCGAATCAGGCAGGGTGGTGCGCCCCTGATACGCCGGATTGACAAATATCTGCAGCGTCGCGACATCCTCGGCCGGAACGCTTTGGGTGTTATAGGCGATCGCGGCCGAGCCGAAATCGGTCGGGATATACCAAACTCCGCCGTCATCCTTGAACACGGGCGAGTTCAGGAAGCGCGGCGCGATATCGGCAAGGGCGGTGATGCGCGCGGGATCCCAAGGCTCGATCAGGCCCTTGTCGCGGTATTTCGACACCATCTGGCTGCACGGATGGGCCACATCGGCCTTAAAGCCCGAGGCGAGCTTCTGATAGGCTTCGTCATCGTCGCCATACAGGGCAAAGGTGGGGCTGTCGCCGTGCTTATCCACATAGCTCTGGAACAGCACCGGCTCCTCGAAGCCTGCCCAGTCAAAGACCGTCAGGTTCTTGTCGGCGGCAAAGGCGGTCATGGGAACAAGCGTCAGCGCGAGCGCCGTCGAACGCAGGAAGGTCAAGGCTGGTCCTCCGAGATTGGCCGTCGACCGGACGCTAGCCGCCGGGCAGCCGGGGGGCAAGTCACCGTGGCGTGCTGCCTGCATCGCGGATGCTTGCGCCCGCCCGCCCAAGGGGGGAAACCCCCCGTATGAATAAAGGGGGGCGAGCTTGATGCAGCAGCATGATGCAGGGCAGCCGCAGGGCGGATCAGGTCGGCTGGGCGGGCGCGATGTGCTGTTCGTCATGGCCGTTTCCGCCGAATACGGGCCGGCGCTTTCCGCCCGCATCGCGCCCCTGATGACCGGCGTCGGCCCGGTCGAGGCGGCGCTGGTGACCTCGGCGGCGTTGGCCCGGATGGCGGATGCGGGGCGGCTGCCTGACCTGGCGATCTGCCTTGGCAGCGCCGGATCGCGCGATCTGGTGCAAGGGGCGGTCTATCAGGCCTCCTCGGTTTCCTATCGGGACATGGACGCCTCGGCCCTGGGATTTGCGCGCGGTGTCACGCCGCTGTCCGGCCTGCCGGCTCAACTGCCGCTGATGACGGTGCCGGGGCTGCCTTGCGCCACGCTGTCCACGGGGGCGGCCGTCATCTCGGGGCCGGGCTATGACGGGATCGACGCGCAGATGGTGGACATGGAAACCTGGGCCGTCGCCCGCGCCTGCATGGCCCATGGGGTGCCGCTGATCGGGCTGCGCGGCATTTCCGACGGGGCCGCGCCGCTGGGCGGGATGATGGACTGGATGCGCTATCTGGACGTGATCGACCGGCGCCTGGCCGAGGCGCTGGATGTCGTCGCCGCCGGGCTGGCGGGCTGAGCAGGCTCAGTCCTCCAGCGTCTGCCCGTCGCGGGCGCGCAGGTCATTGTGGATCGCCACCGCCGCCCGCGCCCCGGTGCCCATGGCGACGCTGATCTGGTCCAGCCCCTCGACCGCATCGCCGGCCGCATAGATGCCGGGGATGTTGGTGCGCTGATGCGGGTCGGTTTCAAAGCACTGCCCGCCGGCCAGGGCAGTCCCCAGATCCTTGCCGAGCGCGTTACGGGTATGAGAGCCAAGCGCGGCATACAGCGTATCGACCGTCACCGTCCCCCCGTCTGCCAGCGTCAGCGTCACCGCAGCCTCGCCGAAGGAAAAGGCGGAGACGGGTGCCTCGATGATGCGGATGCCGGCCGCCTCGGCCTGCGCCCGCTCGTCAGCGGTCAGCGCCTCGCCGGTCAGCGACAGCAGCGTGATCTGCGGGCTGTAGGTCAGCAGGAACAGCGCCTCGGCCAGACCGTGCCGGTTGCCGCCCAGAACCCCGATCCGGCGGCCCGTCTGTTCGAAGCCGTCGCAGATCGGGCAATAGCGCAGCAGGCCGCGGGCCACCGCGTCGGCATGGACCGCCTCGTCCAGCGGCGGGCGGTGGTTGACCACCCCCGTAGCCAGCAGGACCGCGCGGGCGCAGAAGGCGCCGGCGGTGGTGTCGGCGGCAAATAGCGCGCCCTCGGGGCGGATGCCGCTGACCTCGCCCGCCAGCAGCCGCGCCCCGTATTCGCGGGCCTGCGCGGCCATGTTGTCCAGCAGGTCGGTGCCGACGATCCCGCCCGGATAGCCCGCCTGGTTGCGCGCGCGGGGGATCATCCGGGTGCGTCCCTGCCCGCCATCCACGATCACCACGCTGCGCCGGAAACGGGCCAGATAGATCGCCGCCGTCAATCCGGCAGGCCCGCCGCCCACGATCAGGCAGTCGATCGGCCCGGGCCGGCCCGGCTGCTCGCCATCGTCCGAGGAAAGATGATCCGCCATCGCCTCACCGCATCCGCAGCGCGCCATCAAGGCGGATCGTCTCGCCATTGAGATAGCCGTTCTCGACGATGAAGGCGGCTGTGCGGGCGAATTCCTCGGGATCGCCCAGCCGCCGGGGGCTGGTCACCTCGGCCGCAAGGCCGTCCTGCACCTCGGCCGGCAGGCCGCGCAGCATCGGCGTGGCAAAGATGCCGGGCGCGATGGCGCAGACCCGGATCGCATTGCGCGCCAGATCGCGCGCAAGGGGCAATGTCATGCCGGCGATCCCCGCCTTGGACGCCGCATAGGCGGCCTGCCCGGCCTGCCCGTCGAAGGCGGCGATCGAGGCGGTGTTCACGATGACGCCGTTGTCTTCGGCCCGCCCGTTGCGCGCCATTTCGCCGGCGGCCAGCCGCAGCACGTTGAAGCTGCCGATCAGATTGATCTCGATGGTGCGGCGGAAGCTGTCCAGCCGGTGCGCACCCTCGCGCCCCAGGGTCTTTTCCCCGATGACGATCCCGGCGCAGTTCACGCAGACATCGATGCCGCCCATGCGGTCGACCGCAAAAGCGATGGCCGCCGCGACCGAAGCCTCATCGGTCACATCGGCGCGCACGCAATGGGCCGGCCCGCCGCCTGCGTCGTCCCTGTCGAGGATGGTGACCGATGCGCCGCGGGCAAGGAAATGGGCGGCTGTCGCGGCCCCCAGCCCCGAAGCGCCGCCGGTCACGATGACACGGGCATCCTGCAACTGCACGGGCGGCCTCCCTCTCTGTCCTGCGCTGGCCAGAGGCTAGGCTGGCGCGCGCGGCGGCGCAAGCGCCCCTACCACCGGCCCGAGGCGCCCCCGCCCCGCGACGAGCCGCCGCCAAAGCCGGACGAGCCGCGCGCGGGCCGGGCGCTGCGCCTGCGTTCCACCTGGCCCATCGGATTGTAATAGGTGACCACCGGCAGGGCCGTGGTGCCCTGCGCCTGCCAGCCGCAGGCAGGACAGCGGCGCGTCACGGCGCCATTCGCAGTGCGCCATCCCCCGCCGGGCAGGTCCTCGCGCAGCGGCACGGTCGTCCGCTCCAGCCCCTCATGGCCGCAGCTGGGGCAGCGGTTCTGCCGCCGGCGGCTGCGCCGGTGCAGGGCGAACATTCCCGCCGACAGCGCCAGGAACAGGCCAAAGCCCGACCAGTCGCCCTGCCGGCGGGGCCTTTCGACCGCCTGTCCCGCCGCATGCGGCCGCGCGATCCGGTCGATCACCGCCAGCGTTCCGTCGCGCAGGCCCCGGCCATAATCGCCCTTGCGGAACGAGGGGACCATCACCCGGTCCATGATGTCCTGTGCCAGCAGATCGGCCTCGCGCGGATAGCCGCGGCCAAGCTCGATGCGCGCCTCATGGTCGGCCTGAGACAGCAGCACCATGAATCCGTCGTTGCGCGTCCGGTCGCCCACGCCCCAGGCGTTGAACAGCCGCGTCGCGAATGCTTCAAGCCCATCCGTCCCGCCATGGCGGGCGCGGTCGACAATGGTGACAACCGTGCCCTGCACGCCCGTCGCATCGTGCAGCGCGATCAGCGCCTCGTCCAGCCTGCGGGTATCATCATCCCCCAGCAGCCCGGCGAAATCATTGACCGATGTGTGCTGCCATCGGGGCAGGGCGCCGTCCTGCGCGGCGGCCAGCGCAGGCAGGGCAAGCATGAAAGCGAGGGTCAGCAGGCGGGCCAGCGGGAACATGATGCATGAGCCTTGACGAAATCGGCGCAAGCCTCGCCGGCCCTTAACGGTCTGTCAACCATTGGGCGATTAACCATGCTGTGGACGAGAAGGAGTCGCGCATGCGCCGGATCGTGGTTCTGCTTGCGGCATGGCTGGCGCCTGGCCTGCCGGCGTCGGCCGGGGACGGCAGCTGGACACAGCTCGACGCCTGGAAGGGCGGCGTGCAATGGGTCACGACGGTCGAACGGGGGCGCTGGCAGCTGGGCAGTTCGGCGGGCCGCGATGACGGGGAATGGTGGGCGCGGGGATCGGTCATGCGGACCTGGACGGCCGGACCGGACCGCGCCCCGTGGAAGCTGCGCGCCGGGCTTGCCTTCAAGGCCGAACAGATCCGCCCCCGGGAACGCCAGGATCACGCCCATGCAAGCTGCCTGTCGGAAGGCGCAGACCGATGCGCCGCCTGGGATGCCGGGTTGCAGATCGAGGCGGACCGCTGGGCCGAATATGGCGGCTGGGGCACCTTCCTGATGGGGCAATGGACCGATATCGACAACGCCGCCTTGGCCGTCGCAGGGCTGACCCACAAGGCCAGCGGGATCGGCGCGCAGCTGTCGCTGTGGCACGAGGACGGGGGCAAGGTGACCCCGACCATCATGCTGTCGGCGCCGGCCGGCAAGCGGCTGTCGCTGCGCGCGGGCCACAAGTTCGTCGAGGACGAGACCTTCGTCGGCTTCAGCTTCTCGACCTACTGACGCCTCGGGGCAGGGCGGCCTAGCGCACCAGCATCTCGGGCCCGCCGACGATCAGCGGATCGGGGCTGCCGATCACCTGCGCGTTCTTGCCGGCATAATCCACCCGGCCCAGCACCGTCTGCATCGCGGCGATGCGGGCGCGGCGCTTGTCGTCCGAGCGGATCACCGTCCATGGCGCCGCGGGCGTATGGCTCAGCGACAGCGTCTCGCGGATGGCAAGGGTATAGTCGTCCCATTTGGCCAGGCCCTCGACATCGATCCTGCTCAGCTTCCATTGCTTGAGCGGATCCTTGGCGCGGTCGAGAAAGCGGCGCAGCTGTTCGGCCCGGCCGACATTCAGCCACAGCTTGACCAGGATGATGCCGTCCTGAACCAGCAGTTTTTCGAAATCGGGCAGCTGGTGGAAGAACAGCGTGCGCTGCGCGGGCGTGGCAAAGCCGAACACCGGTTCGACCACCCCGCGGTTATACCAGCTGCGGTCGAACAGGGCGATCTCGCCCGCGCCGGGCATCTGCGCGACATAGCGCTGAAAATACCATTGCCCTGCCTCGCGCTCGGTCGGGCGGGGAAGGGCCACGATATAGGCCGAACGGGGGTTCAGGTTCTCGCGCATCACCTCGATGGTGCCGCCCTTACCGGCGGCGTCGCGCCCCTCGAACAGCACCACCAGCCGCTTGCCGGTGGCGATCACGTCGCCCAGCATCTTGACCAGTTCGATCTGCAGCGCCTCTGCCCGGCGGTCGTATTCCTCCCTGTCCATCTCGGCGCGATAGGGATAGCCGGGGTCCAGCACGTCATGCTTGCCCGCGCCGGCGATCGCCTGGCGGATCTCGGCCGGGGCGCCGCTGCGGTAGAACTGGGCAATCTCGTCCACGAAAGGGATGGGCGAGGCGTTCTTTCCGGCCTTGCCCCCGTGCCGTTCGCCGTCCGCCATCCTTCAGCTCCTTCCGATGTCGTTCAGCTCGAACGGGGTGGTCTGGTAGATCTCGTTGATCCAGTTGCCGTAAAGCAGATGCGCGTGGCTGCGCCAACGGTTCGCGGGCGGACGGGCCGGATCGTCCTCGGGGAAATAATTCGCCGGCACGTCGATCGGCTTTCCGGCCTCGACATCGCGGTCGTATTCTTCCTTCAGTGTGCCCGAATCATATTCCAGATGGTTGAAGATATACAGCCTGCGCGCATCATCCTCGACCAGGCACGGCCCGACCTGGTCCGAGGCAAGCAGCGTGGTCAGCGCGCCGCGCGCGTCGATCTCGGCCTGCCGCACCTCGGTCCAGCGGCTGACCGGGATCAGCACGTCGTCGGAAAAGCCGCGAAGATAGGGCGAGGCGGGGGCAAGGTTGCGGTGGCGGAAACAGCCGAAGGCCTTGGCGTCCAGCGCGTGCTTGGGCAGGCCATGGAAATGCCAGGCCATCGCCATCCCGCCCCAGCAGACGCCGAAGGTGGAATGGACATGGCCGCACGACCAGTCAAAGACGCGGCGCAGCTCGTCCCAATAGGTCACCTCCTCGAACGGCAGATGCTCGACCGGGGCGCCGGTCACGATCAGCCCGTCGAAACGATCGCCCGAGGCGGCCACCTCGGCAAAGGTGCGATAGAAGGATTCAAGGTGGTCTGCCGCGGTGTTGCGCGATTCGTGGTCCGACATGCGGATCAGCGACAGGTCGATCTGAAGCGGCGTGGCGCCGATCAGGCGGGCGAACTGGTTTTCCGTCTGGATCTTCTTGGGCATCAGGTTCAGCAGCGCGATGCGCAGCGGGCGGATGTCCTGCTTGGCGGCGCGGTCCGGGGTCATCACCATGACCCCCTCGCGGCCCAGGATGCCGAAGGCGGGCAGGTTTGCGGGCAGGGTGATGGGCATCAGGCGCCTCCTGGGGTCTTGCGGTCGATGGCGCGGGCGATCAGGCGGACGAAATCCCCGGCCGATCCGATCGCCGCGATCTCGTCGGCTTCGACGATGACGCCGCGCCGGGCCATGGCGGCATAGCGCGGCTGGCGGTGCGCCAGCGCGCGGGCATAGGTCCAGCGCACGAAGGCGTCCGGGTCAACCGGGCCGGGATGCTCGCGCCCGTAATCGCGCCAGGCGGCATCCAGAAAGGCGGGCTGGTAATACATCGGCTTGGGCGCCGCATCGAAGCGGCGGATCAGCGCGGCGGTATGCGCCTCGGTCCCGCGGATCCAGACCGGCAGCATCAACGCCGAAAGCTGCTCGAGCAGCGGATCATGCGGATCGTCCGGGTCCACCACCTCGCAGATGGAACCCGAGGTGTCGCAGACGAAATGCCGATAGCCATAGATCCTGCGCGCCCGTTCGATGAAGGGCGCGGTATCGGCCAGGGCCGCGATCTCGGCCGCGCGGTGCTGGTTCTGGCGCGCCATGTAGTCGGCAAAGGCCAGCCCGCCGCGCGCCGGATCGCCCGGCTTGCCCAGATAGGTCGAAAGGGGCGCAAGGTTGTGAAAGGTGATGTTCGACCGGATACGGACCGAATCGCTCATCAGCAGCTCGCGCAGGAGCGGCACCTGCATGGCGTGCCGCTTGAAGTCATCGGCGATCAGCTCGCCCATGTAGCGGGTGCCGATGCGGTAATCCACGCTGTAATGAAACCATGTGCCGGCCGCGCGCAGCATCGAGGCGACATGCGTCTTGCCCAAGCCCGACATGCCGAACAGCATGACCCGCTTTTCCGGCGCGTCCAGCCAGTCCTGTCCGGTCGAATGGATCATCCTGCCTGGCCCCGTCCTGCCGTTTTCCGCATCCCGGCTAGGTAAAGCGCGCCGGCGGCAAGGGAAAGGGGGGCGCGGCCTGGTGCGGATGCGGCGGGGATCGGGGCTGCCCCGCCTTGTGCCGCCGGTCTTCGCGAGGGCGGGGCCCTGCGGGCCGCCAGTCCGTGATGGCTGGCGGCGCTGCCCGGCAGGGTGCCGCGAACCCGCCCTCTGCCGCGCCTTAGAAGCTGTAGCCGACCTTGACCGAAACGCCGACCAGATCGCTGTCCTGCAGCAAGGCGCGGGCGACGTCGGGGCTGCCGGTCGCGGGGCGGGCATCGCCAAGTTTGATATAGGTGATGCCGGTCGTCACCTTCCACCTGTCACGGGTATAGACGCCCGCCAGCGAGATCCCCTTGCGCCCGGTTGTCGGCGCCAGGGGCGAGACCAGGCGGTCACCGGCCTTTTCATAGGACAGCGCGACGAGGCCCGACCAGGTCGGGGTGAATTTGCGCCCGACGCCCAGCGTATAGGTCGTGGTGTCCTCCAGGGTGACAAGCCCTTCCTCCAGCGTCGGCATCGAGGTGAAGAAATCCGAGCGGACCTTGAACTCCGACCAATTCACCCAGCGGATCGACCCGAAGGCCAGCGTGTCGGGGGCGATCCCCGTCTGCCCTTCCAGCGTCCAGGAACGCGGCGTCTTGACCGTGGTGGTTGTGCCGTCCAGCACCGTGCGCCCGCCCAGCGATTCGGTCGTGTCGAAATCATGCTCGACCGGCGAGTTGTAGGTGAGAGAGACGCGGGCCGCGATTTCGGGCTTTTCCCAGCTTGCGCCGATGACATAGCCCGCGCCCCATGATCCGTCCAGCTGCGCGCGATAGCCGTTCATGCCGCCATATGCCGCGCCGGCCAGCGTGACGTCTCCTTCCGCATGCGAGCCACGGATCCCGCCATGGATGGCAAATCCGTTTTCCAGCTTGTAGCGCAGCAAGGCGGTATAGGTGGTCGAGCTGACATCGACGGCGGTGCCGCCCAGGTTGAACGAGCCGCCTTCCGCCAAGGACTTGTAGGCCAGATCGGCGCCGAAGGGCTGCTCGACGATCAGCGCCGCCGACAGCTTGTCGTTGATCTGGTATTTGAGGCCGAAGCTGCCGAAATTGTAGGACTTCGCCAGATCCCCGGTCGAGCGGCCGCCGGGATAGACGACAACGCCGCCCGACGACAGGGGCAGGTCGCGCCCCGAGACATCTGGCGACACCCGCCCGGCCGAAAACTCGACGTAATTGCCCGGCTCGAACAGCATGCCGAGCGACTGCGGCGCCCGTTCGATGGCACCGGCGGCAAGGGGGCCTGCCGTCAGAATCAGCGCAGCGGCGCCGGTGGCGATGTTTCTCATACTGTCCTCTCCGGGGGTGCGTGTCGGCATCAACATTCCGATGATTGCGCTGCCATGATAGCGCCGGTCAATCGCTCCAAGAGGGTTGCGCCACCTTTGAATTAATGCGTGCCGTGCCGTGGCGCGCGCGCAACGCAGGCGCGCCGCCGAAATGGCCGCTGCGGGCTGGACTTCCCCCCCGCGTCGTGAAAGGGCGAGCTGCCAAACGAACCCCTGACAGGATGACATCCGATGCAGATTCGCGAGGCGCTGACCTTCGACGACGTTCTTCTGGTTCCCGCGGCGTCCAGCGTGATGCCATCAACGGCGGATGTCGCCACCGACCTGACGCGGCAGATCAGGATGAACATCCCGCTCATCTCCTCGGCCATGGATACGGTCACTGAAAGCCGCATGGCGATCGCCATGGCCCAGGCGGGCGGCATTGGGGTGATCCACCGCAATCTGGACATCCAGCAGCAATCCGACGAAGTGCGCCGCGTCAAGCGGTTTGAAAGCGGGATCGTCTACAACCCCATCACCCTGACCCCCGACCAGACGCTGGCCGACGCCAAGGCGCTGCAGGCGCGCTATAACGTCACGGGCTTTCCCGTCGTGGACGGCGGCGGGCGCGTCGTAGGGATCGTGACCAACCGCGACATGCGTTTCGCCAGCGATGACCGCACGCCCGTGCGGGTGATGATGACGGCCGACAATCTGGCCCTTCTGCGCGAGCCGGCCGACCGGGACGAGGCGATCGGCCTGATGAAGGCGCGGCGTATCGAAAAGCTGCTGGTCACGGACGGGCAGGGCAAGCTGACGGGGCTGCTCACGCTCAAGGATACCGAACAGTCGGTCCTGAACCCGCTGGCCTGCAAGGACGGGCGCGGGCGGCTGCGCGTGGCGGCCGCCTCGACCGTGGGCGACGAGGGATTTGCACGCAGCGAGGCGCTGATCGACGCGGGCGTCGATCTTGTCGTCATCGACACCGCCCATGGCCATTCCGAGGGCGTCGCCCGCGCCGTGGCGCGCCTGCGGGCCGCCTATCCGGGCCAGCAGATCTGCGCCGGCAACGTCGCCACGGCCGAAGGCGCACGGGCGCTGGTCGATGCGGGGGCGGATGCGATCAAGGTCGGCATCGGCCCCGGTTCGATCTGCACGACGCGCATTGTCGCCGGCGTCGGCGTGCCCCAGCTGACCGCCATCATGGACGCGGTTTCGGGCGCGGGCAACGTGCCGGTGATCGCGGATGGGGGCATCAAGTTTTCCGGCGATTTCGCCAAGGCCATCGCGGCGGGGGCAAGCTGCGCCATGGTCGGTAGCGCCATCGCCGGCACCGATGAAAGCCCCGGCGAGGTGATCCTCTATCAGGGCCGCAGCTTCAAATCCTATCGCGGGATGGGCAGCCTGGGCGCGATGGCGCGCGGATCGGCCGACCGGTATTTCCAGAAGGACGCCGCATCGGACAAGCTGGTGCCCGAGGGGATCGAGGGGCAGGTGCCCTACAAGGGACCGGCGGCCGCGGTGATCCATCAGCTTGTCGGCGGGCTGCGCGCGGCGATGGGTTACACCGGCAATGCCACGGTGGATGACATGCGCCGCCGCTGCCAATTCGTGCGCATCACCGGCGCCGGGCTGAAGGAAAGCCATGTCCATGATGTGCAGATCACGCGGGAATCGCCCAACTACAGGCTGGGTTAAGCTGGGTGCGTCTGTCTTGCCCGGGGCGAGCTGGACATAGCCGAGGCAGGCAAAAGCACCGCCAGCCCTCCCGTGCGTAAAGAAGATCGAGGCGGTCCTGTGCTGGCGGCCTCTGAGGGCCGCCATCCGGGGAACATGCGGACCACGCCTGGGCGAACGCGCGGCGCCCCGCGCCTTGCCACGGATGGGGCATCTTCCCTGGCGTGACAGGGCACAGCCCCCTGAGGCGGGGCCGCGCCTAAGCCGAAACGACGCATGTTAAGGCATGATGGGACTGCTGCCGCTCATCGCAGGGCAGCATCGCTGAGATCATCAGCGGCCCCAATGACAGGGCGCCTTCCCCGGCCCCTCATCGCCGCGCCCGCAGATCGGGACAGTCATGCCCGCCTGCAACCGCGCCGCTGCCTTGTCGGGCAGGGATCGTCTAACCCTGCATGCTGCCCGGGCTGCGGCGCCTGTCAAATCGCTGCGGATGGAAGGGGGCGAGTGAAATGCCAGGCTCGCGGCGCGCCACCAGCGCGGCAACCAGCTGGGCGGTGCCGGCCGACTGGGTCAGGCCAAGATGGCCGTGACCAAAGGCATAGATCACTCTGTCGGCGCCCGGCGCGCGCCCGATCACCGGCAGGCTGTCGGGCAGTGAAGGGCGGAAACCCATCCACCGGGTCCCTCCGCGGGGGTCCAGGCCCTGCAGGAACTCGGCCGCCTTGCGGACCAGGATGTCCGCTCGGCGGTAATTGGGGGGCAGCCGCAGCCCACCCAGCTCGACCGCGCCCCCCACTCTCAGCCCCTCGCCGATCCGGCTGACGACAAAGCCGTGGTCGCTGAAGGTCAGATGCGTGCGCAGGTCAAAGCTGGCCTGGGGGAAGGTCGTGTTATAGCCGCGCTCGGTATCGAGGGGGATCCGGTGGCCCAGCATCCGGGCGATTTGATGCGACCAAGCACCCGCGGCCACAACCACATGGCCAGCCCGGATCGTGCCGGCCGGCGTGGTGAGGGCGACGCCGTCCTGCGCGGGCCGAACCTCCCGCACCTCGGCAATCTCGATCCTGCCGCCTGCCTCGGTGAACGCCCGGGCAAGGTGCTGTGTCCACGCGGCGGGATCGACTGTGTTGATCCAGTCGGGCGTGAAACCGGCATGGGTAAAGCGCGGGCTCAGCCCCGGCTGGATCTCGGCGAGGGCGCCGGGGCTCTCAAGAAGATCAAAGCGGATGCCGTGGCGGCGGCGCTGTTCCCATGATGGCAACGACGCCTCGAAGCGGGCGCGCCCCTCATAGACCTGCAACTGGCCCTCGCGCCGGATCAGCGGCTCTCCGGCCACCTGCGCGATCAGATCGTCCAGGGCGCGGCGCGACAGATCCATCAGGCCTGCCTGCGCGGCGATGGCCGCCTCGTGCCGGGCGGGCGATGTCGCCCTCCAGAAATGCAGCAGCCAAGGCAGCATGCGCGCGGCATGCCCAGGGCGCAGCGACAGCGGACCCAGGGGGTCAAGCAGCCATCCGGGCGCCTTGCGCATGATGCCCGGACTGGCCAGGGGCTCAACCTCGGCAAAGGCGAAGGCGCCGGCGTTGCCGCGCGATGTCGCGCAGGCGACACCCTCCCGGTCGAGGATGCAGGTCCTCAACCCCTGCTTCTGCAAGGCCAGTGCCGCGGTGACGCCGATGATCCCGGCACCGATGACGACGACTTCTGGATTGGCATGGTTCGTCATGAGAGGGTCCGGCAAGAGTTTATGCGAAAGCGGATGAGGCGAGGGGATCGCCCGGCACGAGGCTCAAGGCGCGATACCGTTCCTGAAGGGATCCTGCGGCGCGAAGATCAGCCTGCTTTCGGCCATGACATAGGCGTTGCCGGTGATCGACGGGATCACCCCGCCAGTCGGGCCCTTGCGCCAGGACAGGCGATAGGTGCTGCCGATCACGCTTTCCTGGACGATCTCCTCGCCTTCGGCCAGGCGGCCATCGGCCGCAAGGCAGGCCAGGCGGGCCGAGCTGCCGGTGCCGCAAGGCGAGCGGTCATAGGCATCGTCGGGACACAGGACAAAGTTTCGGCTGTGCCCGCCCGGCCCCTCGGCCGGACCGTAGAAGATCACGTGGTCGATGGGCATCGCCTGCCCGCAGCCCTGTCCCGCGGCGATCAGCGCCTCGCGCACCGCGATGGCCGTCTCGGTCAGCTGGCGCACATTCGAGGATGTGACGGGAACGGGGCTGGGATCGACAAGGAAGAAACAGTTCCCGCCATAGGCGATATCGCCCGTGACGGCTCCGACCCCCTCGACCGCGACAGATACGCCGCTGCGCACCCGGCGGCTCTCCACATTGGTCACGGTGACTGTGTTCGCGTCCTGCACATCGACGGTGACAACGCCGACCGGGGTTTCGATCCGGTGCTTTCCAAGGCCGATCCGGCCCATGTGAAACAGCGTCACGGCAAGACCGATGGTGCCATGCCCGCACATCCCCAGCACAGCGTCGGCATCGAAATAGATCACCCCGGTCACGCAGCGGGGATCGACCGGCTCGACCAGCAGCGCACAGACCATCGCCACTTGGCCGCGCGGCTCGAGGATGACCGAGCGGTAGAAGTCCCGGTGATCCCTGGCGAGCCGCGCCGCGCGCTCGGCCAGCGGCCCCGATCCGAGATCGGGCCCACCGTCCAAGATGACCCGCGTCGGCTCGCCCCCGGTGTGGCTGTCGATCACATGCATTCGGCGATCACCCCGCCCTGTTTGGACCAGTTGGCGAACCACCTGTTGAACTGGTGGAACTGAGCCTCGCAGAAACGCGCCTGCGAGGGCGACAGGGCATCGGTCTCGTTCAGGTTCAGGGCGTATTCCTGTTCGCCCTTCAGAACCATCATGTGCTTGAAATACAGCACCAGATCGACACCCTCGTCGAACCTGGCCAGCACCTGGAAGGCGTCGGCAAGCTCTCGGGCGCGCCGATCGGCCTCGGGGCAGCCTTCGGCCGCGCGGCGCGACAGGGCGACCTGCAGAAGCGATTCGCGCGGAAAGATCGTGCCGATCCCGGTGATCGTGCCGACCGCGCCGCATTTGACAAAGCCGTGATAGACCTCGGTATCGACGCCGACCATCAGGATCACCTCGTCATCTTGCGAGGTGATGTGTTCGGCGGCATAGCTCAGGTCGTTCCTGCCGCCGAATTCCTTGAACCCGATCAGGTTGGGATGCTCGGCCCGCAGGGCAAAGAACAGGTCGGCCTTGGTGGAATAGCCGTAATACGGGCTGTTGTAGATGATGGCCGGAACATCCGGGGCGGCGGCCAGCACGGCCTTGAAATGGTTGCGCTGCGCGGCGACCGAAAGGCTGCGCGACAGCAGTCGCGGAATGACCATCAGACCCGCTGCGCCGACCGACTGCGCATGGGCGGCATGCGCGACGGCCGACCGGGTGTTGACTGCGCCGGTGCCCACCACCACCGGCACGCCGGCCCTGGTCAGGCGCTCGACCCCCTCCATCCGCTGCTCGTCGGTCAGAAGCGGCCAGTCGCCGCACGATCCGCAATAGACCACGCCCGACATTCCGGCCGACATCATCTCCTGTCCCTTGCGGACCAGCGCGTCGAAATCCGGCTGCCGGTCGCTTGTGCAGGGCGTCAGCAGCGCGGGGATAGTGCCAAGAAACACGTCTTTATTCATGAAGGGCTCCGATCATTGTCCACAGGCAGAGGGGTCAGGCGGCGGTGATCCAGTGCGGCGGCGCCGCGGGGGCGCGGCCGGTGCAGGCGGTGTCGGCGCATTCGGCCAGCGAGCCGAAGCGGACCTCGCGCTTGCTCAGCCCCGGCGCATAGTGGGCGTATTTGCCCGAATTGGTCATCAGCACGCGCGCCTGCGGCGGAAAGACCGGTTCGGAAATCGAGCACCAGCAGAGGTCCGGGACGATCTTGACGCCGGCCGCCTCAAGGCTCGCCCGGACGCCGCTTGCGCCGATCGCCTCCAGTGTCGCCCGCCCCAGCGTGATGATCGCCGTTACATCGCGGGCGACGTGCCGGCCCTTCATCAACCGGGCCAGTGCCGAACATTCATCCGCCGAAAAATGCGGGCTGCCGAAGGCCACCAGATCGACCTGCGCCGCGCCCTTGTTGAAGGCCTGCCACAGGCGCGCGAAATCTGCCGCCGTGATGGCCGCATGATCGGCGTCGGGCGCCGGGGGCAGGTCTGCCTCGGGCGTGATGCCGGCGACGTGCAGCATCGGCGCGGCCGAAGTCGTTCCATAGGCCGCGCAGAGCGCCTTGAGATCGTCCTCCGAAGGGGTCTCGCCCTCAAGGCCCCGGATCAGGGGAATGCGGTCGGGGGCGGCTTGCCCCACGAGCCAGCCAAGCATCGGCCAGAACGATTCGTCCGCGGCCTGGGGCCGGCTGACATCGATGATGCGTCGCGGGGCGCGATTGTCATTCAGATAAACCCCTGTGCGGGCGGTGCGCCCGGTCAGTGCGATGCACAGGTCCATCAGGTCCGCATGCTTGACCGTGCGCGCGCCCAGCACGCTGTTGGCATAGATGACGGCATTGCTTTCGGCCCAGGCAATATCCTCGCCGATGGCGGGGGGGGCGGGCAGCAGATAGGGCGCGCAGGTAAAGCTGGGCCGCGCACCCATCTCGACATAGGCATCGGCAAGCCCGGCCGCGGGCAGGCCGAACGCTTCGTCAACGCCCTGCGCGCGCCAGTTCGCGTGATCGACAGAAATCGCGTTCATGGTCGTCGGCACGCGGACATGCGCGCCCTTGTCCGCCATCGCACGTGCAAAGGTAAGCAATGCCGGGCTTGCATGGATGCAGCCGTCGATATGCACACGGCTGATATCGGCAAGGCGCCGGGCACCCTGCGCCCTGGCCATCGTGACGATGATCTCCATCGCCAGCCGCGCGGCCTCGCCCTGCCGGCCTTCGAGAAAGGCGCGGTCGCCATCGCTCAGATCAAGCGTGACGCCCTCGCCCGCCGGTTGGAGGGGCCAGGAATGCGCGCCGGCCATCAGCCGCGTTTCGGTGATCCGGGCCGAACTTTCGCGCGCCAGCGCGTCATATTCCTCCGCCGGCAGCCGCAGGACGGTAATATGGTGGCCGAACAGCCGCCCGGCGACCAGCGCGCCCAGGGTCAGGATATCCTCGGCCTCGCGGAAGATCAGCGCGCGCGGCGCCGTGCCGGCAAAGGCCAGGCCCAGCAGCACACCGCTGCCCGTGCACGAGCCGCGACTGGTCGGCATCATGACGATGTGGCCCGCCAGGGTGCGACCGAACTGCGGATGAAGCGAATCGACGATCCGCCCGCTGGACGGATCGACCCCGCCCCAGACGCTCAGACCCTCGTCGCAGACGAGAATCGGTCCCTCCGCCGATGCGCCGATGATGGAGGTGGCCATGATCCCTCCCCTTGAAGGACGAGCCTTGTGGTTTTCTTGTTCCAAGCGCCGCCCGACCCTGATCCTGTGCCGGCCTGCATCGTTGCATGCGCTGCTTGGATATGCTTAATCGACCACAAATGGTAAGAAAAGAAAAATATGCCGCGCACGAGAAAACAACCCGGCGCTGACCAGACCCCGGATCTTGTCCTCGACAACTGGGATGCCGAGCGTCTCCAGCTTCGTTCGGAACTGGGAAGCCGCATGAAGTCCGTTCGTCAGAAATGCGGCCTGACGCTGGAGGCGGCGGCCCAGCGCACGGGCCTTGCCCTTTCGACGATCCACAAGATCGAGAACGGGCGCGTCTCGCCGAGCTATGAAAACCTGGTCAAGATCGCCCGCGCCTATGATATCGGGATGGAGCGGCTGTTCGCCTCGGACCATGAGGATCAGCAGACCACGCGGATGACCGTGACCAAGGCCGGCAAGGGCCGCAGGGTGCGGTCGAGGCATTTCGAATATGAAATCCTGTGCAACGCCCTGGCCGACAAGAAGATCATCCCCCTCGTGACGCGCGTGGACCGTCGTGACCCGCTTAGACCGGACGAGCTTGAGGCGCATGACGGCGAGGAGACGCTTTTCGTTCTGTCGGGCACCATCGAACTGGTTGTCGAGCATTATGCGCCGGTCGTGCTGGAGCCCGGCGACTGCGCCTATTTCGACAGCACGGTCAGGCACGGCCTGCGCGCCCTGACCGACGAGGAGGCCAGGGTTTTCTGGGCCTGCACCTATGTCGATGTTGACAGGCGGGCAGAGGCCCCCAACGCCCCTTCTGAAACCTGAGGAGTTCTGCCTGATGCCTGCGGCCCATCCGATTTCCCCCGAGGCGCTTCTGGCGCGTGTCGAGACAATCTTCACCAAGGCGGGCGTTCGGCCCGAAAGCGCGCGGGCGGTTGCCGCGGTGATCGCCGCGGGCGAGCGCGACAACTGCAAGTCGCACGGCATCTACCGTGTCGAGGGCTGCCTGCGCGTGATCGCGGCCGGCAAGGTCGCCCCCGATGCCGTGCCGCGCATCCATGATGCAGGCACCTCGGTGATCGAGGTCGATGCGGGCGGGGGCTTTTCCAACCCCGCCTTCGACGCCGCCCGCCCGCTGCTGGCAGAGCGCGCGCGCGCGCAGGGCATCGCCGCGCTGGTGATCCGCGACTGCCTGCATTTCTCGGCCCTGTGGCATGATGTCGAGGCGCTGGCGCAGGACGGGCTGGCTTCGCTCTCGATGTGCCCCAGCTATGCCTCGGTCGCCCCCGCCGGGGGCAGCGCGCCGCTGCTGGGCACCAACCCTTTTGCCTTCGGCTGGCCGCGACAGGGCGCGCAGCCCTATGTCTTCGATTTCGCCACCAGCGTCGTGGCACGGGGCGAGATCGAGCTGCACCGCCGCGCCGGCAAGCCGATCCCCGAGGGCTGGGCCGTGGACAGCGCCGGGCGCCCCACGACCGATCCCGAGGCCGCCCTGTCGGGCGCGATGCTGCCCTTTGGCGGGCACAAGGGATCGGCAATCTCGACGATGGTCGAGCTGCTCTCGGGCGCGATGCTGGGCGAGTTCATGAGCAAGGAGGCCGTCGAATTCATGGGCGGCACCACCAGCCTGCTGCCGCGCCACGGGGCGCTGGTGATCGCGCTTGATCCGCAGCGTTTCGCCGCCCGCAGCGGCCGCGACCCGATCGCAGAGGGCGAACGGCTGCTGACCGCTATCGGCGCGCAGGGCGCGCGCCTGCCATCCGAGCGCCGCTTTGCCGCCCGCGCCAAGGCCCTGGCGGACGGCATCACCCTGAGCGAGGCGGAACTGGCCCAGCTGGACCGCTTCGAGACAATGGGCCTTGCCGCCCTGGAGGGCTGAGCGGGCAGGGGCTGGCGCCGGATCACTCCGGCGCCGGCCTGCCGCACAAGTCTGTCAACGCACGCTTGCCAGGAACTGGCGCGTCTCGGGGTGCTGCGGGTCGCCGAAAATCTGCTGCGGCGGCCCGATCTCGGCCATGATGCCCTTGTGGAAATAGGCGACGCGGTTCGATACATCGCGCGCGAACGACATCTCATGCGTCACGCAGATCATCGTCATCCCCTCGTCGGCCAGCATCCGCAGGGTTTCAAGAACCTCGCCCACCAGCTGCGGATCAAGGGCCGATGTGACCTCGTCGAACAGCATGTAGTCGGGCGACATCGCAAGGGCCCGTGCAATCGCCATGCGCTGCTGCTGTCCACCGGACAGCCGGGAAGGATAGGTCGTCAGCTTGTCGCCCAGGCCTACATGGCGCAGCTGCTTCTCGCCAATCGCCTCGGCCTCGGCCTTGCCCAGCCCCAGCACCTTGCGCGGGGCCAGGGTCACGTTGTCCAGCACCGTCAGGTGGGGAAAGGCATTCCATTGCTGAAAGACGATGCCGATCTTCTGGCGCAGCCGGTTCACGTCGGTCTTGGGGGCGTGAACCTCGGTTCCATCCACGACGATGCGCCCTGAATCGATGGGCTCAAGCCCGTTGATGCAGGTCAGCAGGGTCGACTTGCCCGAACCCGAGCCGCCGATGACCGTGACGACCTCGCCCTTGGCGACGTTCAGGTCGATCCCCTTGAGGACCTCCAGCTGGCCAAACGACTTGCGGACGTTCTGGATCTCAATCACTGGACCACCTTCTTTCGAGATACCCGCCCAGCCGCGCGATCGGGAAGCTGATCAGGAAATAAAATGCACCGCAGATCATCAGCAGGAACAGGGGTTCCTGAAGCCGCGTGATGAGGATCTGCGTGGATTTGAGCAGTTCGGTCACCTGCACGACATAGACGAGCGCGGAGTCCTTCATCACCCCCAGCGCCAGTCCAAGCCAGGAGGGAAGGGCAACGCGCGTTCCCAGCGGCAGAACGATGTGGCGCATGTCCTGCGCCCAGGTCATGCCCAGCGAGCGCGCCGCGCGGCGCGTCGTGCGCGGCACCGCGTCGATCCCGCCGCGCACGATCTCGGCGCAATAGGCCGAGGTGTAGAGCGACAGGACCAGGCAGGCGACCACGAAGCCCGACAGGTGCAGCCGCAGCACCATGCCGAAGAAGGCATTCGCCAATACCAGCTGGATCAGCAGCGGGACGGAACGGAAGATGTCCAGCACGAATGTGAGGGGCGCCGAAACGATCGGACCCAGCTGGACACGGATCACCCCGAACAGGATGCCCAGCACCGTGCCGATGCAGACCGAAATGGCGGTGACAATGATCGTGATGCCGGCGCCCTTGGCGAGAAAGAGCAGGTCGGCTGGCGAGAGGGCGGTGTCGAACATCGTCAGGCTCTCAATACCGGAACAGCCGCGCGGCCATGAGGCGCGCGCCAAGGGTGATGAACTTGGTGATGACGTAGAAGATGACGGCGGCGATGGCGAAAAGCTCGAAGGTGCGGAAGGTCAGCGCATTGAGATCCTGCGTGACGCCGTAAAGGTCCGAGTTCATGCCGACGGTCACGCCGAGCGAGGTCATGAGCACCGCCCAGACCATCTGGTTCGTCATCGGCAGGAACGAGATGCGCAGCATCTGCGGCAGGACGATGTGCCGGAAGGCCTGCATCCCCGTCATGCCGAGCGAGCGGCCGGCGCGGGTCTGGGTATCGGGGATCGCCTTCAGCGCACCGCGAAAGTTTTCGGCCAGATAGCCGGCATTGTTGAAGGTGATCCCGATCAGCAGAGAGACGAAGGGGCTGAAATGGATGCCAAAGGACGCGACGCCGAAATGGGCCATGTAGATCTGGAACAGGGCCGGGGTGTTGCGCGCCAGTTCGACCCAGGCAGCCGCAATGCCGCGCAGGGCCCGCGATCCGGACAGGCGCATGAGTGTCAGGGCGATGGCGAGCGCGATGCCGATCACCATCGACAGGACCGCGACCTCCATCGTCACGAGCGCGCCGTCCAGCATCTTGGGAAGACGGGAAAACGCCTGGGCCCATTGAAAGGTGTAACCGAACACTGCTTGTTCTTTCCGCCTTAGGTCATGGAAGCGGGCAGGGGGCGGCGCAGAGCCATGCGCCGCCCCCTGCCCACCTGCGTTCAGCGATAGACGTTCGGAACCGTCAGCGGCGGCACGTCCCCGCCGACCCATTTTTCGTAAAGTTCGGCATAACGCCCGGTGCGGACCTGCTGGCTGACGAACAGGTTCAGGTAGTTGATCAGGCCGTATTCGTTGCGGTTCGTGAACAGCGCGACATAGTCGGTGTTGAACGGCGCCTTGCCGACCACCGAGATGCCGGGGAAATTGCCGCTCTTGACGTTGGCCATCGCCACGGTCGAGGTCGAGACGGTCGCGTCGATCTGCCCCTGGCTCAGCGCCAGGAACACGTCGGCTTGGGTCTGGTAGGGCCGGAAGGTGCCGTCGCCCCAGGCCTGCACCTGCTTTTCAAGGGCGATCGCCTCGTATGTTCCGGCCGTCGCGCCCACGGTGTGGCCCTTCATGTCGTCGAACGACTTGATGCCTGCGGCGTCATTGGCCGTCACAGCCATGTCGAAGGCGAAATACGGGATCGAGAAGCCCACGGTCTTCGCCCGCTCCAGCGTGTCGGAGGTCGAGGCGACGCCGACATCGACCCGGCCCGACATCAGCGCCGGGATGCGCTCGGGGAAGGGCGTCTCGACGATCTCGGCCTTCACGCCCAGCGATGCGGCCAGGTCGTTGCAGTAATCGACATCAAAGCCGACCGGCTCGTTGTTCTGGCCCCGGCTGCCCATCGGCGGAAAGTCGAGCACGACCGCGCAGCGCAGCGTGCCCGAGCTGATGATGTCGTCCAGCTTGTCGGCCTGCGCCGCGCCGGCCAGACAGGTCGCAAGGAACAGTGCAGTGATGGTGACGTGTTTTTTCATGTCTCTACCCCCCTTCGGTAAGCCTGACTCACCATGGGGGGGATTTTTCCTTCTTGCAAGAAATTTTCATATAAGAAAAACTCTGGCCTGCATCGACGCATGCGGCAGCATCGGATGACCGTGCCCGCCCGGCGCCCGGTGCTGTCCCGCAAGGCAAGGCAGTTGCCCGCCACTGGCCTGGTGCGGAACCCAGGCCCCGTCGCCAATGGAGATGTCTGAAGTGCCCATCGTCAGGATTGAACTGTTCCCCGGTCGCGATCGCGCCACCCTGGAATCGATCGCCAGGGACATCACCCAGCTGTTCGAGAAGGCGGGCGTCGCTGCGGCGGCGACCACGATCCTGTTTTCCGAGGTTGCCCCGACCGACTGGTTCGTGGCCGGCAAATCCCTCGCAGCCGCAACGAACAAGGACTGACCATGCGCTCCAGGCTGAACATCAGCGTCGTCGGCTGTCACGCCGAAGGCGAAATCGGCGACGTGATCATCGGCGGGGTCCTGCCCCCGGCCGGGAACACGATGATGGAGCGGATGATCGCCATGGAGCGTGATCACGACCACATCCGCCGGCTTCTCATCTGCGAGCCGCGCGGCTCCGTCGCCCGTCACGTCAACCTCGTCGTCCCGCCGATCACGCCGGGCTGCGTTGCCGGCGCGATCGTCATGGAGCCGACCGAATATGTGCCGATGTCGGGATCGAACACGATCTGCATCGCCACCGTCCTTCTCGAGACCGGAATGGTCCCGATGCAGGAGCCGATCACCCGGTTCAAGCTAGACATGCCCGGCGGCGTGATCGAGGTGACGGCGCGCTGTGAAGACGGCAAATGCCAGTCGATCACCTTCCGCAACGCGCCCGCATTCGCCGCCATGCTTGACGGCGCGCTGGAGGTCGAAGGCCATGGAAAGATTCCAATCGACATTGCTTACGGGGGCATGTTCTTCGGCATCGTCGATGCCAAGGCGCTGGGCTTTGAGGTCAGGCCCGACGAGGCCCGCGATCTGGCCATCCTCGGCGAAAGCATCCGCAAGGCTGCGCGGGAACAGTTCCCGGTCGCGCATCCGGATTTCCCCAATGTGCAGGGGGTGTCGATCGTCCAGTTCGCGATGCCCTATGAAGGCAGCGGCAAGGTCACGCGCAACACCTGCATCGTGGCGCCCGGCCGCTCCGATCGCTCGCCGACCGGCACCGGGACATCCGCCAGAATGGCGGTGCTGCAGGCCAAGGGGCATATGAAGGCGGGCGACGAGCTGATCCATGCCTCGATCATCGGATCAAGGTTCGTCGGCAGGATCCTGAGTGTCGAAGACTGGAACGGGCGCACGGTCATCATCCCGGAAATCACCGGGCGGGCATGGATCACCGGCCAGCACAGCTACCTTCTGGACCCCGACGACCCTTGGCAGGAAGGATACATGCTGTCCGATACATGGGGCGTGACCCCGGCCCTCAAGCAGTAACCGCCAAGGGCGGCAGCATCGCCGCAGCGCCCTGCGGATCAGGGCGCCTTGCGCAAGGCCGCGCCGTCCTGTGGCCGGCCGGCGGCCTGCGCCCCCGCGGGCAGGGCGCCCGCCGCCCCCGGCTGCGCCGCCCTGTCTGTGATCGCCTCTGTCCAGGCCCCGACCGGGGGCGCTGACAGAAGCGGATGCGGGCCGGCCAGCAGCGCCTGCACGGCGCGCCCGGCGGCGGCGATGTCAAGCCGCCCGTCAGGCACGTTGACCTGGGGGCCGCAGCAGGCAGGCCCCATCCTCTGCTGCGGGCCGCCGGCTGTTTCTGGCTGCCGGGCGATCTCTGCCCAGCCCCTCATCGAGGCGCGGACAAAGCGCACGAGGCGGCTTTCGCCTGCGGGATCGGCCAGCGCCGTTCCCAGGGCGTACAGACCGTCGCCCGGCATTGCGCCGTCATCGTGGAAGGTGACGAAATCGGGCCCCGCCTCGGGCTGTTGTCCGCCGACAGGGGCGGTGGCGGTCACGCAGGCGGCGCGCTTGGCGCGCAGCGTCTCCAACCCCGCGCCCTGCTCGATCAGGTTCGCGCCCTGTTCCCCGCCATCGGTCGGAACGCCGATGCGGTTCATCCAGGCGATGAAGGCATGGCGGTCCGCCGCAAAGCGCACCCCTATTGTCTGGCCGGCAAGGCCGCTGCGCAGATCACCGATGCCGGCGCGCCGCCAGCAGACCAGGGCGAGCCCGGTGCCGTTCAGGGGCTGGGCGATATTGACGACGGGCAGCCCTTTCTCGCGCGCGACAAGGGCCGCGGCCATGCCCTCGACTGCCAGATCGGCCGCCCCGGTCGCCAGGGCGTCCAGCGGCTCGGCTTGGGGGCCGCCGGGGCGGATCGTCACATCAAGCCCTTCGGCGGCATAGTATCCCTTGTCACGGGCCGCGAGATAACCGGCCGACCCGTCCGGCCCGCTGTCCCTGAGCTGCAGCACCAGCCCATCGGCTGCCAGAGCCGGCCCGGACAGCAGCGCCCCTGCCGCCGCGATCAGCCATGCGCGCGTCACGATCCGGCCCATTTCAGACTGAACGGGTCAGCCCGCCATCCACACGAAGGTTCTGGCCGGTGATATAGCCCGCCCCCTCCGAAGCGAGGAAGGCGACGGTGGCTGCGATTTCGTCCATGCGGCCATAGCGGCCCATGGGCACCGACCCGCGCCGTTCCTCGGTCGCGGGCAGGCTGTCGATCCAGCCGGGCAGGACGTTGTTCATGCGGATGTTCTGCGGCGCATGGGCGTCGGCAAAGATCTTGGCAAAGCTGGCCAGCCCCGCGCGGAACACCGCCGATGTGGGGAACATCGCCGCCGGCTCAAAGGCCCATGCGGTCGAGATGTTGATGATCGCGCCGCCGCCCTGCTGCTGCATCAGGGGCACGACGAGCCGCGTCGGGCGGACCACGTTGAGGAAATAGACCTCCATCCCCTGGTGCCACTGCTCATCCGTCAGATCGAGGATCGGCGCGCGCGGCCCATGGCCGGCAGAGTTCACCAGCACGTCCACCCGGCCCCAGCGCGCCTTCGCCCCCTCGACCAGCCGCGCCAGGTCATCGGGCGACTGGTTCGATCCGGTGACCCCGAACCCGCCCAACTCGGCGGCCAGCGCCTCGCCCCTGCCCGAGGATGACAGGATGGCGACCGCAAAGCCGTCCGCCGCCAGCCGGCGCGCGCAGGCCGCGCCCATGCCCGACCCGCCCGCCGTGATCAGCGCGACCTTCATCCGCTGTTCCTTTCCCCCGCCGCCACCCCGGCCAGTTCCAGCGCCGTGTTCAGCAGCACGTCACAGCCGGCGGCGGCCCAGTCGGGCGTGATTTCCTCGGCCTCGTTATGCGACAGGCCGCCGACGCAGGGGCACATGATCATCGCCGTCGGCCCGATGCGGTTGATCCAGCAGGCATCGTGCCCGGCGCCCGAGACGATATCCATGTGCGACAGCCCCAGCCGGCCGGCCACATCCCGGACCAGCGCGGTAAGCGCCGGATCGAAGGCCACCGGTTCGAAATGGCCGGTCACCTCGACCGTCAGCGCAAGCCCCAGCGCCGCGGCGATCCCGGCGGCCTCACGCTCCACCCGCTCGCGCATCGAGGCCAGCTTGCCGGCGTCGGGGCTGCGCAGATCGATGGTCATGCGCGCCGTGCCGGCGATGACGTTCGGCGAATTGGGTGCCAGCACCGCATGGCCCACGCTGCCGACCGCGCCCGGCTGGTGATCCAGGGCGATGCGGTTCACCGCCTCGATGATGCGTGCCATCCCCAGGCCGGCATCGGCCCGCATCGCCATCGGGGTCGAGCCGGTATGCGCGTCGCGTCCGCTCAGCGTCAGATGCAGCCACCACAGGCCCTGCCCATGTGTGACGATGCCGATCTGCCGCCCCTCTGCCTCGAGGATCGGACCCTGCTCGATGTGATATTCCAGCAGCGCATGGATGGGGCGCCCGCCCATCGGCTGGTCGCCCCGCCAGCCGATCCGTTCCAGCTCGTCCCCGAACCGCAGCCCGGCGGCGTCGGTGCGGGCATTGGCATAGGCCTCGTCGTGCAGCCCCGCAAAGACGCCCGAGCCGAGCATCGCCGGCGCAAAGCGCGTCCCTTCCTCGTTGGTCCAGTTCACGACGACGATCGGCCGGCGAGGCTTGATCCCCCGGTCCCGGATCGTGCGCACCACCTCGAGCGCGCCCAGCACGCCGAGAACCCCGTCATAGCGGCCTCCGGTGGGCTGGGTATCCAGGTGGCTGCCCATCCAGACCGGGTCGGCAGACGGGTCGGCCCCTTCTAGGCGCATGAACATGTTGCCCATCCGGTCGACCTGCATGGTCATGCCGGCGTCCTCGCACCAGCGCTGGAACAGGCGCCGCGCCTCGCCATCGGCGTCGGTCACCGTCTGGCGGTTGTTGCCGCCCGCGACGCCCGGACCGATGCGCGCCATCGCTTCCAGCGAGTCCCACAGCCGCGCGCCATCGACCCTGAGATTGGACGCGGCTGAACGGCCTGCATCAGCCTTGCCTGCGTCCGCGCCCGTGCCTGTGTTCACGCCGCAGCCTTGAGCACCTGGCCCAGCGTGCCGATCAGTTCGTCGATCTGCGCCTCGCTGATGATCAGCGGGGGGACAGGGCGATGATGTCGCCGGTCACGCGGATCAGGATTCCGGCCTCGAAGGCGCGCAGGAAGGCGTCAAAGCCGCGCTTGCCCGGCTCGCCCTCGATCGGGGCCAGCTCGACCGCGCCGATCAGCCCCATGTTGCGGATGTCGACCACATGAGGATGCCCGGCCAGCCCGTGCAGCGCCTCCTGCCAGTGCTGCTCGAGCTGGGCGGCACGGGTCAGCAGCCCGTCTTCGGCATAGGTGTCCAGCGTGGCGATGGCTGCCGCCGAGGCGATGGGGTTGCCCGAATAGGTATAGCCGTGGAACAGCTCGATCGCATGCTCGGGCCCGTGCATGAAGGCATCGTGGATCGCCCCCGAGGTCAGCACCGCGCCCATTGGGATGACACCGTTGGTGAGGCCCTTGGCACAGGTGATCATGTCGGGCACCACGCCGAAATGCTGGGCCGCGAAGGGGCTGCCCAGCCGGCCGAACCCGGTGATGACCTCATCGAAGATCAGCAGGATGCCGTGCTTGCGGGTGATCTCGCGCAGGCGCTGAAGATAGCCCTTGGGCGGCATCAGGACGCCCGTGGAGCCGGCCATCGGCTCGACGATCACGGCGGCGATGGTTTCGGCCCCGTGCAGGGCGACCAGGCGCTCCAACTCGTCCGCCAGATGGGCGCCGTGGTCGGGCTGGCCCCGGGTCATGCGGTTCTCGGGCAGGTGGGTGTGGGGCAGGTGGTCCACGCCCGCCAGCAGGCTGCCGAAAAAGCGGCGGTTGTTCACGATCCCGCCGACCGAGATTCCGCCGAAGCCGACACCGTGATAGCCGCGCTCGCGCCCGATCAGCCGGGTGCGCGTCGCCTCGCCGCGCACCCGGTGATAGGCCAGCGCGATCTTGAGGGCGGTGTCCACCGCCTCGGAGCCGGAATTGCAATAAAAGACGTGGTCGATCCCCTCGGGCGCGATGTCCACCAGCCGGTTGGCCAGTTCAAAGGCGGCCGGATGGCCCATCTGGAAGGCGGGCGCGTAATCCAGCGTGCCGGCCATGTCGGCGATGGCGCGGGTGATCGCGGGGCGCCCGTGGCCGGCGTTGCAGCACCACAGCCCCGCCGTGCCGTCCAGCACCTGCCGCCCGTCATCGGCGGTATAGTGCATGTCCTGCGCGGCAACCAGCATGCGGGGGCGTGCCTTGAACTGGCGGTTCGCCGTGAACGGCATCCAGAATGCGCGCAGGTCATTGGGGACGGGTTTTCGGTCCAGGGCCATGGCTGCCTCGCGCGCCTTGATATGGGGATGGGGCAGGGCGAAAATCCCTGCCGGCGGGCAGGCTAGCATCCGGCCCGCATCAGTCAAGCGCGCTTGTTCCGGGGCGGGGCAAGCGCGCCTGTCCGCCGGGACAAGGGCGCAACAGGCCTGTCAAGCGGGCTTGTCAACGGGGCGGGCAGGGGCCAGATACCGCGCGCCGCAACAAGGGGCGAATCGATGACGCAGCCAAGCGAGCCATCCGCGCTGCCCAGCACGGGCAAAGGGCCCGAATCCTCGGCAGGCGAACCCGGCCACCCTGCCAGCCACGTCGATGCCCCGGCGACGCCGCGGCTGGTGCTGTCATGCCTGGGGGTCGTGTTCGGAGACATCGGCACATCACCCCTCTATGCGCTGCGGGAATCGCTTGTCCACGCCCGCGAACATCACATGGCCGAGACTGCGGTGATCGGCATCGTGTCGATGCTGTTCTGGACGGTCATTCTGATCGTGACGGTCAAATATGTCGCCTTGATCCTGCGCGCCGACAACAACGGCGAGGGGGGCACCTTGTCGCTGGTGGCCAAGGCGCAGGGTGCGCTGGGCCGGCGGGCCTGGTGGCTGTATCTGACCGGGATCGTGGGCGTGTCGCTGTTCTTCGGGGATGCGATGATCACCCCCGCCATGTCGGTGATGTCCGCGGTCGAGGGCATGGACCTGGTGTTTCCGGGCTTTGCCGGCTGGGTGGTCCCGGTCACGCTGGCCATCGTCATCGCGCTGTTCTGGATGCAGCGTTCGGGGACCGAGCGGGTCGCGCGTCTGTTCGGCCCGGTCATGCTGGTGTGGTTCGCCACCATGGCCGTCCTGGGCGGCAGCCATCTGATGGATGATGCGCGCATCCTTCAGGCGCTGAACCCGTTGCGGGCGGCAGGCTTCATCGCGCGGAACGGCTTTGGCGCGCTGCCGGTCATGGGATCGGTCTTCCTTGCCGTCACGGGGGCCGAGGCCCTCTATGCCGATATGGGGCATTTCGGGCGCAAGCCGGTGCGGGTGTCGTGGCTGGCGATCGTCTTTCCGGCCCTGACGATCAGCTATTTCGGTCAGGGCGCGATGGTGCTGTCGCATCCCGAAACGGCGGCCAACCCCTTTTTCCTGATGGCGCCGTCCTGGTTCACGCTGCCGCTGGTGCTGCTGGCGACGGCGGCGACGGTGATCGCCAGCCAAGCGGTCATCTCGGGGGCCTTCTCGGTCAGCCAGCAGGCGGTGCAGCTCGGCCTCGTGCCGCGCCTTGAGATCCAGCACACTTCTGACACGCAGGCGGGCCAGATCTACATGCCGCGGGTCAACACCCTGCTGATGGTCGGGGTCTGCGCGCTGGTTCTGGCCTTCGGCTCGTCCACAAGGCTGGCAAGCGCCTATGGCATCGCGGTGACGGGCGACATGGTCATCACCTCGCTTCTGGCGATTGTCGTGTTCCGTTATACATGGGGCTGGCGCTGGGAAGCGGTTCTGGGGATCATGCTGCCGGTGCTGGGGATCGAGCTGATCTTCTTTTACGCCAACCTGCTCAAGGTGCCTGATGGCGGCTATATCCCGCTGCTGTTCGCGGGCGTCGTCATCACCTTCATGGGCGTGTGGATGCGCGGCTCGCAGCTGATCCAGCGAAAGCTGACGGCGGAATCGGTGCATCTGGATTTCCTGGCGCGCAAGCTGGCCGACCGCCCGCCGGTGATCGTGCCGGGCACGGCCGTCTTTCTGACCGCCGATCCGACGATCGCCCCGGCCGCGCTGATGCACAATCTCAAGCACAACCACGTCCTGCACGAGCGCAACTTCATCGTCCGGGTCGAAACCGCGCCCACCCCGACCGTGGCCGATGCCCACCGCCTGCGCATCGAGGAGGTTGCCCCCCGCTTCTGGCGGGTTCGGCTGCACTTTGGCTACATGGAGCAGCCGAACGTGCCGCGCGCCCTCGCCAATGCCAAGGGCGCCGGCCACAAGTTCGACATCATGTCCACTTCCTATTTCCTCAACCGCCGGACGCTGCGGGTGGGCAAGGCGCATATGATGCCGCTATGGGCCTCGCGGCTATATGCGGGGATGTACCGCTCGGCCTCGGAGCCGACGAACTTCTATCGCCTGCCCTCGAACCGGGTGGTCGAACTGGGCCAGCAGATTAACATCTGAACGCCGGGGCGGATGAGCCGAAATGGGGGTGGACCCGGTCCGCCCCCTGTCGCGTTCCACCCGCATTGCAACGCAAGGGGTTCATCATGAACATCAGCAAGGCTGCGGATCGCGCCACCACCCCCGGAAACACCGCCTGGTTCACCGGTGATGTCAAGGTCGAGATGCTGGTCGCGCCCGAGGCGCCGGCCCGGGCCTCGGTTGCCAGCGTCACCTTTCAGCCCGGCGCGCGCACGGCATGGCATACCCACCCGCTGGGACAAAGCCTGATCGTCACCATGGGCCGGGGCCTCGTCCAGCGCGAGGGCGGCAAGGTCGAGCCGATCTCGGCCGGGGATGTCGTGTGGTTCCCGCCGGGCGAGCGTCACTGGCATGGCGCCGCGCCCGACAGCGCCATGACCCATATCGCCCTGCAGGAACAGCTTGACGGCAAGACCGTGGACTGGGCCGAACAGGTGACCGAGGCCGAATATTCCGCGCGCTGACCCCCGCGCCATGCGAAAGGCCCCGGCATCGCTTCCGGGGCCTTGTCATCGCAGGAAGGCGCGGGCAGGGCGTCACATCCCCAGCGTGCGGGGCAGCCACAGCGACAGCGCCGGCACATAGGTGACCAGCAGCAGAAAGATCAGCATCGTCATCAGCCAGGGCCAGACCGCGACGGTCAGTTCCGTGATGCCCATCCGGGTGATGCCCGAGGCGACATAGAGGTTGAGGCCCACCGGCGGATGGCACATGCCCACCTCCATGTTCACCACGATCATGATGCCGAAATGCACCGGGTCGATCCCCAGTCGAACCGCGACCGGAAACAGGATCGGGGCCATGATGAGAACGATGGACGACGGCTCCATGAAGTTGCCGGCCGCCAGCAGCAGGATGTTGACGACGATCAGGAACATCCACCACGACAGGCCCGCATCCACCATCCAGTTGCCGAGCGCCTGCGGGATGCCCTCGGATGTCATAAGGAAGCTGAACAGCACCGCATTGGTGATGATGTAGAGCAGCATCGCGCTCATGTTCGCCGAGGACAGCAGGACGCGCGGCACGTCGGACAGGCGCATGTCCTTGTAGACGAACACCGCGACGACGAAGGCATAGACGGCCGACATGGCCGCCGCCTCGGTCGGGGTGAAGGCGCCGGTATAGATCCCGCCGATCACGATCACGATCAGCAGCAGGCCCCACATCGCCCGGCGAAAGGCGTGCCAGCGTTCGCCCCATGTGGCACGCGGCAGGCGCGGAAAGCCGAACCGCCGCGCCCTGTTCCAGGTGGTGAAGCCGAGGAACGCGGCCAGCATGATGCCGGGGATCACCCCGGCCATGAACAGCTCGCCCACCGAGGCGCTGTCCACGGGTTGCCCGTCCGGCCCGGTGGCTTGCATGCCCGATGTTGCGACGGCATACATCACCATGACGATCGAGGGCGGGATCAGGATGCCCAGCGCGCCCGACGTGGCGATCACGCCCGCGCCGAACTGCTTGGGAAAGCCCTGCTGGACCATCGCCGGCAGGATGACCGAGCCGATCGCGACCACCGTCGCCGGCGATGATCCCGACACGGCGGCGAACAGCGCGCAGGCGATCACGCCCGCCAGCCCCAGCCCGCCATGCCAGTGCCCCACCATCGAGGTGGCAAAGTTGATCATCCGGCGCGCGACCCCGCCATGGGTCAGGAAGTTGCCGGCCAGGATGAAGAACGGGATCGCCATGATCTCGAACTTCTCGATGCCGGTGAACAGCTTCAGCGCCACGGTATCCAGCGGCACCGTGGTCATGGTGAACAGGAATGTCAGGACGGTCAGGCCCAGCGCGATGGAAATCGGCATGCCCGTCAGCATCAGCGCGACGAGGATGCCGAAGATGATGAGTGCGCTCATGGTCTCAGCGGTCCTTTCGCGGTTCGGTCAGATCGCGGGGCGTCAGCGGGCTGTCGATCATCGCCTCGCCCACCTCGCCAACCCCGTCGGCCAGTCCGGCCGGGTCTTCCTCGATCCCGTCCACATGGCCGTGATCGTGATGGGGCAGCTCGCCCGTCTGCCAGAACGACCAGGCGACCTGCAGGAAGCGAAAGCACATCAGCGACGAGCCAAGCGGGATCGCCAGATAGACGATCCACTGCGGCAGGCCGAGATCGGGGGAAAAGGACGACGCCTGCTTGACGTGCCAGACGAACTTGGCCCCCATCGTGGCGATGATGCCGGTGAACAGCGCCCCCGCCAGCAGGCCGAACAGAACGAAGAACTTGCGTTGTGCCGGCGGCAGGCGGTTGATCAGCACGTCGATGCCGACATGGATGCCCGTGCGCACGCCGTAGGCAGCGCCGAACTTGGCCATCCACACGAACATGATGATGCACAGCTCCTGCGCCCAGACGAGGTTCACCGACTTGATGTGCATGAAGGTCGATCGCGCCGCAGCCGCCAGCCCCTCCATCTCGGCCCCGCGCGCCCAGCGCATCGTCCCGGCGGCCAGATCGAGCGTGTAGCGCTGCGCGACCGAAACGAAGATCAGCAGCGTCGCCGCCGCGATCAGCGTCGCGATCAGGATTTCCTCGAGTCTGTCGAGCACCTTCATGCCCGTCCCCCCTTTGCTTGTCCGGCAGTCCGTCGCCAGGCGGCCGGGCGCGCATCAGCGCCCGGCCCTGCGGCAGCCTGCGGCCGTGTTATTGCTGCTGGCCGGTAGCCGCCTCGATCGACTTGATCAGGTCGGCGCCGATACGGCTTGCCATTTCCTCGCGCACCGGGATCAGGACCTTCTTCCAGGCGTCCTTTTCCTCGGGGGTCATCTCGTGGAACTCGGTCTTGCCGGCGTCCTTCATCGCCTGCAGGGCCTTTTCGTTCTCTTCCTTGGCGATGCCGTTGCCATAGGCGGTCGACTCGGCCACGGCCTTGTCCAGCTGGGCGCGCACATCCTCGGGCAGGCCGTCCCAGAAAGCCTTGTTCACGATCAGCGCATAGCCCAGATAGCCGTGGTTCGACAGCGTGGCGTGTTTCTGCACCTCGTGCATCTTCTGGGTGAACATGTTGGAGGGCGGGTTTTCCGTGCCGTCAACCACGCCCGTCTGCAGCGCCTGATAGACCTCGCTGAACGCCATGACCTGCGGCACCGCGCCCAGGGCGTTCATCTCTGCCTCAAGCACCTTGGAGGACTGGATGCGCATTTTCAGCCCCAGGAAGTCGTCGGGCGTATGCAGCGGGCTGTTGGCCGACATGATCTTGAAGCCGTTGTCCCAGAACGCCAGGCCCTTGATGCCCTTGCCTTCCAGCTTGGCCAGCATCGCCTTGCCGACCTCGCCATCCGTCACCTTGCGCAGCTGGTCATAGCCGTCAAAGATGTAGGGCAGATCGAAGGCCTCGAAATCGGACACGCCCAGCGGCCCGAACTTGGCCAGCGAGGGTGCCAGCATCTGGACCGAGCCGAGCTGCAGCGCCTCAAGCTCTTCCTTGTCCTTGTAGAGCTGGCTGTTGGGATAGACCTCGACCTTGACCTTGCCGCCCGTGTACTGCTCGGCAAGTTCCTTGAACTTCTCGGCCGCCTTGCCCTTGGGGGTGTCGGGGGCAACGACATGGCTGAACTTGATGGTGATGTCCTGCGCAAAGGCGGGCACGGCCAGCGCCGCGGCGACGATTGCGGCAAGGCTGGTGCGGATCAGGGCATTCATGGTGTCTCTCTCCCGTGAAAGTTCGGGTGAGAGCATAGAGGCAGCGCGGGGGGCTGGAAAGCGCCTATCTGGGCCGACCGGCCGCAGAGCCCGGCCCCCATGCCCCGCGCAGGCCTGGCTCAAGACCGGGCATAGACATCCTCATAGCGCACGATGTCATCCTCGCCCAGATAGACGCCGGTCTGCACCTCGATGAGCACCATCGGCACCTTGCCGGGATTTTCCATCCGGTGAACGGCCCCCAGCGGCACATAGATCGACTGGTTTTCCGTCACCAGCGTCACCTTGCCGTCCACCGTGACGCGGGCGGTGCCGCTGACCACGATCCAGTGTTCGGAGCGATGCACATGGCTTTGCAGCGACAGCGCGGCACCGGGATGGACGGTGATGCGCTTGACCTGGAAACGCTCGCCCATGACCAGCGTCTCGAACCAGCCCCAGGGGCGATGGTCGCGCAAAAAGCGTTCCGCCTGCCGGATGCCGCGCGCCTTCAGCGCCGTGACGGCCTGCCGCACGTCCTGCGCGCGGTTCATGTCCGCCACCAGCACCGCATCGCCCGTCGCCACGACCATCGTGTCGCGCAGGCCGATGCCCACCACCTGCAGATTCTCGTCATCCGAGCGCAGCAGCACGTCATCGCAGTCGATGGCGGTCGATCGTGCATCCGCGACAACCCCCCGCCAGGCGGGCGCGTCCAGCTGCGCCTCGCGCCAGATCGCATCCCAGCCGCCAAGATCCGACCAGTGGTCGGCAAAGCGCACGACCGAAAGGTTGCCCGCCTTTTCCATGACCGCATAGTCGATCGACAGGTCCGGCAGGCTGTCCCATGCCTCGGGGTCGAGCCGCAGGAAGCCCAGATCGGGCCGCGCCGCCTGCAGCGATGCCCGGACGGGGGCGATGAAATCGGGGGCGTGACGTTCGAAGGCCTCGATCATGGTGCGCGCGGTGAACAGGAAGATCCCGGCATTCCACAGGAAGCGGCCATCGGCCAGCATCGCCTCGGCCGCCGCGGCATCGGGCTTTTCGACAAAGCGGCGCAGGGGGGCGGGGTCATCGGGTGCGGCGCCGCTCTCGCCGCCCAGCTCAAGCCAGCCATATCCCGTCTCGGGCCGGGTCGGATGGATGCCGAAGGTCACGATGCGGCCCGCACGGGCCGGCGCGATCCCACGGTCGACGGCCCGGCCGAAGGCTTCGGCATCGGGAACGACATGGTCGGACGGCGCCACCAGCATCATCACGTCGGGGTCGGCGGCGGCCAGGTGCAGCGCCGCCGCCAAGACGGCCGGCGCGGTGTTGCGGGGCGCCGGCTCGATCAGCACGGCCCCCGGAACGATGCCCACGCCGGCAAGCTGTTCGGTCACGATAAAGCGGAAATCGGCTCCCGTCAGCACCAGCGGCGCCCCATAGCGCGGCCCCGACAGGCGCAGCGCCGATGCCTGGAACAGCGAATGGTCCCCCGTAAGGGCGGCGAACTGCTTGGGGAAGGACCGGCGCGAGACGGGCCACAGGCGGGTGCCCGACCCCCCCGACAAAAGAATGGGAACAACGCTCTGGGTCAATCCGGCACTCTCCTGCTGGGTCGCGGCGCCTTCGGGTATCGGCCGCGCCGGGGCGATGGGCAAGCCCGGACGGCAGGTGCAGCCCCGCGACATGACAAAAGCCCGCAGGCATGCGGGCTTTCACGTCAGGCAGCAGAAAGGGGCCGAAGGATCAGCCGCCCCAGGTGCGCAGCGGGCCGCAATCCATGTGGACGAAGTTCGAGTGCGAATACTTGCCAACGCCGCCGGCACGGCAGGCGGTGACGGCCTTGTACATCTGCGAGACAGAGCGCGACTTGAGCCGCATGTCCGCCGCCTTGCCCGCCATGTGAAGCGAGTTGCGCGCAACCCCCGCGCTGCGCGAGCGCAGCATCGCATTGGTCTGGGGCGAGCGATAGCCCGACAGCATCATGTAGGGTTCGTTGGTCTGCAGCAGGCGGTGGCTGGCCGCCGCGATATCCACGGTGCGGGGATCGATGCCGATCACCTGGCCGGTGCGCCAGTCGCGCATGAAGATGTTGATCTCGTTCAGGGCATCTCGGACATACTTGCCCTCGACCCAATAGACGGTATCGAGGCTTTCCCCGGTGCGGCCGGAATACATGCTGATCCGTCGATAGTTGCCTGCACCGCGCATGAGGCCGAAGGCGTTGGCCATCACTGGCGCAGCCGCCACGGTCGTCGCGGCAAAGACGCCGAGAATGCCGCGACGCGAGAATTCGAAGGTCATGTTCAGCTCCGCCTGTCCTGCGTTCGTTTGCTGTGCCAGCGATCTTGGCTCGCCCGGTGTAATCCCGGATGTTTAACAATATGCCACTACCGGAAAGGTTGCGAAACGATCAGTTCCCCGGCCCGGCAGAATGGCGCCGCTTTCGGCAAGAACTTGCCGAGCGAGATTAAAAACCCCTGAATTGGGGCATAATGGATGAGAGTCGCGCCCGACTGAGGCACAACGGTTGCAGCCCCGCCATCCGAAAACGCGGAGCCTGAAAAAAGACGACGAGGCAAGCGTGCAGGACCAGAACAGGAACAAGGTGCCCGGCGGCGCCGAATCGCGCGGCCCGGCGGCGCATATGCCCCGAAGGGGCAGGGCGCGCATCATCACCGGCGCCTTGGCCGCGGCGATCGCCGCGCTGGGCCTTGCGGGGCCGATGCAGGCCGCGGCCCCGGCGCCCCGGCTGGATTTTTCGGCCGACGAGATGGCCCTTGCCCGCGGGGTTGCGCGCAATCCGGGCTTGGCCGCCTGGTATGGCGGCACCGCGCTGGCCCCCGTCTTTACCGCGCCGCAGCAGGCGCCGCGGCGGGCGGCGCTGCTGGCCGCCCTCGGCTCGGCCGCGACCCATGGGCTGCCCGATGTCTATGACGCCGCCGCGCTTGCCGCGATGGAGGGGCGCACCGATCCCGGGGCCGAGGCGGCCTTTGCGCGCAGCTTTGCCCGCTGGACGCATGATGTGGGCGGCGGGATTGTCAATCCGCGCCCGCTCGACCCCGGCATCCTGCGCGAGGTGCCGCGGGTGCCGACGGAAACCCTGCTGGCGCGGTTTGTCGCCGCGCCCGACCCGGCGGCGATGCTGGACACCGTTCCGCCCCAATCGCGCGAATACCGCGCCCTGCGCGAGGCGTTGACGGCCGCGATCGGGCCGGTCGCGGGCGCCGATCTGCCCACGGTTCCGGGCGGTCCCTGGCGCGAGGGGATGCAGGATCCGGGCGTGGCGGCGCTGCGCCTTCGGCTTGCAGCCATGGGCTTTGACGCTGAAAGCGACACCCCCGATCTGTTCGACGCGGCGCTGGCTGGCCAGCTCGCCGCTTATCAGCGCAGGGCGGGCCTGCCGCCTGACGGGGTGGCCGGGCCGCGCACCCTTGCCCGCGTGAACGGCGCCGCCCAGGGCGCGCCGCAGGGCCTGCTGATCGCGCTGGAACGGATGCGCTGGATGGGCACGCATGATCTGGACGCGCGCATGGTGTGGGTCAACCTGCCCGAGTTCGTCGCCCGCGTGAAGGAAGGCGGCGCCACTGTCTTTCAGACCAAGGTGGTGATCGGCAGCGACGCGCCCGACCGGCGCACGCCCGAATTCTCGGACGAGATGGAGGATGTCGTCGTCAACCCCCGCTGGAACGTTCCGCGCTCCATCACCACCAAGGAATACCTGCCCCGCCTGCAGAAGAACCGCAACGCCGTGGCGCATCTGGACGTGGTGGACAGCCGCGGCCGCGTCATCCCGCGCGAGTCGGTGGATTTCGGTCGCTATACGGCGGGCAACTTTCCCTATCGGCTTCGCCAGAAACCAAGCGACGACAATGCGCTTGGCGAGGTGAAGTTCATCTTTCCCAACAGCATGAACATCTATCTGCACGACACGCCCTCGAAGGGCCTGTTCAATGAATCGCGCCGCGCCTTTTCGCACGGATGCATCCGCGTGGCGCGCCCTGTCGAACTGGCCGAGGTGCTGCTTGAAGGCACGGCCGCCGATCCGGCGGCGCGCTATGCCCGCGCCAGGGCGTCCGGCCGCGAGACCTTCCTTGAGCTGACGCCGCATCTGCCGGTGCATCTGGTCTATTTCACCACCACCGTGGATGAGAACGGCCGCATCCGCAGCCTGCCCGATGTCTATGGCCGCGACCCGCTGGTCTGGGCGGCGCTGGTCAAGGCGGGGCTGGGCCGCGACAATGGGCGCGGGCTGGAAACCGCTGCCCTGGCAGAGTAGCTGTGCGGCCCAGACGGAGGCGCCGATGACGATCACCCTTGCCGAGCTTGCCCGGTCCATGGACGCGGCCCTGTGGGGCGAGGGCAGCCTGCGCATCACCGGCGCGGCCGAGCCGGCCGAGGCGGGCGCGGCGCGTGACGGGCAGGCCCGCATCGCCCTGGCCATGACCCCGGCCTATGCCGCGGACCTCGCGCCGGGCGCCGCGGCGCTGATCGCCGAAGGGATGGACCCGGCCGCGCTCGGCCTTGCCGGGGCGGTGATCGTGCGCCGACCGCGCCTGGCAATGGCGGGGCTGACGCGGCTGCTGGACAATGATGGGGGGATGCAGCAGGGCATTCATCCCTCCGCCGTCATCGACCCTTCGGCCCTGCTGGAGGAGGGCGCCGCCGTTGGGCCCTTCGCCGTCATCGGCGCGGATGTGCGGATCGGGGCGCAGGCACGGATCGGGGCACATGTCAGCATCGGGCAGGGTTCCATGATCGGTGCGCAGGCGCTGATCCGCGAGGGGGTGCGCATCGCCCATGGCGTCACCGCCGGAGCGCGCCTGATCGTCCATGCCAACGCGGTGATCGGCTCGGACGGATTTTCCTTCGTCACGCCCGAGCCATCGGGGGTCGAGGAAATCCGCGCCGGCCTTGGGCAGCGCGAACATATCAGCGAACAGCACTGGCTGCGCATCCATTCGCTGGGCAGCGTGGTGCTGGGCGATGATGTCGAGATCGGCGCGAATGTGACCATCGACCGCGGAACGATCCGCGCCACCACCGTGGGATCGGGCACCAAGATCGACAACCAGGTCCAGATCGGTCACAATGTCCGCATCGGCCGCGACTGCCTGCTGTGCGGGCAGGTGGGCATCGCGGGATCGTCGCGGATCGGGGATCGCGTGGTGCTGGGCGGCAAATGCGGGGTCAGCGACAACATCTTTGTCGGCGATGACGTGATCGCCGGGGGCGGCACCAACATCTATACCAATGTTCCGGCCGGCCGGGTCATCCTCGGCTCGCCCGCTACGCGGATGGAAACGCAGGTCGAGATGAACAAGGCGCTGCGCCGCCTGCCGCGGATGGCAGCGCAGTTCGCCGAACTTCAGAAAACCGTTACCCGACTGATGCAGAAGGACTGACCGGAGGTGCCAATGTCCACACAAAGCGTCCATGACCGCATCATCGCCATCATCGCCGAACAGGCCATGCTGGACCCCGCCGAGATCACGGCCGAGGCGACGCCGGCAGAGCTGGGCATCGACAGTCTTGGGCTGGTCGAATCGATCTTTGCCATCGAGGAGGCGTTCGACATCTCGATCCCCTTCAACGCCAATGAACCGGGCAGCTCGGATTTCGACATCTCGAGCATGGGGGCGATCGTTGCCGCGGTGGAAAAGCTGGTCGCCGAAAAGGGATGAGCGGGTTCAGGACCGAATCCCGGCCAGCGCCCGCAGAGATGCCGCCCGCCGCCCCCGAGATCAGCCGTCCCGCCCCGGCATGGCAGCCGCGGCGGGTGGCGATCACCGGCATGGGCACGATCAACGCCCTGGGCCGCAATGTCCCCGACACGCTGGCCGCCATGCGCGAGGGACGCTGCGGCATCGGGCCGCTGGAATTCCAGGATGTCGAGCGGCTGTCGGTGCGCATCGGGGCCCAGGTCCGCGACTGGATCGCCGAGGATTACTTCAACCGCCAGCAGATCTCTCTTTACGACAAGTTCACGCAGTTCACCCTGCTGGCCGCCAAGGAGGCGGTCGCCCAGTCGGGCTTGCAGTTCCACGGTGAACTGGGGCTGTGTTCCGGCGTCATCCTGGGAACGGCGGGCGGCGGGCTGAACACCTGGGATGAAAACTATCGCATCGTCTATGCCGAGGGAAAGAACCGCGTTCACCCCTTTGTCGTGCCCAAGCTGATGAACAATGCGGCGGCCAGCCATGTCAGCATGGAATATGGCCTGCGCGGCCCGGCCTTCACCGTTGCGACGGCCTGCGCGTCATCGAACCATGCGATGGGGCTGGCCTTCCAGATGGTGCGCTCGGGCGCGGCGCGCGCCATGCTGGCCGGCGGGTCCGAGGCGATGCTGTGCTTTGGCGGCGTCAAGGCGTGGGAGGGCCTGCGCGTGATGTCCCGCGACGCCTGCCGCCCCTTTTCGGCCAATCGCAACGGCATGGTGCAGGGCGAGGGGGCCGGCGTCTTCGTGTTTGAGGACTGGGATCACGCCAGCGCCCGCGGCGCCGACATCCTGGCCGAGGTCGTGGGCTTTGCCATGTCCGCCGATGCGCAGGATATCGTGATGCCCTCTGCCCTGGGTGCAGAGCGGGCCATCGCCGGCGCCATGCAGGATGCCGGCCTCAATCCCGACGAGGTCGGCTATATCAACGCCCATGGCACCGGCACCGCTGCCAATGACAAGACGGAATGCGCCGCCGTGGCCCATGCCTTTGGCCATCACGCGGACAGGCTGATGATCTCGTCCACCAAGTCGATGCATGGGCATCTGATCGGGGGCACCGGCGCGGTCGAGCTGCTGGCCTGCATCATGGCGCTGCGCGATGGGGTGATCGCGCCCACCATCGGCTATGAGGAGCCCGATCCCGAATGTGCGCTGGACGTGGTGCCGAATGTCGCGCGCGAGGCGCGGGTCGGGGCGGTGCTGTCCAACGCCTTCGCCTTTGGCGGGCTGAACGCGGTAATCGCGCTGCGGGCGGCCTGACGGCGGCATGACCGCCGCCCGGGCGGGCGGCAGTCTGGCGGCGCCGCGGGGAACCGCCGCCCCATGCAGGATGCGCCGCGCCCCGGCGGGCACCGGCCTGCACAACCCTGCGCCAGGCTGCCTTGCCCAAAGACAGCCGCCCCGCGGGGCGGATGCGCAGCGGCGACGGGGGGCACCACAATTCCTTTTCATCCGTCTTTGGATCGCCTATCCCCTTGCCGGACCCACACGAACACGTCGCAGGCAGGAGAGGCGCATGGCCCGGATCACCTATGTCGAATGGAACGGCACCCGGCATGAAATCGAGGTGCGCCCCGGCATGACCGTGATGGAAGGGGCGCGCGACAACGGCGTTCCCGGCATCGACGCGGATTGCGGCGGGGCCTGCGCCTGTTCCACCTGCCATGTCTATGTCGCGCCCGAATGGGTGGATCGCCTGCCCCCGAAAGATCCGATGGAGGCCGACATGCTCGATTTCGCCTTTCAGCCTGACCCGGTCCGCTCGCGCCTGACCTGCCAGATCAAGGTCACGCCGGCCTTGGACGGGCTGGTCGTCCAGATGCCCGAAAAGCAGATCTGAGGTGGCTGCAATGACCGATCTTGTCCTGACCGTCGCCTGCGTCTCGCGCCGCGGCATCGTGGCCGCGGTGTCGGGCTTTCTGGCCGATCACGGCTGCAACATCACGGATTCGGCACAGTTCGACGACCAGGCGAACGGCCGCTTCTTCATGCGTGTCAGCTTTCGCAGCGAAACCGGCGCGGATGCGCAGGCGCTGCGCGCCGGGTTTGCCGCGGTGGCGGATGCGTTCGGGATGGAATGGGCCATCCATGACCCGGCCCGGCGGATGCGGGTGCTGCTGATGGTGTCGGGCTTTGGCCACTGCCTCAACGACATCCTTTACCGCTGGCGGATCGGGGCGCTGCCCATCGACATCGTGGGCGTGGTCTCGAACCACCTGACCTACCAGAAGGTTGTGGTGAACCACGACCTGCCGTTCTTCCACATTCCCGTCACCAAGGCGACCAAGGCGGCGGCCGAGGCGCGGCTGCTGGACATCGTCGAGGAAACGGCGAGCGAACTGGTCGTGCTGGCGCGCTACATGCAGGTGCTGTCCGATGCGCTGTGCCAGCGGCTGTCGGGGCGGATCATCAATATCCACCATTCGTTCCTGCCCAGCTTCAAGGGTGCCAACCCTTACCGCCAGGCCTATGATCGCGGGGTCAAGCTGATCGGGGCGACGGCGCATTACGTCACGGCCGACCTCGACGAAGGCCCGATCATCGAACAGGACACGGTGCGCGTCACCCATGCCCAGTCGCCCGAGGATTATGTCAGCCTGGGCCGGGATGTCGAGGCGGTGGTGCTGTCGCGGGCCGTCCACGCGCATATCAACCACCGCGTGTTCCTGAACGGCACGCGCACTGTGGTCTTTCCGGCCAGCCCGGGCGGCTATGCCTCCGAGCGCATGGGCTAGCCTCAGTCCTCGATCGGCATGGTCAGCAGCATCCTCACGCCCGCCTCGATCGTCGCGCGCAGCTCGGTGTCCAGATCGCCGCCCTGTTTCATCCACAGGTCGAAATGGGCGGCCAGCGTCAGCTGGGTCAGCCCGCTGATCAGGGCGCGCGCAATCGCCAGCTTGCGGGTCGGCTGCTGCGGGTCTTCGCCCATGAAGCGGCAGATCAGCGGCACGAAGCTGGCGTCATAGCGGCGCGCGATCTCGTTCTTCTCGGCGGGGCGGGTAACGATCATGTAAAGCCGCGGGTTTTCTCGCGCCCAGCTGAGATACCCCCAGGCGAGCGCCGCCAGCGCGCCGCCCGGCTCGTCGGGCGCGGCAACCAGTTCGCGGTTCATCCAGTCCGACAGCCGCATCACGCCGAACAGGCCGATCGCTTCCTCAAGCGCATCCTGAGTGGGATAGATCGACCGGACCGCGTCCGTCTCGACGCCGAGGCGCTGTGCCACGATGTCCAGCTCGATGCTGTCGTTCCGGCATTCCTCGAGGTGCAGCACCGCCGCCTCGATAATGCGATCCGCCATCGAATCACCCGGAAATTCGTTCTGCATCCTCGCCACGCCAATCCTGCAAGCCAAGCCCTCATGTGGACCTGAAGCGGGGCGAATCCAAGCGGGAAGAACAAAGTTATCCATTCCTACCGTTTGGCGGAAAGCTCTGCCCGGCTCACGCCGGGCTGACTCGCCCCTCGGCTGGCTCACCCTTCGCTGCGGGCCTGCCGCTTGCGTTCGTGGGGGTCCAGGTGGCGCTTGCGCAGCCGCACGATCTTGGGTGTGACCTCGACCAGCTCGTCATCGTCGATATAGGCGATCGCTTCCTCAAGGCTCATCCGAACGGGCGGGGTCAGGCGCACCGCCTCGTCCGTGCCCGAGGCGCGCACGTTGGTCAGCTTTTTCCCCTTGAGCGGGTTCACTTCCAGGTCGTTGTCGCGGCTGTGTTCGCCGATGATCATGCCCTGATAGACCTGTTCCTGCGCGCCGATGAACAGTTTGCCGCGCTCTTCCAGGTTCCACAGCGCATAGGCCACCGAAACTCCGTCCTCCATGGAAATCAGCACGCCCTGACGGCGGCCCTGGATCGGGCCCTTGTAGGGTGCCCAGGTATGGAAGATGCGGTTCAGCACGCCGTTGCCGCGCGTGTCGGTCATGAATTCGCCCTGATAGCCGATCAGGCCGCGGCTGGGGACATGGGCGACGATGCGCGTCTTGCCGTGGCCGGCAGGGCGCATTTCCACCAGATCGCCCTTGCGCGCGCCGGTCAGCTTGTCGATCACCGCGCCGGTGTATTCGTCATCCACGTCGATGATGACTTCCTCGATCGGCTCCAGCCGCTCGCCGTTCTCTTCGCGGAAGATGACGCGCGGGCGGCTGATCGACAGCTCGAAGCCTTCACGGCGCATGTTCTCGATCAGCACGCCCATCTGCAATTCGCCCCGGCCCGACACGACGAAGGCGTCGCCGCCGGGCGTGTCCTCGACCTTGATGGCGACGTTTGTCTCCGCCTCGCGCATCAGCCGCTCGCGGATGACGCGGGACTGGACCTTGTTGCCGTCGCGCCCGGCCAGCGGGCTGTCATTGATGCCGAAGGTCACGCTGATGGTGGGCGGGTCGATCGGCTGGGCGGGCAGGGCGCTGTCCACCTCGAGGGCGCAGATGGTGTCGGCGACGGTCGCCTTGGCCATGCCGGCCAGCGTCACGATGTCGCCCGCCACCGCCTCGTCGATCGGAGTCTGGTTGAGGCCGCGGAAGGCCAGCACCTTGGAGATGCGGAACTGTTCCACCCGTTCGCCATCGCGCGACAGGGCCTTGACGGTGTCGCCCGCCTTGGCGCGGCCCGCCTCGACCCGGCCGGTCAGCAGGCGCCCCAGGAAGGGATCGGCGCCCAGTGTCACGGCCAGCATCTGGAAGGGTTCGTCCTGATGGGCGATCTGCTGGGGCGGCTGGACATGGCGCACGATCAGATCGAACAGCGCGCTCATGTCCTGCTTGGGCCCTTCCATGCTGTCATCGGCCCAGCCGTTCACGCCCGAGGCATAGACATGGGGGAAATCAAGCTGTTCATCGCTGGCGCCGAGGTTGGCGAAAAGGTCGAACACCTCGTTCAGGGTCTGCTCCGGTTCGGCCGCGGGCTTGTCCACCTTGTTCAGCACGACGATGGGCCGCAGACCCAGCGCCAGCGCCTTCGAGGTGACGAACTTGGTCTGGGGCATCGGCCCTTCGGCGGCATCGACCAGCAGGCAGACGCCATCGACCATCGACAGGATGCGCTCGACCTCGCCGCCGAAATCGGCATGGCCGGGGGTGTCGACGATGTTGATGCGCGTCCCCTTCCATTCGACCGAGGTGGCCTTGGCCAGAATGGTGATGCCGCGTTCGCGTTCGATGTCGTTGCTGTCCATCGCCCGTTCGGCCACGGCCTGGTTCTCGCGGAAGCTGCCGGACTGTTTCAGCAGCTGGTCCACCAGCGTCGTCTTGCCGTGGTCCACGTGGGCGATGATGGCGATGTTGCGGATATCCATGCGGCGAAATGTCCTGAACGAAGGGTTGCGGCCCCCTAACCCAAGACCGGCCCGGGCGCCACCCGCAAAAGAAAACGGGCTGCCCTGCAAGGCAGCCCGCGATGGTGATGGCCGGGCCGTTCAGCGGCGGCGGATCGGGCGATGCGACAGCCCGCCCCAGACGCGGCCTTCGTCGCGGTGGAGGCCGCCCTTCTGCCCGCCGATGAAGGCGGCGACAGCGGCGACAAGGGCCGAAGCGGCCAGGGCAAAGGCGCTCAGCACGCCGGCCTGGCGCGCCTGTTCGGCGGCCTCGACGGCCTGCTGCTTGGCTTCCTCGAGCTTCTGGGCCGCTTCCTGCTTGATCCGCTCAGCATCGGCGCGCAGTTCCTGGGCGCGGGCGACGGCCTGGTCGATGCGGGCATCCACCTCGGCCGGCTGCAGCTGGGTGCGCGTGGCGATGGCGCCGCGCAGATAGGCGCGGTCCTCATCGCTCAGCTCTCCGGTACGCATGACCTCGGCCAGCATCGAGCCGATCTCGCGGCGCAGGTTCTCGTTCGAGAACTGGTCGGGGGCCTGCGCCTCGCTGCGCAGCAGGCGGTCGGACACGGCATCAAGCGGGTTGGGCAGGTCGATGCCCTGGCGCTGCGCCACATCGGCGCCCTGCGCCGCGCCCTGCACGGCCTGGCCGACGCCGGACGCGGCGCCGCCGATCAGGTTGCCCGCGCCCTGCGCCATGCCGCCCACGGCCGATCCCGTCGCCTCGACCGCCGTGGCGGCGGCGCTGCCGGCTGCCTTGACGGTGCCGCTGACGACATTGCCGATCATCATGGCCGACAGGATCATGCCCAGGCCCCAGACGACCAGGCCGTGGATGCCGTCACGGGTCGCCGATTCTTCGGGATTGGCCCCATCGACCCGGCGGCGCATGCGCCCCGCCACATAGCCGCCGACCATGTAGGATGCCAGCATCGACAGGACCATGAACAGCCCCGTCAGGATGACCGAGCCGAAACCCAGCCCCTGTCCCGCCCGCGCCGAGATCGAGCCGAGCCCGAGTGCCGCGCCGAAGGCGGTCAGCACGGCCGACAGGCCCGCCGCGATCGCCGCACCGGCCAGGATCGAGCCCCAGTCCACATAGCCGCGTTCGCTGGCCGCGCCCATCGCCCCCGACGGCGCGGCGGCGGCGCGGATGTCGCGTTCCTGGCGTTCCATCAACGCAGGCCCAGCATCGACAGGATGAACAGCACGACCACGACCAGGCCGACGATATAGATGATCGAATTCATGGCTTTCCCTCAGGCTGACGCACGGGCGATGGGCCCGCATCCGGGGGTTGAACCACCCGCGGGGCCGCGGGTTCCACGACTGGCCGCATTTCGGCGCGGGCGGACGGTGCGGGATGCCCGAAGGACCGGGGCGGGGCGGGGCCGTGATCAGCCTGGCCCGCTGCCAGACAGCCAGCGCAGGCCGGCCTGGGTGGTGGTGCGGGGGATGTATTCCGCGCTGACCCAGCCGCCATAGCCCGAGGCGTCGACCCGGCGGAAGAAATCGGCGTAATCGATGTCGCCGCCGCGCGGCTCGTGCCGGCCGGGCACGCCGGCGATCTGGATATGGCGCACGCGCGGGCTGCAGGCCTCCCACGCGGCCGCCGCGTCGCCGGTGATGATCTGCGCGTGATAGGCGTCGAACTGCAGCCCCACATTGGTCGCGCCGACCTCGTCGATCACGGCGGCGGCAAGGTCGAAGGATGACAGGAAATAGCCCGGCATGTCGCCCTGGTTGATCGGCTCGATCAGCAGGCTGGCCTGGGGGGCGCGGGCGGCGGCCCAGCGCAGGTTCGCGACCAGGGTCCGGTGTGCGGCCGCGCCCTCGGCCTTGCCGGCCATGACGTGGATGTGGCGCGGGCGCAGCGCCCCGGCAAGGCGCAAGGCCCGCTCGAAATCATGGCGGAAGCGTTCCTCGCCCCCTGGCACGGCGGCAAAGCCGCGCGGCCCCCCCGCCCAGTTCGGGGGCGGGGTGTTCATCAGCACGAATTCCAGCCCCGCCGCCTGGGTCGCGGCGGCAAGCTCGGCCGCGGCCAGGTCATAGGGAAACAGCACCTCGACCCCGGCAAAGCCCGCCCGCCGGGCCGCGGCAAACCGCTCCAGCATCGGCAGTTCCGTGAACAGGAACGTCAGGTTCGCGGCAAAGCGCGCCATTCACCGCCCCAGCGAAAAGGCCGCGCCCTGCGAGTGCAGCATCAGATCGCCGCCCGGCCCCTCGGCGGCGGCCTCGACCAGGCGGTAGAATGTCTTGCGGTCGATCAGCGCGTCCAGCCCGGCACGGACATGCACATAGGGGCGCGGCTCGTCCCCGCGCCGTTCGATGCGGATCGGGTGGTCGGGGCCTGCCGTCACCCGCTCGCCGAGATTGGTGGTGAAGGTGATCGCATCGCCCGCAATATCCGCATCCGTCGCCAGGAAGGGCGCATCCACGACCCGGATGCCCAGCTTTTCGACCGGCGTGACCAGGAAATAGCGATCGCCCTCGCGCTTGAGGACGGATGCGAACAGGCGGACCATTTCGGGCCGCGTGATGGGCGAGCCTTCGTGGATCCAGCGCCCGTCTGGGCGGATTTCAAGATCCATCTCGCCGCAATAGGGCGGGTTCCACAGATGCACCGGCGCAGGGCCGCGCGTGCCTGCAGCACGCGCCGCGGCAGCGATGCTGCCCCCTGCGGGTTTCGAATTTCCGCCGCTGTCGCTCATTGCCGGTGGAGCCTTTCGCCTGTCCCGCCTATGCTTGGGCATGGATCGGTCCGAAGGCAAGATCATGGCTGCACAAGATGAACTCGTCGAGGATGTCGCGCGCCTCGCCCTGCGCCTCGATCAGGCGCGCGCCAGTGTCGAGCAGCGTTTCGTCGGCCAGCATGCGGTGGTCGAGCAGGTGCTGGCCGCCATCCTGTCGGGCGGGCATGCGCTGCTGGTGGGCCAGCCGGGCCTGGGCAAGACGATCCTGGTGGATACGCTTTCGACCGTGCTGGGGCTGGATACGGCGCGCATCCAGTTCACCCCCGACCTGATGCCGGCCGATATCCTGGGGTCCGAGGTGCTGGACAGCAATCCTGACGGCACGCGCAGCTTCCGCTTTGTCGAGGGGCCGGTGTTCACCCAGCTGCTGATGGCCGACGAGGTGAACCGCGCCAGCCCCCGGACCCAGTCGGCGCTGCTGCAGGCCATGCAGGAAGGCGAGGTCACGATAGCCGGGCAGCACCGCCCGCTGGGCCGCCCTTTCCACGTCCTGGCCACCCAGAACCCCATCGAGCAGGAAGGCACCTATCCGCTGCCCGAAGCGCAGCTCGACCGCTTTCTGGTGCAGGTGGATATCGGCTATCCCGACCGCGACACCGAACAGGCGATCCTGCTGGCCACTACCGGAACGGGCCAGGGCAGCCCCCGCGCCGTGCTGGACGCCGCCGCCCTGATCCGCGCCCAGCAGCTCGTCCGCGCGATGCCGGTGGGCGAAGGGGTGACGGCGGCGATTCTCGATCTGGTGCGGGCGGCCCGTCCCGGCACGCCCGAGGCGCCGCGCTGGCTGGCCGAGGCGCTGGTCTGGGGGCCGGGCACGCGGGCGGCGCAGGCCTTGATGCTGCTGACGCGGGCGCGGGCGGTGCTGCAGGGGCGCTTTGCCCCGACGCTTGACGATGTGGCCGCCATGGCCGCGCCTGCGCTGCGTCACCGCATGGCGCTGTCCTTTGCCGCCCGCGCCCGGAGCGAGGATGCCGACGCGGTGATCGCGCGCCTTATGGAACCGCGCTTCGGCGCTGCCGCCTGAACGATGACGGCCATTCCCTCCCCGCCATCCGATGCCGCCCACTTGCGCGCCGCGGCCGAGGCTGCCGCCGCGGCGGTGCCCCCGCTGCTGCTGGCGGCCGAGCGGCTGGCGGCGGGGCTGGATGCCGGCGCGCATGGGCAGCGCCGCGCCGGGCAGGGCGAGGCGTTCTGGCAGTATCGCCCCGCCGTGGCCGGCGATCCCGCCGCCGCCATCGACTGGCGCCGTTCGGCGCGCTCGGATGCGGCCTATGTGCGCGAACGCGAACGGCAAAGCCCGCAGGCCGCCGCGATCTGGGCCGCGGGCGGGCCGGGCATGGACTGGACCGGCGATCCGGCCCGCCCGCCAAAGCGCGAGCGGGCAAGGCTTGTCGCCCTTGCCCTTGGCCTTGTGCTGTTGCGCGGGGGCGAGCGGGTGGCGATCGGCGCGGCCTCGGCCCGGCCCGGCCGGGCGCAGGCCGAGGCGCTTGCCCGCGATCTGGCAGCCACGGCAGAGGATGAGCCCCCCGCCGCGATGGTGCGGCCAGGCCGCCGGCTGGTGCTGATCGGCGATTTTCTGGGCGATCTTGAGGGCGTCAGGCATCTGCTGGCGCATGCCCTGCGCCTTGGCTGCGGCGGGGCGTTGTTGCAGGTGCTCGACCCTGCCGAGGAAGGCTTTCCCTTCGATGGCGCTATCCGTTTCTGCAGCCCCGCAGGCGGCGCCTATGAGACGCGCGACGCCGCCGCCCTGCGCCCTGCCTATCTGCGCCGCCTGGCCGAACGGCGCGCCGCACTGGCCGCCCTCGCTGCGGGGGCGGGCTGGCATTTTGCCGCCCATGACACGGCGCGGCCTGCGGCGGATTCGTTGTTGTGGCTGTCGCGGGTGCTGGCGGCATGATGATGCCGATCCCTGTCGGCTTTGCCGCGCCATGGGTCTTGGCCGGGCTGCTGGCGCTGCCGGCGCTGTGGCTGCTGCTGCGGGCGGTGCCGCCCCGGCCGCGCCCGGTCGTCTTTCCGGGAACGGCGCTGCTGCTGGGGCTGCGCGATGCCGCGCCGCTGGCGCGGCGCATGCCGTGGTGGCTGCTGGCGCTGCGCATCGCGGCGATGACCGCCGCGATCCTGGCGCTGGCCGGCCCGGTCTGGCGGGCAGGGCCGCAAGGCGGGCCGGGCGGGCCGCTGCTGGTGGTGATGGACGCCGGATGGACAGCCTCCCCGGCCTGGCACGAGGCGGCTGCGCGTGCGGGCGCTGCGCTGGACGGGGCGCGAACCGGGGGGGGCATGGCGGCCTTGTGGCTTGCCGACGGACAGGGCGGCCGGGGCGATGGGCCGGTGTTCGGCACCTCCGCCCAGGCCGGGGCGCAGCTGCGCGCCGCCATGCCCCAGCCGTGGGAGACACGCTATCCGGCTGATCTGGATCGCTTTCTGTCCGCCGCGCCCGCGGCATTCGACACGCTGTGGATTGCCGACGGCGTCGATCATCCGGGCCGGGGCGCCTTGCTGGCTGCGCTGGCCGCGCGCGGGCGCGTCACCGTGGCCGCGCCGGCCCGCATGGCCCGCGCGCTCTCGCTCGAGCCGGGTGCAAGGCCCGCGCTGGTCATGTCTGCGGCCGCGCCGGTCGCGGCACCGGCGGTGCTGGCGATCGGGCCTGATCCGCAGGGTATGCCCCGTCCGCTCGCGCGCCTGACGCCCGGCCCGCTGACCGCCGCGCCCGGGGGCGGGTTTCGCGCGGCGGTGCCCATCGACCTGCCGGCCGAGCTGCGCAACCGCATCACGCGCTTTGTCATCGAGGGCGAAGCCTCGGCGGGGGCGGTGGTTCTGGCCGATGAGCGCACCCGCCGGCGCAAGGTGGCGCTGGTCGGCGACCTGCGCGCCACCGAAGGGCAGGCCTTGCTGTCGCCCCTGCATTACCTGCGCGGCGCCCTGGCGCCCTTTGCCGATCTTGTCGAAGGATCGCTGACCGAGGTTCTGCCCGCCGCCCCGGATGTTGTGATCATGGTGGACAGCCCTGCAGGGGCCAGCCGGCCGGCCCTGACCCGCTGGGTCGAGGCGGGGGGCATGCTGATCCGGTTTTCCGGCCCCCGCCTCGCGGCATCGCCCGATCTGGCCGCCGATCCCCTGCTGCCGGTGCGCCTGCGCCCGGGCGGGCGCTCGGCCGGCGGCGCGCTGAGCTGGGGCGCCGCGCGGCAGATTGCCCCTTTCGCGCCCGATGGCCTGTTTTCCGGGCTGGCCATCCCGGCCGAGGTGACGGTGCGCGCCCAGCTGCTGCCCGATCCCGCGCCCGACCTGCCCGGCCGCACCATCGCGCAGCTGACCGATGGCACGCCGCTGGTGACGCGCAGCGCCATGGGCAAGGGACAGCTTGTCCTGTTCCACAGCTCGGCCAATGCGGAATGGAGCAATCTGGCCCTGTCGGGGCTGTTCGTTTCGATGCTGGAACGGCTGGTCGGCTCGGTGGATGCGGGGCAGGGCGCAGGGGCCGCCGCGGACGGCTCGGGCGCGGCCCGATCCCAGGCGCAAGGGGCGGGTGCGGCGGCGCCGCAGACCGGGGGCGCGGATCACTGGCAGGCGGAACAGGTGCTGGACGGCTTTGGCCGGGTGCAGGCTCCCGGTTCACTGGCCCCTGTCACGGCTGCGGCCTTTGCCGCCGGTCCGGCCCCCGGCGCGCCTGCGGGCATCTATGCTGCAGGCGAACGGCGCGCTGCCCTGAATGCCGGCGGGCCGCTGACCCCGGCCGCCTGGCCTGGCGCAACGATCGAGAGCGGTCAGGCGCAGGCCGGGACGGCGCTGGGCGGGGCGCTGCTGGCGCTGGCGGCGGCGCTGCTGGCGCTGGACGCGGCCGGCAGCGCGCTGGTCGGCGGCACGGGACGCCGCCTGAGGGCGCAGGCATGAACCGCCCCGCCTTGTTCCGGCCGCCCCTCTCGGCGCCCCGCCCGTTGGCCGGGTTCCCTTGGGCCTGCCTTGTCAGCCGGCGGGCCCTGCTGGCCGTCGCCGCGGCCCTGCTGGCCGCGCCCGCGGGGGCGCAGGACGATCCCGATCCGGCATTGACCGCCGCCGCGGGATCGGGGGCGCTGGCTTATGTCGTGACCGGTGATGGGGCGGTGGACGAGGCGTCGATGCGCGGCCTGTCGGGCCTGTCCGAGGAACTGGCGCGCCGCACGACGGTCGAGCCGGGCGCCCCTGTCGGGGTCACGCCCGGGCAGGACGATCTGGCCCTGCTGCCCTTTCTTTACTGGCCCGTGACGCCCGATCAGCCGCTGCCCTCGGTGCAGGGCTATGCCGCGCTGAACCGCTTTTTGCAGACCGGCGGGATGATCCTGTTCGACACGCGCGATGCCGATATCGCGGGGATCGGCGGGCCTGACGGGGCGGCCGACCTGCAGCGGCTGGCGGCGGGGCTCGACATCCCCCCGCTGGCGCAGGTTCCGCCCGATCATGTCCTGACGCGCAGCTTCTATCTGCTGGACAGCTTTCCCGGCCGTTTCAGCGGGGGGGCGGTGTGGGTCGAGGCGCCGGCAGGGGGCGAGGCGCAGGGTGCCGGCCCCGCGCCTGCGAATGACGGTGTCTCGCCAGTGGTTATCGGCGGCAATGACTGGGCGGCGGCCTGGGCGATGACCGATCAGGGTCTGGCCGCCTATGCGATCGGCGGCGGACCGGACGGACCCTATGACGCCGAACGGCAGCGCGAGCTGGCGTTGCGCTTTGGCATCAACCTGGTCATGTATGCGCTGAGCGGGAACTATAAATCCGATCAGGTGCATGTGCGCGAGCTGCTGGACCGGCTGGGGCGCGAGCGCGGCGACGGATCGGGGGCACTGCCCGAGGTGCTGCCGTGACGCAGATCGGTTTCGATCCCCTGCTGCCCTGGCCGCTGGTGGCGGCGATCGCTGCAGCTGCGCTGGCCGGGGCGGCGCTGGCCCTTGCCCGCGGGCTGCGCGGCTGGCCCTGGCGCGCGCTGGCGGCGCTTGCCCTTGTGGCGGCGCTGGCGGGGCCGGTGGTGGAAACGGAGATTCGCCGCGCGCTGCCCGACATCGCACTGCTGATCGAGGATGTCAGCGCCAGCCAGTCCTTGCCGGACCGGCGCCCCCAGACGGCCGAAGCCGCAGACCGGATCGCCGCGCAGATCGCCGCGCTGCCCTCGACCGAACTGCGCCGCATCACCCTGGGCGACGACCCGGACGGCACGCTGACGGGGGCGGCGATCGCCAAGGCGCTGGCCGCCGAACCGGCGGGGCGCGTCGCGGGGGTGATCGTGGTGACGGACGGGCTGGCGCATGATCCGGCCGCCGTGCCCGCCGATGCGCCCGCCCCGGTCCATGTGCTGCTGTCCGGCCGCCCGCAGGACTGGGACCGGCGGCTCGTCGTCGAACAGGCCCCGGCCTTTGGCCTGATCGGCCAGCCCGTCACCATCCGGGCGCGGATCGAGGACCAGGGCGCCGTCCCTGATGCCGTGGCCGGACGGGCCGGGGTGCTGAGCATTTCGATCGACGGGGCAGAGCCGCAGACCGTCGCCATTCCCCCCGGCGCCCCGCTCGACATTCCGGTCGTGCCGTCGCAGCCCGGACAGAATGTCGTGGCGCTGTCGCTGGACGATCCGGGCGGGGCGCCGGCCCAGCTGACGGCGCTGAACGACCGCGCCGCCGTTCAGATCCAGGGGGTGCGCGACCGGCTGCGGGTGCTGCTGGTGTCGGGCCAGCCGCATCCGGGCGAACGGGCCTGGCGCAACCTGCTGAAATCCGATCCCAATGTCGATCTGGTGCATTTCACCATCCTGCGCCCCCCCGACAAGCTGGACGGCGTGCCGGTGGATGAGCTGGCGCTGATCGCCTTTCCGACCGAGGCGCTGTTCCAGGACCGGATCGGGGATTTCGACCTGATCATCCTGGACCGCTATCCGGTGCGGGGCATCCTGCCGCCCGCCTATTTCGAGAACATGCGCCGCTATGTCGAGGAAGGGGGCGCGCTGCTGGTCGCCTCGGGCCCCGAGATGGCGGGCGTCGAGAGCCTGCACCTGTCCCCGCTTGGCCCGGTGCTGCCCGCCCGCCCGACCGGCAGGATGCTGGATCGGCCCTTCACACCGCGCCTGACCCGGCAGGGGCTGCGCCATCCGGTCACCGCGGGCCTGCCGGGCGCGCCGGACGGGCAGGCCGGCAGCGCCCCCCGCTGGGGCCGCTGGCTGCGGGCGGGCGAGGTTGTCGCCGAGGAGGGCGCGCAGGTGCTGATGACCGCGGACGACAAGCCGCTGCTGATTGCCAACCATGTAGGCAAGGGGCGGGTCGCGCTGCTGACCTCGGACCAGGTCTGGCTGTGGGGGCGCGGCTTCGAAGGGGGCGGGCCGCAGGCCGAACTGCTGCGCCGCATCGCGCATTGGTCGATGAAGGAGCCGGAGCTGGAAGAGGAGGCGCTCGAGGTTGCCGCCGCGCCGGATGGCGGGCTGATCGTCACCCGGCGCACCATGAAGGACAGCGCGGGCCCGGCCGCGATCACCCTGCCCGATGGCAGCGTGCAGGCGCTGGCGCTGGCCCCTGTGGGCGAGGGGCGCTTTTCGGCCCGCTGGCAGCCTCCGGCGCCGGGCCTTTACCGGGTGCGGCACGGCGATCTGACGCGCCTTGCCCTTGCCGGGCCGGCGGCGCCGCGCGAATTCGAACAGACCGTCGCGTCGGATGCGGCGCTTGCCGGGCTGGTCGCCGCCAGTGGCGGATCGCTCCATCACCTGTCGGACGGCGTGCCAGACATCCGCACCGTGCGGGCCGGGCGGCCCGCCACGGGGCAGGGCATCGGGCGGCCCTGGATCGGCATCACCCCGCGCGGGGCGGCGGCGGTGGACGGGCTGTCGGTGCGCCCGCTGCTGCCCCCCTGGGCCTGGCTTGCCCTGATCGCCGGGCTTGCCATCGCCGCGTGGCTGGCCGAGGCAGGGCGCCTGGGCAGGGGCAGGCGGGTATGAGGCGGCGGGGTTTTCTGGCCGGCGCCCTTGCCGCGGTGGCGGCCCCGGCGATCGCCGATCCGGCCCCGCGCCGGCCGGCGCCGCGGCCCGCGCCCTCGCCGGGCGCGCTGCTGGCGCAGGCGCGGCTTGGCGCGGCGCGGCTTGCTTTTGCGGTGATGGACCCTGCGACCGGCGCCGTGGTGATGGCGCAGGATGGCGCGCAACCGATGCCGCCGGCAAGCACGCTCAAGATGGTCACGGCGCTGTATGCGCTTGACCAGCTGGGCGCGCAGCACCGTTTCGCCACGCGCGTGCTGCGCCAGGGCGACACGCTGGTGCTGGCCGGTGGGGGCGATCCCGAACTGGACACGGCCGCCCTTGCGGCGCTGGCCGCCGATGCGGTGCGTGCCGCCCGGGGCTGGACGCCGGCGCGGCTGGCGGTATGGGGCGGCGCCTTGCCGCGGGCTGCGCAGATCGCCGCCGGACAGGATGCGCAGCTTGCCTATAACCCGGCCGTGTCGGGGATGATCCTCAACTTCAACCGCGTCCACCTGGGATGGCGCTGCGACAGCGGTTGCGCGCTGACCTTCGAGGCGCGGGGGCAGGGGCGCTCGCCCCGCGCCTTTTCGATCGGCGGCGCGGTGCGTGCGGGCGGCGGTTCCTGGCGGCACCAGGACGGGGGCCAAGGTGAGCAATGGGATATCCCCCGCGCAGCCCTGGGCCGGACAGGGGGGCGCTGGCTGCCGGTGCGCCTGCCCGAAGCCTATGCGGGCGACGTGTTCCAGACGCTCGCCAGGGCCGAGGGAATGGCGCTGCCCGCGGCCGAAATGCTGGACCGCCCCCCGGAGGGGGTCGAGATCGCCCGGCTGGACAGCCGCCCGCTGGCGCAGATCCTGCGGGCGATGCTGGAGCATTCCAACAATCTGACCGCCGAGGTGGTCGGCCTGGCCGCAAGCGGCGCGCCTGACCGGGCTGCCTCGGCGGCCGCGATGGGGGGCTGGCTGGCGGCATCGGGGGCGGGGGCGGCGCTGCTGGCCGATCATTCGGGGCTGTCGGCTGACAGCCGGATCGCGCCCGAGACGCTGGTGCGGCTGTTGGCGCGGCCCGATTTCGCCGCGGCGCTGCGCCCGCTGCTGAATGTCGATCCGCTGCGCGAGGCGCTGGGCGCGTCATCGGGCGGGGACGGACGGGGCGGTGCGCCGCTGGTCAGCGGCAAGACGGGCACGCTGAACTTCGTGTCGAACCTGGCGGGCTATGCGGCCGCACCGGGCGGGGCCGACCGGGTCTTTGCGGTGATGATCGCCGACCCGCCGCGCCGCGCCGCCACCGAAGGCATGGACCTGCCCCCCGGCGTGCTGGACTGGACGGGCCGGGCCAAGCGGCTGCAGCGCGACCTGGTCGCCGCCGCGTGCCGCCCCCCTGCCTTGCCCGCGCAGGCGCCCCTGCCGGCTGAGATCTGATCTTCAGGCCCTGCGGTGGCGGGCCTTGGCGGCAAGCTCGATGGCGGCGGCGTGCAAACGGTCCAGCTCAAGCTCCTCGCGCAGTTCGGTCAGCAGGCGCAGTTCGTCGTCGCCCACCCGCCCGTCGGCCGAGGCGACATCGCAGGCCAGCACATAGGCGGTGTCATAGAGCCGCGCCGGCAGCGAGGCGCGGATCAGCGTGAACAGACCGTCGAGGCCGTCCTCATCCTCGAACAGGGTCATCACGGTCTGGGCGACGGCGCGGATGCGTTCAACGTCGTAATCGGCGAATATGGGCGTGTGATCGACGATGCGTTCGATGGCCAGCAGTTCGGCCGTGCGCATCTGCTGGTCCGAGGCGGACACAGCCACCATCACGGCCACCAGTGCGTCACAGGCTGAAAACGAGGGCAGGTCCAGGGTCATCGCGGGCTTTCCGGGCCGAGGGACAGATTGACGCCGCCGGACCTCGCCTTTAGGGGCGAGACCGAACTGACGGAGACGGATGATGACCACCCTGCGCGATGCGGCGATGAATTCCAAGGCCTGGCCCTTTGAAGAAGCGCGCCGGGTACTGAAACGTTACGAGAAGAAGCCCCCCGAAAAGGGCTATGTTCTGTTCGAGACGGGCTATGGCCCATCGGGCCTGCCCCATATCGGCACCTTCGGCGAGGTCGCGCGCACGACCATGATCCGCCGGGCCTTCGAGATTATCTCGGACATTCCGACGCGGCTGTTCTGTTTTTCCGACGACATGGACGGGATGCGCAAGGTGCCCGAGAATGTGCCGCAGCAGGACATGCTGCGCGCGCATCTGCAAAAGCCGCTGACATCGGTGCCCGATCCCTTCGGCGAATATCCCAGCTTTGGCGATCACAACAATGCCATGCTGCGCCGGTTTCTCGACACATTCGGGTTCGAATACGAATTCATCAGCGCGACGGCGTTCTACAAGTCAGGGCAGTTCGACCCGACCCTGCGGCTGGCGGCCGAACGCTATGACGCGATCATGGAAATCATGCTGGCCAGCTTGCGCGAGGAGCGCCAGCAGACCTATTCCTGCTTCCTGCCGATCCACCCCGAAACCGGCCGGGTGCTGTATGTGCCGATCAAGCATGTCGATGCGGCCGATGGCACGATCACCTTCGACGACGAGAGCGGGCGCGAATGGACGCTGCCTGTCACGGGCGGTCAGGTGAAGTTGCAGTGGAAGCCCGATTTCGGCGCCCGCTGGGCGGCGCTGGATGTCGATTTCGAGATGTATGGCAAGGACCATTCCACCAACACCCCGATCTATGACGGCATCTGCGAGGTGCTTGGGGGCCGCAAGCCCGAGCATTTCACCTATGAGCTGTTCCTGGACGACAAGGGCCAGAAGATCAGCAAATCCAAGGGCAACGGGCTGTCGATCGACGAATGGCTGACCTATGCGGCCACCGAAAGCCTGTCCTATTTCATGTATCAAAAGCCCAAGACGGCCAAGCGGATGCATTTCGATGTCATCCCCAAGGCGGTGGACGAATACCACCAGCAGCTGCGCGCCTTTCCCGGCCAGACGCCCGAGCAGCAGCTTGCCAACCCCGTCTGGCATATTCACGGGGGCGATGTTCCCGACTCGAATCTGGCGGTGCCGTTTCAGATGCTGCTGAACCTGGCCGCCGCCTCGGGGGCGCAGGACAAGGAGGGGCTGTGGGGCTTTATCCGCAACTATGCGCCCGACGCCTCGCCCCGCACCCATCCCGACCTTGACGCCGCCGCGGCCTTTGCCGTGCGGTATTTCAACGACTTCGTGGCGCCCGGCCGGAGCTTCCGCGCGCCGAGCGACAAGGAACGCGCGGCGCTGGAGGATCTGGACGGTCGCCTGGCCGCCTGGTCGGGGCCGGCCGATGCCGAGGCGCTGCAGACCATGGTGTTCGCCGTCGGCACCGAACATGGGTTCGAGCCGCTGCGCGACTGGTTCCAGGCGCTGTATCAGGTGCTGCTGGGGGCCGATCAGGGGCCGCGCTTCGGCGGCTTTGTCGCGCTTTATGGCATCCGCGAGACGCGCGCCCTGATCGCGCGCGCCCTGTCCGGCGATCTGGCCGGCTAGGTCCGTTGCCCTTGCGCCCGTTGCGCCGCCCGCCCGGTTAACGGGCCGTCAACGCGGCCGCGGCAGGTTTCCCCCTGTCCGCGGGGTCCGTCACCCTCGCGCCACAGCAGGAGGGACGACCGCATGAACATCGCAATCACCGCCGGGTTGCAGCTGATGCCGCCCGGATTCGCCGGCGGGCTGAATGCCTGGTCGCGCGCCAATGGCCTGTCGGGCGAGCCGACATGGGCGGGGGCGGCCAATGCCGCGATCGTCCCGGCCGACCAGGATTTCGGCACCTGCCTTGAGATCGTCAAGCAGGAGGACGTGACCCGCATCCGCTTCACCGGCGAGACGCCGATCCTGCCGGGCACGTTCCTGCGCGTCTCGGCGCGCGTCAAGCTCGTGGCCGGCAACATGCCCTCGGTCCGTGTGGCGGGCTGGCCGGGAACCGACCAGCGCAAGCAGGTCACGGGCGTCACGACTACCGGGCCTTCGGTCGCGCTGGGGGCCTATGGGAAGGTGGTCGAGGTGTCGGCCATCGTCGCCAACGCCGCGCGCAAGGGCGTTGACATGGGCTGGGGGGCCAGCGCGGCACTGGGCCATCTGGGGCTGGACCTGACCGGGCCGAACGGCGGCGCGGTCAGGATCGAAAGCATCAGGATCGAGGATGTCACCGCCGATTTCGTCCCCGAGATGATCGACTGGGTTGATGTGCGCGATTATGGCGCGATCGGCGACGGGGTGACGGATGACCGCGCCGCCTTCCTGCGCGCCGATGCGGCCGCGGCGGGCGGGCAGGTGCTGGTGCCCGCCGGCACCTATCTGATCGGCGACGACCTGACCATGAACGCGCCCGTGCGCTTTGTCGGCAAGCTGCGCATGGCGCGCACCGCGCGCCTGGGGCTGCGCCGCAACTTTGACCTGCCCAGCTATGCCGACGCCTTCGGGGACGAGACGGAGGGCCTCAAGAAGGCGTTGCAGGCGCTGCTTGATTATTCCGATCACAACATCCTCGACCTGTGCGGCCGCAAGGTGGACCTGACCGAGCCGCTGGTGATCGCCCAGCTGGCGCCCAAGCTTACCTTCTTCGGCAGCCGGCGGGTGCTGGCCAACGGGGAAATCGCGCTTGTGGCCGGACCGGCCTGGGCCTCACGCACGGTGACGTCGGCGGGCACCTATGATCCCGATGACAACCTGCGCCTGACCAATGTCTCGCAGGTCGCCGCGATCGAGGTCGGATCGCGCATCACCGGCCCGGGCGTGGGGCGCGAGGTCTATGTGCGGGCCAAGAACGTGTCGGCCCGCACGCTGACGCTGTCGAACCCGCTGTATGGCGGGGCCGGAACGCGCAACTATTCCTTTATCCGCCGCCCCTATGCCTTCGATTTTTCGGGGGTCGAGCAGGTGGACCGCTTCTACTTCACGAATGTGGAGTTCTCGCTGGGCGGCATCGGCAACGGGGTGATGCTGCCCCCGAACGGAAGCTGGTGGTCGTTCCGCGACTGTTTCTTCACCAAGCCGCTGGACCGCTGCATCACCTCGATCGGGGATGCCTGCCAGGGCATGCTGATCGACCGCAACGAGTTCATGTCGAACGAAACCGACAGCGACGTGCAGTCGCGCACCAGCGTCTGCCTGAACATCAATGCCAATGACGCCAAGATCCGCGACAACCGCGCGGTCCGGTTCGGCCATTTCTGCGTGGCCTCGGGCACCGGGCATCTGATCACGGGCAACCACTGGTTCCAGGGCGACAACAATTCCAGCGGCGGCGTGCGCGTGGCGGGGCTGGTGCTGACCGGGCGCGTGGCGCAGGTCACGATCACCGGCAACTACATCGACAATTCCAGCATCGAGTGGACCAACGAGCATCACCCCTATCCGACAGCGACGACCCCGCAGTCGCCCTTCAACGGGCTGACGATCAGCGGCAACACCTTCCTCAGCTCCAACACGGTGTCGAACTTTTCCTGGATCGTCATCAAGCCCTACGGATCGGGCCAGGTGCTGTCGGGGCTGACGGTCATGGGCAACGTGTTCAAGTCGCTCTATGCCAAGATCGACCGGGTCGAGCGGGTGGATACCAGCTATGCCAACCTCAACATGTCGCGGATGCAGGGCGTGCGGTTCGAGGGCAACACATTCTACGGCGTCCAGACCCCGACCAGCAATCCGCTGTATGTCACCCATACGCAGAACACCGCGGCGTCGCGGTGGGTGGTGTCCACGGCATCGGCGCTGCCCTTCAACGGGCAGTCGCTGAGGGTCGAGGGCGTGGTGTCGCAGGGCACGATCCTGACCGCGACGGGCAAGCGCAACAATGACCTGCCTTCGGTCCAGCTTGCGCAAGGTGCGTCGCGCGATCAGGTGGCGCTGGATTTCTCGACGCCCGTCAAGGGGACGGTCGCGCTCAAGATCCGCATGGACAGCGGCAACTGACAAAACCTGGGCCATGGCTGGCCTTGCGCCCGGCGGTTGCCACCGCCGGGCGTCTTGCCGTCACAGATCGCCCGGCGCGATCACGCTGGCGCGGCCGAAACCCGCATTCAGCAGCCCGCCCCTGATCCGCAGCCGCCAGAAGCGGAAGTCGGGAAGATCCACATACAGCGCCGACCGGGGATCGCGGGCACGCCAGGCGGCCCGCAGATGAGCGGCCTCCGCCAGCGCCGCCAGTTCGGCGCGCACCTGCAGCGACAATCGCGGCTGGGCCAGGATGCTGCCGCGGGACGGCGGAGGCGGCGCGAGCAGCAGCGCCGCGCGCGGATCGCGCATCAGCGCCGCGCTGTGCAGCGCGATCGACGACAGCAGCACCAGCGGAACGCCCGCCGTATCGGTCTGCAAGGCGATGCGCGACGTCATGGGCCAGCCGTTCTCGTCCAGCACCGACAGCACCGCATCGCGCGCCCCGCCCAGGATCCGGCGCGCCAGGGCCAGCGCCTCGGCATCGGCGGGACGATGCGGGCCCGCGCCCCCCGTCATGCGGGCGCGCCCATGCGTTCAGGGATGAACCGCGGAAAAACCATGTGACAAGATTGATGCAAGATCCTAGGCTGGCACAAGCCATTCTGATGCCGCTGTCAGGTTGTCCGGGGGGAGGAGACTGCTCGGGCGCCTGTCTTCAAGGGAGTTTTCGATGTCCCATGCCGCTGCCAGGCACCCGATCCCCCATGGATACGCCAAGGCCCATGTGTCGCCCGAGGATTACCGCGCCCGCTATGCCGAATCGGTGAAGGATCCCGAGACGTTCTGGGGGCGGGAAGGCCGCCGCCTTGACTGGGTCCAGCCCTATACCCGTGTCAAGAACACCGACTTCACCCTGGGCAAGGTGTCGATCCGCTGGTTCGAGGACGGGGTTCTGAATGCCTGCGTCAACTGCGTCGATCGGCACCTGCCGGCCCGCGCCGGGCAGACGGCCATCATCTGGGAACCCGACGACCCCGCCGCGCCCGCGCGCCACATCACCTATGCCGAACTGTCCGACAAGGTGAACCGCATGGCCAATGTCCTGCTCAGCCAGGGCGTGATGCGCGGGGACCGGGTGGTGATCTATCTGCCGATGATCCCCGAGGCGGCCTTTGCGATGCTGGCCTGCGCGCGCATCGGCGCCATCCATTCGATCGTCTTTGCCGGATTTTCCCCCGATGCGCTGGCCAACCGCATCAATGACTGCGGGGCGAAACTGGTCATCACCGCCGACACCGCCCCGCGCGGGGGGCGCAAGACCGCGCTGAAATCCAACACCGATGCCGCATTGCTGCACTGTTCGGACCGGGTGCGCTGTCTTGTCATCAAGCACACCGGCGATCAGACCACCTGGGTGCAGGGGCGCGACGTGGACGTGCTGGCGCTGATGGATCAGGTCAGCCCCGACTGCCCGGCCCGCCCGATGGGGGCCGAGGATCCGCTGTTCATCCTGTATACCTCGGGTTCGACCGGGCGGCCCAAGGGCGTCGTGCATACCACCGGCGGCTATCTGGTCTATGCGTCGATGACGCATCAATGCACCTTCGACTATCAGGACGGCGACGTGTTCTGGTGCACCGCCGATGTCGGCTGGGTCACGGGGCACAGCTACATCGTGTATGGCCCGCTGGCCAATGGCGCGACCACCCTGATGTTCGAGGGCGTGCCGACCTTTCCCGATCCGGGGCGGTTCTGGGCGGTCTGCGAAAAGCACAAGGTCACGCAGTTCTACACCGCCCCGACGGCCATCCGCAGCCTGATGGGGCAGGGGCCGGAATGGGTCGAAAGGCACGACCTGTCCAGCCTGCGCATCCTGGGTTCGGTGGGCGAGCCGATCAACCCCGAGGCCTGGGCCTGGTATGACAAGCATGTGGGCAAGGGCCGCTGCCCGATCGTCGATACCTTCTGGCAGACTGAGACGGGCGGGCACATGATCACCAGCCTGCCCTATGCCATCGAGACAAAGCCCGGGGCCGCGACGCTGCCGTTTTTCGGCGTCAGCCCCGCGGTGCTGGATGCGGCATCCGGCACGGTGATCGAGGGCAACGGGGTCGAGGGCGTGCTGGCCATTTCCGACAGCTGGCCGGGGCAGATGCGCACGTTGTGGGGCGATCACCAGCGTTTCGAGGAAGCCTATTTCCAGCAGTATCCGGGCTATTACTTCACCGGTGACGGCTGCCGGCGCGACGAGGACGGCTATTACTGGATCACCGGCCGCGTCGATGACGTGATCAATGTCAGCGGCCACCGCATGGGCACGGCCGAGGTGGAATCGGCGCTGGTCGCCCATCCCAAGGTCGCCGAGGCGGCGGTGGTCGGCTATCCGCACGACATCAAGGGGCAGGGCATCTATGCCTATGTCACCGTGATGAACGACGTGACGCCCTCGGAGGAGCTGCGGCGCGAGCTGGAGGGCTGGGTGAGGACCGAGATCGGCCCGATCGCCAAGCCCGACCTGATCCAGTGGGCGCCCGGCCTGCCCAAGACGCGCTCGGGCAAGATCATGCGCCGCATCCTGCGCAAGATCGCCGAGAACGACTATGGCAGCCTGGGCGACACCTCGACCCTGGCCGAACCGGCCGTCGTGGATGATCTGATCGACAATCGGATGAACCGGGGCTGAGCCGCTGGCCGGCGCGGGCCTGCCACGCCATGCCGCCATGACATCATCGCGCCCGGCCCCCGATGCCGGGCGGGTGGCGCAGCATGCGCCAGGACGTTCAAGGGAGGGACAGACAAGATGCAAGACACGACGCTGCAACGCATTGCAGCCAGCACGGCCTATCGGCAGTTGCGCAGCCGCAGGCTGCGGTTCGGCTGGACGCTGACGATCGCCCTGCTGGTGGTCTATTACGGTTTCATCGGGATCATCGCCTTTGACAAAAGCCTGTTCGCCGCGCGCATGGGCAGCGGCGTGCTGACCTGGGGCATCCCGGTCGGCTTTGCCGTGATCCTGTTCACCATCGTCATCACGGCGATCTATGTCATGCGCGCCAACGGCGAATATGACGAACTGACCGACCGCATCCGCCGCGAGGCCCTGAAATGAGCCGCGCCCCGATCCTTGGCCGCCTTCTGGGCCTGCCCATCCTGCTGATGCTGCCCTCGCTGGCCAGCGCCGCCGGCGCCATCGAAGGCGAGGTGCGCCGGCAGCCCACCAATTGGACCGCGATCCTCATGTTCGCGGTCTTTGTCGTCTTGACGCTGTTCATCACGCGCTGGGCCGCGGGGCGCACCCGCTCGGCCGCGGATTTCTATACCGCGGGGGGCGGCATATCGGGGTTCCAGAACGGGCTTGCCATTGCCGGCGACTATATGTCCGCCGCATCCTTCCTGGGCATTTCGGCCGCGGTGATGGCCAACGGCTTTGACGGGCTGCTGTATTCCATCGGCTTTCTGGTCGGCTGGCCGCTGCTGACCTTTCTGATGGCCGAACGGCTGCGCAACCTGGGCAAGTTCACCTTTGCCGATGTGGCCGCCTTCCGCTTTGCCCAGACACCCGTGCGGCTGTTTGCGGCCGCCTCGACCCTGGTCGTGGTCGCCTTCTACCTGATCGCCCAGATGGTTGGCGCGGGACAGCTGATCAAGCTGCTGTTCGGGCTGGATTACTGGATGGCCGTGGTCATCGTTGGCGCGCTGATGATGGTCTATGTGCTGTTCGGCGGCATGACGGCGACCACCTGGGTGCAGATCATCAAGGCCTGCATGCTGCTGGGCGGGGCGTCCTTCATGGCCTTCATGGTCATGCAGCGTTTCGGCTTCAGCTTCGAGCGGCTGTTCGCCGAATCGGTGCGCATCAAGGGTGACCTGGCCGCGGCCAATCCCGGCGAGGGCAAACCGCCGCTGACCCCCGAACAGGCCGCCGCTGCGGGGCAGGCGATCATGGCGCCCGGCAGCTTCGTCAAGGACCCGGTCTCGGCCATTTCCTTCGGCATGGCGCTGATGTTCGGCACCGCCGGCCTGCCGCATATCCTGATGCGCTTCTTCACCGTTCCCAGCGCGCGCGAGGCGCGCAAGTCGGTGATGTGGGCAACGATGTGGATCGGCTATTTCTACCTGCTGACCTTCATCATCGGCTTCGGCGCCATCGCCTTCGTGCTGACCAACCCCGGTTTCCTGGACAACACGGGTGCCTTGCAGGGCGGCAACAACATGGCCGCCGTCCACCTTGCCCATGCGGTCGGGGGGAATGTGTTCCTGGGCTTCATCTCGGCGGTGGCCTTTGCCACCATCCTTGCCGTGGTGGCGGGGCTGGCCCTCTCAGGCGCCTCGGCGGTGTCGCATGACATCTATTCCAGCATCATGCGCCAGGGCAATGCCGACAGCGTATCCGAGCTGCGCGTGTCGCGGATCACGACGATCGTGCTGGGGATCATCGCCGTCATCCTCGGCATCGCCTTTGAAAAGCAGAACATCGCCTTCATGGTGTCGCTGGCCTTCGCGGTCGCCGCATCGGCCAACTTTCCGGTGCTGTTCCTGTCGCTGCTATGGCCGGGCATGACCACGCGCGGCGCCGTCATCGGCGGTTTTGTCGGGCTGATCTCGTCGGTGGTGCTGATGGTCCTGTCCCCGCCCGTGTGGGAGGCGACGCTGGGCTATGCCAAGGGCAGCGCGCCGTTCCCCTATACCTCGCCGGCGCTGTTCTCGATGGTGCTGGCCTTCCTGTCGATCTGGCTGTTCTCGGTCACCGACCGCAGCCGCCGCGCCGCGATCGACAAGGCCGGCTATCTTGCGCAGGAGGTGCGGTCTGAAACGGGGATCGGCGCATCCGAGGCATCGGCACACTGAAACCGCGCGCCCCTGACGGGCCAATGACAGCGGCCGGACCCTTGGGTCCGGCCGTTTCACATGGGCGATCACAGCTCGGTCTGCGGTCCCGCCGGCGGCACCAAGGCCGGATCGGCCGGGCCCGGGCCGTCGGGGATGAACCGCGGCAGCTGTTCCAGCGGCGGAGGCGGCGGCGCCGCGGCCTTGCGGCGGATCAGGATATCGCCATTGGGCAGCCGCTCGGGCGGCAGATCATAGTTCCCGATATCGTCCATCAGGGTGCCGAGCTCCTCAAGAACCGGCGAATATTCCGCCATCAGGCCGCCCATGTCGCGGGCCAGCCCTTCCAGATGCGGCTGGGCGCGGCCGAGCAGATTGTCCAGCAGGGCATCAAATCCGCTGCGCCCTTCGGTCCCAGGCCCGCCGGGGGTGGGCAGGGCCGGCGGGGGGGCATCGGCGCGCGGCATCTCGAACGGCGCGGCGGTCTGGGCAATTCCCGTGCCCGCGATGCAGGCCGACAACGCTGCTGCGACGGACAGGCGATGGATCATGGGCAGGATTCCTTTCCAGCATGCCGGATGAACCGGGCTGCGGCCCGGCGGTTCCCGCGCCCTCGTCAGCCGTAGCTCGCCCGGTAGCTTGCCCAGGCCGCGTTGATCGCGCGGGTGCGCGATTCGGCCAGCCGCACCGCCTGTTCGGGCAGGCCATGCGCAATGGCGCGGTCAGGGTGGTTTTCGCGGATCAGCGCGCGATAGCGGGCGCGCGCCTGCTTGATCGGGGTGCCCGGCGCGATGCCCAGCACGTCGCAGGGCGGGCACCCCCCGGCCGTCAGCCGCCGGGCGCGGATGGTCGCCACCGTCCCCGCATCGACGCCGAAGATGCGCGCGACCTCGTCAAGGAACAGCCCCTCGTTCTGGTGCAGATCGCCGGGATCGGCGGTGGCGATGACGTAAAGCCCGTCCAGCACATCCACCAGCACGGGATCGCCGGCTGGGAACATCGCCGCGATCCGCCCCGCCCACAGCTCGAACCCGGCCACGTCGCGGCGGGCTAGGTCAAAGACATGGGCGGCAGCCCGTTCCTCGGTGCGGGGAATCTTGAAGATGCGGCGGAAGGCCGCGACCTCCTCGCGGGCGACGCGGCCATCGGCCTTGGCCAGCTTGGCGCCCAGCGCGATCACCGCGATGGTGAAGGCGACCGAGCGTTCGGGCGGCACCGCCGCCCGCGGCCGCCCGATCAGCGCCGCCATCCGGTCGCCGATGCGCTGCCAGAAACCGCGCGGCGCGGGCAGGTGCGGCGTGCCGTCCGGGTTTGTCGGGCGATGGGAATGGGCCATGTCGTCCATGCCGCCAGCCTTACCCGCATGGCCTGCGGGGTAAAGCCGAAACCCGGCCGGGGCGCCTTGCACGCGGCGTGCCATGCCCGGCAGGATATGGTGGCGCCGCCCCTGCGGTGGGCGCCGCGCCTGCCTTATGCCAGGCCCGCACGCAGCGCCGCGACGATGCGGCCCGCCGCCTGCCCGTCGCCATAGGGCGATTCCCGCCGCGCCATGGCCGCATAGGCGGCCGGGTCGTCCAGCAGCTGCTGCGCCGCGGCGCGGATCGTCTCGGCTTGCGTGCCCACCAGGCGGGTCACCCCGGCGCTGACCGCCTCGGGGCGTTCGGTCGTCTCGCGCAGGACCAGAACCGGCTTGCCGAGGGCGGGCGCTTCTTCCTGCACACCGCCCGAATCGGACAGGATCAGCGTTGCCCCCATCATGGCGCCGACAAAGGCGGTGTAGTCCAGCGGCTCGCACAGGATCACGCGGTCATGGCCCGACAGGCGCGCATTCACCGACCCGCGCACGGCCGGGTTGTGATGGACCGGCAGAACCATCTGCAGATCGGGGTTGTCGTTCATCAGCCGTTCCAGCGCGTCCAGGATGCGTCCAAGCGGCGCGCCGAAGTTTTCGCGCCGGTGCAGCGTCACCAGCAGCGTCCTGCGCGCCGGGTCCAGCGCCAGCCCGCTGTCGGGATCGGTCGCCGCGACCATGTGCAGCGCGTCGATCACCGTATTGCCGGTGACGTGGATGCTGTCGGGGGCATAGCCTTCGGCCAGCAGCCGGTCCGCGGCAAGCCGCGTCGGGGCGAAATGCCAGCGCGTGAGGTGGCTGGCGACGACGCGGTTCATCTCCTCGGGGAAGGGGTTGGACAGATCGCCCGTCCGCAGCCCCGCCTCGACATGGCCGAAGGGGATGCGGGCATAGAAGGCCGCCAGGGCCGTGGCCAGAACCGTGGTCGTGTCGCCCTGCGCAAGGATCGCATCGGGCTGTTCGGCCGCCAGAACCTCTTCAAGGCGCAGCAGCAGGCGGCCGGTCAGCCCGGTCAGGGACTGGCCCGGCTGCATGATGTCCAGGTCGATGTCGGGGGTGATGCCGAAGACGGCCAGCACCTGATCGAGCATCTGCCGATGCTGGGCCGTTGCCAGAACCCGGCATTCTAGGTCGGGCTGGGCCTGCAGGGCGCGGATGACGGGGGCCATCTTGATCGCCTCGGGCCGGGTGCCGACGGTGACGAGGATGCGCTTTGTCATGGCCGGTGGTCGCTTTCGATCAGGGCGCAGGCGCGTTCATACAGCGCCAGATCCTGCGCATTGGCAGCCTCGAACCGGCGGCGCAGCCCGGCCGGCAGCGAGGAAAGCAGCGCCTCGACACGCTGGGGGGTGGGCGCGCGGGGGGCCTCGGTGACGTTCTTGCGGGTATCGGGCGGGATCGACAGCGTGATCGCGTGATCCTGGTCGAGGATGCGGGCAAAGCGGGCGACATCGGCATCAAAATGCTCGGTCCGGCCCAGCAGCTCGACCCCCGACAGCGTCCGCAGCGCCGTGCCCAGGTCATATTCCATTCCCGTTGCGGTGCGGCGCTGGGCCGGGCGCATCCGGTAGGGGCTGGAAAAGAACCGCACCTGGGCGTTGGAGACGTTGCCGATCTCGGCCGGGCTGCCCAGGCAGTGATCCAGCCAATCGGCAAAATCAAGGTGCCGCGCCGCCACCCCGGTCGAGGTCACGTCGATCTGGGCGGCAAGCTCCTCGGGCAGGTTCAGGGCGCGCAGGGCGGCGGGCTGCGCCTCGGGGGGCAGCGCGGCGACAGGGGTGCCGTCGCCCGTTTCCGGGCCGCGCTTGAAGCGGTAGACCGAGGCGATCCGCAGGAAGGGGTTGCGCAGGAAGATGGCCGACAGCGTGCGGTAATCGACCGAGGATGGCGGCGGCAGGACGATCTGGTGCGAGGAGAACGCGACCGCGCCGGGGCGGCGCATGATCGTGCGGTCAAGCTGTTCCTGGTCGATCACGAAGAAGGGATAGGGGCCGTCGAAGACCTCGTGCCGGTCGCCGAAGCTGTGGCTCAGCACATGGTCGAAGGACGTGCCGGCATTCTTGTAGATGTGGTAATGCAGGATGACGGTGCGCATCACAGCGTCCCGTCCGGCCGGCCGTCACGATAGCGGTGGGGCACCCATGGACCCCAACGCTGCTCGAACAGGGCCTTGTTGCGGTCGAACAGCGCCTGCTTTTCACCCGAGGGCAGCGCATCGAAGGTGGCCGACAGGTGATGATGGCAGAAGGCATCCTCGGCCAGGGCGATGTCCAGACCGGCGGCGCGAAAGGTCGCGCAGTGATCGTCATCCTCGAACATGCCGCGGCCATAGATCTCGGGCAGATCGCCCAAGCGGTCCAGGTCGGCACGGCGGAACATGGCGCAGAAATAGGCGCAGACCCGCATGGGCGTCCACTGGCCGCGATGGCCGGTGGCCAGCGCGCGGGCGGCGCGGGCCATCTCGTCCATGTCGGCATAGTTTATGGCGATTCGCGCCTCGTTGCCGATGTTGTTGGTCATCGGGCCGACGATGCCGATGTCCGGGTTGCGCTGCAGATGCCGCACCATCGCCAGCAGCGCGCCGGGCGCAAGGAAGGTGTCGTTGTTCAGAAGCAGGACATATTCGCCCGTCGCGGCCGCGATGCCCCGGTTGTTGCCGCGGGCAAAGCCGAGATTCTCGCCATTCTCGACCAGGGTGATGCGCCCGTCCTGCGCGGCGCGCTCGCGCAGCACGTCCAGCACCGCGGGCGAGGAGCCGTTGTCGACCAGCACCACCTCAAGCGCGGGATAGACCTCGCCCTTGCCCAGCATCGCGTGCAGCGTGGCCAGCGTCATGGCCGTGTCCTCGCCGTAATGCAGCACGATCACCGACAGCTTCGGCTCGCGCGCGATTTCGGCCAGGATGTCGGCGGCGCGGAAACGCCAGTCGTTGTCCAGCGCATATTGCCGCAGGCGCTGGCCGAAGGCCGCATCGCGCGCCAGCGGCGCGGCCCGGCGGATCTGCTGGGCAAAGCGGGCGGCATCGCCCGCGCGGAACACCAGATCGCCCGCCCGGTCCAGTTCCGGCAGCGCGGTCGAGACGGTCGGCCGCATCACCGCCGAATATTCATAGAACTTGACCGGATCGCAGGCCTTGATGATCGGCAGCAGGCGGAAGGGGATCGTCAGCACATCCATCTGCCGGTGGAAGGCGGGCACATCGGCATAGGGGATTTCGCCATGCAGGGTGACATTGGGCAGATCGCCGAGGCGCAGCGGCCGTTCGGCGGAAACCGCCCCGCACAGGTGGATGTCGAAATCCGGATTCTCGCGCGCGACCCGTTCCAGCAGGTCCACGTCGAACCATTCGGCGATCGCACCGACATAGCCGACGCGGATCGCGCCCTCGCGCAACTTGCCGGCCAGCCATTCGGGCGGCGCGCCCCCATCCTCGTCATTGACGAAGTGGCTGACATCGGTGCCGTTGCGCACCATCGTCACCGGGCGCATGGGGGCGAACTTGTCGTGCAGATACTGCGAGCTGACCAGCATCTTGTCGGCCCGCGCGATCATGTCCAGCTCGGCCTCGAGAACATGCGGCTCGGTGTTGGAAAAGCCGCCGATGTCGTCCATGCAGTCGAAGGTGATCTGATATTCGGGCGACAGATGCCGGGCGAGGTTCCACCAGTAGGGATGCTCGACGATCACGTGACTGACGGCCGAGGCGCCCACCTCGTCGGCCAGGGCGTGGAAATGATCGACCCAGGCACGGGCCTGCGCCGGCGTGGGAACGCCGCCATAGGCCTTCAGCCCCCGCATCCCCCGGCCCGGCAGGCGGATGACCTGCACGCCCGGCGACACCGGCCGGGCCGAGCCTGAACCGGGGTTCTGTTCCATCTCGAGATAGAAGACGCGGTGCCCGGCCGCCGCCATCTCGGTCGCCAGGTGCTGCGGGCGCTGGGTGCGGAAATCCCAGTTGATGATGGACAGCACGAAGATGTCGGGCTTGTCACCCGCGCGGGGCGGAACCTCGGCATATCCCTTTGCGGCGATGGGGGGCGGGGGCAGCGGCGCGAAGGCCAGCCCGCGCGGGATCCCGCCCGGAACCGGCAGTTGCCGCTTGATCCGTTCAACGAGGTGGCCCGGCACGATGCTGCGCAGCGTCCGCCCGCCAAGGCCGTAAAGCCTGCGGTAGATCGGCTTGAGGACCGTCCTGCGTTCCCGTTCCAGCCATGCGGCGGTTTCGGCAAGGGTCCGTTCGGTTGCTTCGATATGCGCGCTGGCCTGCGCCAGCTGTTCTTCAAGCGCAAGGATCGTTTCCTGGCGCTGTTCGGCCAGATCGGTCATCTCGTCGCGCTGGGTCTCGGTGGCGCGCAGCGTGCCGGCCATCGCGGCTCTCACCTCGTCGCGCTGTGCCTCGGCTGCGGTGATGCGCTGTGCGGCGGCGGCGGCGGCCTCGTCGCGCTGTGCCTCGGCGGCGGCGATGCGGCTGGCGGCAAGGGCCAGCGCCTCGTCACGCTGCGCCTCGGTGGCGCGCAGCATTTCGGACAGGCGGGCGCTGGCCTCGTCGCGCTGTGCCTCGGCGGCGGCGATGCGGCTGGCGGCAAGGGCCAGTGCCTCGTCGCGCTGCGCCTCGGTGGCGCGCAGCGTGCCGGTCATCGCGGCTCTCACCTCGTCGCGCTGTGCCTCGGCTGCGGTGATGCGCTGTGCGGCGGCGGCGGCGGCCTCGTCGCGCTGTGCCTCGGCGGCGGCGATGCGGCTGGCGGCAAGGGCCAGTGCCTCGTCGCGCTGCGCCTCGGTGGCGCGCAGCATTTCGGACAGGCGGGCGCTGGCCTCCTCGCGCTGGGCCTCGGCTGCGGCGATGCGCTGTGCGGCGGCGGCGGCGGCCCGGTCGCGCTGCGCCTCGGCGGCGGCGATGCGCTCGGCCCCAAGGGTGGCCATCTCGTCACGCTGCGCCTCGGTCGCCCGCAGCGCCTCAGCCATGGCGGCGGCGGTTTCGTCACGCTGTGCCTCGGTTGCGGCAAGCCGCTGGCCAAGGTCGCGCGCCCAGCGTTCCTGCCGGGCCAGCGCCTCGGCCCGGCGGCGATGGTGGGGGGCATGCGCCGCCTCGATCTGCCGGGCAAGGGCCGCAAGGCCGTCCAGCCGCTGCCGCCAGGGCGCAAGCGAGGCGGCATCGGGCACCGAGCCTTCGCGCGCCGCGCCGGCAAGCTCGGCGAACAGATCGCGCGCCAGATCGGCAATGGCGCCCTGCGGGCGGGGGGCCGAGGCGCCGTGGACAGCATCGGGCAGGAAGCGTTCGGCAATCACCTGCCCAGGATCGGGCACCGGCCCGGCGCCGGGCGCCCCGGCCGTTCCGTCCAGCGCGGCGATCCGCGCCAGGGTGGGGGCGGGATCGGCCGTCCAGTCGGGAAACAGCACCAGCGCCCGCGGCAGGCCCTGCGAGCCTTCCAGGGCGGCAAGCGTGTATTCGCACCAGCTCAGGATCGCCGCATCGGTGCCCGTTCCATCGCGGCGCGACAGGGACCAGGCGACCTCGGCCGGATCACGCAGGGCAATGAGCGCCGCCAGCCGCACCCTGCGGGCCTGCGCCCAGTCGCGCCACAGCGGCAGCGTCAGCGACAGCCGCGGATCCTTGACCATCACCCGGCCCGCCGCGCCGAAGCTGGCCCCCATCGCCGTGTCGATGGCATCAAGCCAGTTGGCGGCGGGCGGCAGGTCAAGGGGGCCGACACGGTTCCAGACTGCCCCCAGGCTGGTCAGGATCGCCTCGTTCAGCGCCACGACGGCCTGCGGCTCGAAATGGCCGCGCGGGTTGTCATCGGCCGGCCCGCCGCTGTCGCGCGGCAGGGCATAGCCCAGCGCACCGCAGCATTCGCCCAGAAAGGACGTGCCGCTGCGATGCATTCCGGCGACCAGAAGGGCGGATGAGGGCAGGGACAAAGGCGTCAACCGATACAGGGGAACAGCAAGCCGCCTGTTAGCCCGGCGCCCCCGGCCCGGTCAACCGCAAGGCGACGGGACCCGGCGGCTGCGCCTGCCGCCGGGCGGATGCGCCGTGGGTGTGCGCGATCAGATCACGCCTTCGGCCCGCAGGCCGTCAAAGACCTGCGCCAGCGCCCCGTCGAGCTTGTCGAACATCTCGTCCATCTGCTCATCCGTCAGGATGAAGGGCGGGCACAGCACGATCGACTGGCCCAGCGGGCGGCAGATCAGCCCCATGTCGGTGCAGGTGTTGGCGATGCGCTCGCTGACCGACAGGGTGCCGGGGAACGGCTCCTTGGTTTCAGGGTTCCTGACCGCCTCGAGCGCCCACATATAGCCGACGCCCCGCAGCTCGCCGATATTCTCGTGCTTTTGCAGGATGCGGCGCAGCCCGGCCTCCATCCGCGGGGCGCCCTTGACGACATTCTCGGCCAGCCCCTCGTTCATCACCACGTTGATCGCCTTGAGCGCGATGGCGCAGCCGACCGGATGGCCCGAGGCGGTGAAGCCATGCGGGAATTCCTCGATCGGGGCGATGGCGGCATCCAGGCGATCGGACAGCTCCGGCCCCAGGATCACCGCGCCCATGGGGAAAAGCCCGGCCGTCAGGTTCTTGGAGCTGATGATCGCGTCGGGGACAAAGCCATAGGTCTGGCAGCCCCAGGTATTGCCGGTCCGGCCAAAGCCGCAGATCACCTCGTCCGAGATCAGCGGGATGCCGTGCCGCTTCAGGATCGGCTGGATCGCCTGGAAATAGCCCTGTGCCGGGGGGATCACCCCGCCCGCGCCCTGCACCGGCTCGGCAAAGAAGCCGGCGATGGTGTCCGCGCCCTCGCGCGCGATCGTCGCCTCAAGCTCGGCCGCGAGGCGCTGGACAAACTCGGCCTCGGACTCGCCGGGGTTGCCCTCGCGCCAGAAATGCGGACAGGTCAGGTGGATGAAGCCGTCCAGCGGCAGGCCGAACACCTCGTTATAGGGCTTGCCGGTCATGCTGGCGCTGACGGCGGTGACGCCGTGATAGGCGTTCCAGCGGGTCAGGATCTTGCGACGTTCCGGCTTGCCCTCGGCCCGGTGCAGGAACCACAGCATCTTGACCATGGTGTCGTTCGCCTCGGACCCCGAGTTTGTGTAGAACACCTTGCCGCGTTCAAAGGGCGACACCTCGACCAGCTTTTCCGACAGCATCACGGTCTGGTCGGACATGCGCCCGAAAAAGGCGTGATAGCCGGGAAAGCGGTCATACTGCGCCTTGGCGGCCTCGATCAGGCCCTTGTGGTCAAAGCCGGCGACCATGTTCCACAGGCCCGAATTGGCGTCGAGCCACCGGCGCCCTTCGGTGTCAAAGACATACGGGCCCTCGCCATGGGTCAGCACGATCGTCCCGCGCCGCTGGACGCTGGGCAGGTCGGTGAAGCCATACATCGAATATTCCTCGGCCCGCGCCGACCAGCTTTTATCGTCCATGGTGGAAACCTCCGTTTGCGCGGCAGGCTATCCGGGCGGATCGCCGGGTTCAACGCCGTGCGCGGCGGCGGAATGGCGGATGGCGCGGGCAGGGTGCCGGGCGGGGGCCGTGCCGCGGCGTGCCTGCGACGGGCAGCCGGTGATCTGGGATCGCTCGGGGCCATTGCCCGCGGCCTTGGCGTCAGGGCCGCCAACGGCTTTCCCCTTGGGGGGCTTTCTGCTATCAGCGTGTATCCGACACGATCCCTCCCCGAAAGCCGCCATGACCGACCAGACGCCCAAACGGCTGTTCATCAAGACCTATGGTTGCCAGATGAACGTCTATGACAGCCAGCGCATGGCCGAGGCGATGGGGGCCGAGGGCTATGTGGAAACCGACCGCCCCGAGGATGCCGACATGGTGTTGCTGAACACCTGCCACATCCGCGAAAAGGCGGCAGAAAAGCTGTATTCCGACCTGGGCCGGCTCAAGCCGCTCAAGGCCGAACGGCCCGATCTGAGGATCGGGGTCGCGGGCTGCGTCGCGCAGGCCGAGGGCGAGGAGATCATCCGCCGGATGCCGCTCGTCGATCTGGTGGTCGGCCCGCAGGCCTATCACCGCCTGCCGGCCATGGCGCGGGGGCAGGGCCCGGCGGTGGACACCGATTTTCCGGCCGAGGACAAGTTCGACCACCTGCCGCAGCGGCGCGCCACCCGCCGCGCCCCGGCTGCCTTCCTGACGGTGCAGGAAGGATGCGACAAGTTCTGCGCCTTCTGCGTCGTGCCCTATACACGCGGGGCCGAGGTCAGCCGCCCCGCCGCCCGCATCCTGGCCGAGGCGCGCGATCTGGTCGCCCGCGGCGTGCGCGAGATCACTCTGCTGGGCCAGAACGTCAACGGCTGGCATGGCGACGGGCTGTCCGGCTTTGGCGGGCTGATCCGGGCGCTGGCGGCGATCGAGGGGCTTGACCGCATCCGCTATACGACCAGTCACCCCAATGACATGGCCGACGACCTGATCGAGGCGCATCGCGACATCGCGCAACTGATGCCCTATCTGCACCTGCCGGTGCAATCTGGGTCTGACCGCATCCTGAAGGCGATGAACCGCCGCCATACCGCCGAGCAGTATCTGCGCCTGATCGACCGCATCCGCGCGGCGCGCCCCGACATCATGCTGACCTCGGATTTCATCGTCGGCTTTCCGGGCGAGATAGACGAGGATCATGCCGCAACCCTGCGGCTGGTCGAACAGGTCGGCTTCGGCAGCGCCTTTTCCTTCAAGTATTCGCCGCGTCCGGGCACACCCGCCCATGGCCGGCCGCTGGTCGATGACAGCATTGCCGATGCGCGGCTGCAGGAGCTGCAGGCGCTGCTGACGCGCCAGCAAAGGGCGGCGCAGGAAGGCATGATCGGCCGCAGGCTGGGCGTGCTGTTCGAAAAGCCGGGCCGGTTGCCGGGCCAGATGGTGGGCAAGTCGGATTATCTGCATTCGGTCTTTGTCCATGCCCCGCAGGCCCGGCCCGGCGATCTGGTGCAGGTGCGCATCAGGGCCAGCGCCCCGAATTCGCTTGAGGGCGAACTGGCCTGATCCCCCGCGCCGCGCCCGCGAGCGGACCGGCGGTCTGTGCGTCATGCAGCCGTCAGCCCCGGCCCGAGCTTGCGGAGGCGCGGATCAGCGGGTGCGCAAGGGGCGCGGGCGACCAGGCGCTGGCACGAGGAAACAGGATTACGGCCGCGCCTGCAGTGCCGGGAAAGAACCGGGCCGGATGCGTCCGGGCAACGAGACCGGGAAAGGGGCGGGGCGGCGCCGCGCCTGATTGCCGCGCGATCCATGGGCGCGGAGGATTGTCCTTCAGGCCGCCACACGCCGACAGGGCCTTTCCGCAACAGAGCGGCTGCATTCATCCGGCCTGGGCGGGGCAGCGGCCCGGCCCCATGATCTTCAGCCCGCCTGCGCCTGCATGGCGTCAGCAGTGATCGCAAAATCAGCCGCCCGGTCGCCAGGGGACAGCCTTGGTGCCGGCGGGGTGCCGCTTACAGGCGCTTATCCCCGCCGCTTGCTACGCTTGTTGCCGCCGCGCTGGCCGGCGCGGCCGGCGGTCGACCGGCCCTGCGCGCGGGTGGCCGCCTCGGCCGCTTCCTCCACCACCGATTGGCGGGCCAGGGGATCGTCGGCGATGGTCAGCTCGACCGCCTCAAGCCGCTTGACCTCGTCGCGCAGGCGGGCTGCCTCCTCGAATTCGAGGTTCTCGGCCGCCTTGCGCATCTGCACCCGCAGCGCGTCAAGATGCGCGGCGAGGTTCGATCCGACCAGCGGCTTGCCCACCTTGGTCGTGACCCGCGCCTGATCCGTGTCGCCCTGCCACAGGCCGGCCAGCACATCCTCGACATTCTTGCGAACGGTCGTGGGGGTGATGCCATGCGCCTCGTTATAGGCGATCTGCTTGGCGCGGCGGCGTTCGGTTTCCGCCATCGCGCGTTCCATGCTGCCGGTGATGTGGTCGGCATACATGATGACCCGCCCGTCCGCGTTCCGCGCTGCCCGCCCGATCGTCTGGATCAGCGAGGTTTCCGACCGCAGGAATCCTTCCTTGTCGGCATCGAGGATCGCCACCAGCCCGCATTCGGGGATATCCAGCCCCTCGCGCAGCAGGTTGATGCCGACCAGCACGTCATAGGCGCCAAGGCGCAGGTCGCGCAGGATCTCGATTCGCTCGATCGTGTCGATGTCGCTGTGCATGTAGCGCACGCGGATGCCCTGTTCGTGCAGATATTCGGTCAGATCCTCGGCCATGCGCTTGGTCAGCGTCGTGACCAGCGTGCGATAGCCCTGCGCCGAGACCTTGCGCACCTCGTCGAGCAGGTCGTCCACCTGCGTCTCGACCGGCCTGATCTCGATCACCGGGTCCAGCAGGCCGGTGGGGCGGATGACCTGTTCGGTAAAGACGCCGCCCGCCTGGTCCATCTCCCACTGCGCGGGGGTGGCGGAGACGAACACCGATTGCGGGCGCATCGCGTCCCATTCCTCGAACTTCAGCGGGCGGTTGTCCATGCAGGAGGGCAGGCGGAAGCCGTGCTCGGCCAGCGTGAACTTGCGCCGGAAGTCGCCCCGATACATCGCGCCGATCTGCGGCACGCTGACATGGCTTTCGTCGGCAAAGACGATGGCGTTGTCGGGGATGAACTCGAACAGCGTCGGCGGCGGCTCGCCCGGCGCGCGGCCGGTCAGATAGCGGCTGTAGTTCTCGATGCCGTTGCAGACGCCGGTCGCCTCCAGCATCTCAAGATCGAAATTGGTGCGCTGCTCGAGCCGCTGGGCCTCCAGCAGCTTGCCCTCATCGGTCAGCTGTTTCAGCCGGATCTGAAGTTCGGCCCGTATCCCCTTGATCGCCTGCTGCAATGTCGGGCGGGGCGTGACATAGTGGCTGTTGGCATAGATGCGGATCTGCTTGTAATCGGCCTCGCGCGCGCCGGTCAGGGGATCGAACTCGGTGATCGATTCCAGTTCGTTGCCGAAAAAGGAAAACCGCCAGGCGCGATCCTCGAGGTGGGCAGGCCAGAGCTCGACCACATCGCCGCGCACGCGGAAGGCGCCGCGCTGAAAGGCGGTGTCCAGGCGCTTGTATTGCTGGGCGACCAGTTCGCCGATGAACTGGCGCTGGTCATAGGACTGGCCCACCACCATGTCCTGGGTCATGGCCGAATAGGTTTCGACCGAGCCGATGCCATAGATGCAGCTGACCGAGGCGACGATGATGACATCGTCCCGCTCCAGCAGCGCGCGCGTGGCGCTGTGGCGCATGCGGTCGATGGCCTCGTTGATCTGCGATTCCTTCTCGATGTAGGTGTCCGACCGGGGCACATAGGCCTCGGGCTGGTAATAGTCATAGTAGCTGACGAAGTATTCGACCGCGTTCTCGGGGAAGAAGCCCTTGAATTCGCCGTAAAGCTGGGCAGCCAACGTCTTGTTGGGCGCAAGGATGATGGCGGGGCGCTGGGTTTCCTCGATCACCTTGGCCATGGTGTAGGTCTTGCCGGTGCCTGTGGCGCCCAACAGCACCTGGTCCCTCTCGCCCGCCCGCACGCCTTGCGACAGGTCGGCGATGGCGGTCGGCTGATCGCCTGCGGGCCGGAATTCGCTTTGCATGACGAAACGCCGCCCCCCTTCCAGCTTGGGGCGGCGGATCGTTTCCGCCATCAGCGGCATGGGGGCGTTGGTATTGTTGTGGGCCATCGGAAACCTGCGCGCGGGAACAGCAAAGGGTGGGGTGCCCGGCGGGTGATTGCAAGGCGGGGGCAGCCGCCTGCCTTGGACGGCCGCCCCCTGATGCGTCAGCCGGCGGGCTGGAAGACCCCGCAGGCGATCCGGTCGCCGGCCTTGCCCGCAGGCTGCGAGACGTAATCGTCGGCCCCGCCATGCACGACAAAGGCAGCCCCGTCTGCGTCCGTCACCGCGGCAAGCTGGGTCGCGGGGATGAAGAACTCGGCCTTTGCCTTGCCATCGGCGTCGATTTCGATGTTGGGCAGATCGCCGGTATGCATCCCCTCCGCCGACAGCGCCCCGTGCTGCTTGCCGCCGGCCAGATGGCCCCCCGCGGTCTTGAAATCGGGGGCATCGCATTGGCCCGTCTCATGGATGTGAACGGCGTGGGGGCCGGGGGGCAGTCCGGCCAGATCCACCATGACATGCAGCGCCCCCGAAGGCGTCGCCGCGACAGTGGCGGTGCCCGCATCCTTGCCGGCTGCATCACGGATCGCGGCCGCCGCATGCTGCGCGGTGCCGCCGGCCGGTGATTGCGCATGGCCCAGCAGCGGGATAAGCGCGAGCGCCGCGCCCAGCATCAGGGCGCCGATCATCCCCGGAGCAGCCGGGGCGAGTGTACGAGCGAGGGCGCGGGACATGGGCATTCTCCTGTTTGCGACAGCAAGTGAACGCCTGTCCGGGCAGGCTGTTCCCGCCGCATGGCGCATCTGTCGGGCCGATGCGCCATGCGGCGCTGTCATTGCCCCAACAGCTTGCCGGGCTGCCTGGCCCCGCCGACATGCCGCGGCGCCTTGATTGCCGCGCCCGTCTGCGGCACAAACCGATCACCGTCCGTCGTCCAGGGGGAAGCCATGCCGGTCCGTATCTATCAGCCGTCCCGCAATGCGATGCAGTCCGGCACCGCCCGCACCAAGGGCTGGGTGATGGTGTTTCCGCATGACGAGCCGCGCGGCATCGATCCGCTGATGGGCTGGACCTCAAGCGCCGATACCCAGGCCCAGGTCAGCCTGCATTTCGACACGCGGGCCGAGGCCGAGACCTATGCCAAGGCGCAGGGCCTCGACTATGTCGTGACCGAGCCGCACCGGCGCGCGCCCAATGTGCGCCCCCGCGGCTATGGCGAGAATTTCTCGCCCGATCGGCGTGCGCCATGGACACATTAGAGCCGCCGATGCCGATGGCCATCACGATCGCGCCGGAACGGCCCGACCAGGATGATCTCGACCGGCTGTTTGATCGCCACAGCGCCTTTTGCCATGCGGATACCCCCCCTGAATCCATCCACATGATGGACCGCGCCGCGCTGGCCGCCGAGGGGATCGAGTTTCATGTCATGCGGCAGGACGGGCTTGCCATCGGGATGGGCGCGATCAAGCGGATCGGCGCGCATGAGGGCGAGATCAAGTCCATGCATGTCCTGAACGACGAACGGGGCAGGGGCCTTGGCCGCCGCATGGTCGATCACCTGATCGCCGCGGCGCGTGCGCAGGGCATGACCCGCCTGTCGCTGGAAACCGGCGCGCAGGACAGCTTTGCCCCTGCCCGCATGCTTTATGCCGCTGCGGGCTTCGTGCCCTGCGAGCCCTTCGGCGATTATCGCCCCGACCCGATGAGCGTGTTCATGACGCTGCCTCTTGCCCAGGCCTGAGGCAGCGCGGAACATTCTGCTTGGCCTGACCGGCAGCATACCGGGGCATCTTGGCCCCGTTGTGATGGCGCCCGCTATGGCCCGTGCTGGCCGCAGGCCGGCGCGGCGCGCTGGCGACCCCGGAAGGAATCGAACCCTCAACCTTGGACTTAGAAGGTCCCTGCTCTATCCAGTTGAGCTACGGGGCCGCGCTGGCCCCTGATTGCGCGAAATGGCGGCGGCACGCAAGCGGGACATGTCCCAACGCAAAGGGCCGGCGCAACGGCCGGCCCCAAGGCACCGCAGTGGTGAAACCCGATCAGTTTTCGCGCTGGCCCATGAAGCTCAGCAGGAAGGTGAAGAGGTTCAGGAAGTCGAGATACAGCGTCAGCGCGCCCATGATGGCCGACTTGCCGAGGAAGTCGTCACCCGAACCGGCCAGTTCCAGATAGGTGTTCTTGATACGCTGCGTGTCATAGGCGGTCAGGCCGGCAAAGATCAGCACCCCGATCACCGACACCGCAAAGGCAACCGCGTTCGATTGCACGAACAGGTTGACCAGCATCGCGATCATCAGGCCGATCAGCCCCATCACCAGGAAGCGGCCCACACCCGACAGGTCGCGCCGCGTGGTATAGCCATAGAGCGACAGCCCCGCGAAGCCGCCCGCCGTGGCAAGAAAGGTGGTGAAGATCGAGGCATCGGTATAGCGCAGGAAGATCGAGCTGAGCGAGGCGCCCATCGCCGCGGCGAAGGCATAGAACACCGCCGTCGCGCCCTGCACCGAAAGCCGGTTCAGCGCCGCGCCGAAACCCATCACCATCAGCAGCGGCAGGAACATGATGACCCAGCGCACCGGCGACATGTAGATCATGCGGCCGAAATCGGTCCACTGGCCGGGGCCGCCGGCCATCTCGGCAAAGCCCCAGGCGATGACGGCGCTGACGGCCATGCCGCCGGCCATCATCCCATAGACCTTGTTCATATAGGCCCGCAGGCCCTCATCATAGGCCGCTGCACGTCCCGACGTCGTAGCCGGGCGGCGGAGCGTGTTGAAGTCAGCCATGTCAATTCCTCTGCAAGGGCCGGCCGACGTGCCGGTCCACGGGGGGAATATCGGCAATGACCTGATGTTTTTCAAGCAGCCGGGCGCAGCGTTTCCGCCTTGCCGCGCAGCGGGCGGCGCCCCCCTTTACCGGGGCGCATGCGCCATCCTGCCCGCCCCGCCGATCAGGCCGGGCGCGGCAAGGGGCGCCGCCTTCATCCCCGCGCGGGGGCTGGTGCCGGCCCGGCCGGCTCGGGGGCGATCGACAGCACGACCTTGCCCACGACCCCGCGCCCGCGCAGCAGATCATAGGCCTGCGCGGCGTCCTCCAGCGGCAGGACGGTGGGGGGCGCGGGGCGCAGCCGCCCTGCCTCTTGCAAGGTCAGCAGCGCGTCGAGGCTGGCGCGCAGGCGCTCGGGCGCGAGCGTGCGATAGCCGCCCCAGTAGAACCCGTGGATCGCGATGTTCTTGACCAGCGCGTGGTTGAGCGGCAGGGCAGGCGGCTTTCCGGCCGCAAAGCCGATCAGCAGGTGCCGCCCGCCGTGGCGCAGCGCGCCGAAGGCCGCCTCGGCCGGCGCATCGCCAAGCGCATCATACAGGACATCGACCCCCCCCATGGCCCGCAGCGCCGCCCTCAGGTCGGCGGTCTCGGCGCTGTCGATCAGCTCGGCCGCGCCTGCGCGCCGCGCCGCCGCCAGCTTGCCCGCGCCGCGGGCCACGGCGATCACCCGCGCGCCCAGGGCCGCGCCGATCTCGACCGCGGTCAGGCCGACCCCGCCGCCCGCGCCCAGCACCGCAAGCGTCTGCCCGGCCGCCAGCGCGCCCGGCCCGGTCAGGGCCAGATGGCTGGTCCCATAGGCCACCAGAAAGCCGGCCGCCGCCTCCATCGGCATGCGGTCCGGGATCGGCACGCAGGCGTCCTGCGCGAAGACCCCCCGGTCGGCCAAAGTGCCCTGCCCGCTGACCGCCACGCGGGTGCCGGGGGCAAGGGTGGCGCCGGGTCCGGCGGCCTCGACGACGCCCGCCCCTTCGATCCCTGCCACGAAGGGATAGGGCGGGGTGTCCTGGTACCTGCCATCGACCATCAGCAGGTCGGCAAAGTTCAGGGCCGCTGCATGCAGGCGCACGCGCAGCTCTCCCTCGCCCGGCGCGGGGCAGGGCTGCGAGGCCAGTTCGGGCGGGGCGCCGGCCTGCGGGATGCGGATGATTCGATCCATGAACACTCCTTTCTGGTGCATGCGCAGCCTGCGGGGGGCGAAACCCGCGGCCGGGCCTGTCTTTTTAGACAGAGCCAAGCCCTTGGCACGCAATAGTTCTCGCTGATTGCGCCGGGGAAGGCTACTGCCCGTCCAGATTGCACGAGGTTTCCGATGAAGCACATTGTTGACGAGCATGTCGGGCAGCGCATCCGCCATCGTCGCTGGACGGTCGGCATGACCCAGCAGCAGCTGGGCGAGGCGGTGGGGATCAAGTTCCAGCAGATCCAGAAATATGAAACCGGCATGAACCGGGTGTCGGCATCGCGCCTGTGGGACATCGCCCGTGCCCTGGATGTTCCCGTCGCCTTCTTCTTCGAGGGGCTGGCTGATGCCTCGGCGCTTGAGGCAGAGCGCGGCGTTCTGGCCGACAAGGAGGCGCTGCAGCTTGTCCGGGCCTATTATGCCATCCCCGAGGCGCAGCGCCGGCAGATCTTCGAACTGGCGCGGGTGCTGTCGCAGGCGGCCTGACAGGGGCAGGGGCGGGGGTCTTGCCCCTGCTTGTCGGCTGGCGGCCGGGCGGCGGGGGCTGTAAAGCCGTGCTGATGCCCCTGCCAGCGCGAGGCCCTGCCGATGACGGACCCCCGACCGCCTCTCGACCCCCGTCTTGTCGCCGAGCTGCGCGCCACGGCGGCCGCGATGGCCGATGCGGCGCGCATCGAGACGCTGCGCCACTTTCGCAGCGATGCGCTGTCGCCCGACAACAAGCTTGCTGCCGGTTTTGATCCGGTGACCGAGGCCGACCGCGCCTGCGAGCGGGCGATGCGCGCCATTCTGGCCGCCCGCCGCCCGGACGATGCCATCGTGGGCGAGGAATACGGCACCGTGCCGGGCAGCAGCGGCCTGACCTGGGTGCTGGACCCGATCGACGGCACCCGCGCCTATCTGTGCGGCGCGCCAAGCTGGGGGGTGCTGATCGGTCTGGCCGATGCCGAGGGGCCGATCCATGGCATCATCGACCAGCCCTGGACCGGCGAGCGGTGGGAAGGGGGCCTGGGCGCCGCGCGCCTGTCTGCGCCGCAGGGCGAGCGGCCGCTGGGCGTGCGCCGCGGGGTGGAGCTTGACCGCGCGACGCTGATGACGACTTTCCCCGAGATCGGCACCCCCGACCAGGCGGCCGCCTTCCGGCGCGTGGCCGGCCGCGTCCGCCTGACGCGCTATGGGCTTGACTGCTACGCCTACGGGCTGCTGGCGCTGGGGCAGGTCGATCTGGTGATCGAGGCGGGCTTGCAGCCCTATGACATCGTGGCGCCCATCGCGGTGGTGCAGGCAGCCGGCGGGATCGTCACCGACTGGCAGGGCAATCCTGCGCATGGCGGCGGCTGCGTGATCGCCGCGGCCAGCGCCGAGCTGCACGCCGCGGCGCTGGCGATCCTGGCCGGCTGAGGGCGGCCGCGCGGCGTTGCCCCGCAGGCCCCGCGCGCCTATGGTCGCGCCGCGTTTGCCCCCTTGCCCAAGCCGAGTGCCGCCATGACCGAAACCCACCTGCGCGATTCCGACGACGAAGACGGCGATTTCGTCCCCGCCCGCGCGCTGGTGGCCGACATCGAGGCAGCGATCGACGCAGGCGACGGCGCGGTCCTGAACGCCCTGCTCGAGCCGGTGCACGGCGCCGACATCGCCGACCTCATCGAGCAGTTGAACCCGCAGCGGCGGGCGCGGCTGCTGCGCCTTTACTCGGGCGAGATCGATGCCGAGATCCTGACCGAGATCGACGATTCGATCCGCGAGGCGGTCATCGAGCAGCTGCCCCGCAAGGTCGTCGCCGACGCCGTGCGCGAGATGGACACCGACGACGTGGTGGACCTGGTCGAGGATCTGGACGCGCCCGAGCGCGAGGAGATCCTGTCCGCCCTTGACGCCGAGGACCGCGTCGCGGTCGAGCAATCGCTGACCTATCCCGAATATTCGGCCGGCCGCCTGATGCAGTCCGAGGTGGTGACCGCCCCCGAACACTGGACGGTCGGCGAGGCGATCGACTTTCTGCGCCGGGCCGAATGGCTGCCCGACCAGTTCTATCACGTCATCCTCGTCGATCCGCGCCGCCACCCGGTCGGCTATGTCACGCTGGGCCGGCTGCTGTCGGCGCAGCGGGCAACCCATCTGCGCGACATCACCGAGGACAGCTTTCGCACCATCGACGTGCTGCAGGAAGAAGGCGAGGTCGCCTATGCCTTCAACCAGTATCACCTGATCTCGGCCCCCGTGGTGGACGCGGACGAGCGGCTGGTGGGCGTCATCACCATCGACGACGCCATGGCCGTTCTGGACGAGGAACACGAGGAGGAGTTCCTCAAGCTCGCCGGGGTGGGCGAGGAATCCTCGCTGTCGGACGGGGTGGTTGAAACCGTGCGCCAGCGCGCGCCCTGGCTGCTGGTCAACCTGATCACGGCCAATCTGTCGGCCTTTGTCATCTCGCGCTTTTCAGGGACGATCGAGGCGATCGTGGCGCTGGCGGCGCTGATGCCGATCGTCGCCTCGATGGGGGGCAATGCGGGCACGCAGTCGCTGGCGGTCGCGGTGCGGGCGCTGGCGACCAAGGATCTGACCAGCTCGAACGCGGCGCGCGTCGTGCGGCGGGAAACCATCGTCGGCCTGATCAACGGGCTGATCTTTGCAGCCCTGATGGGGATGGCGGGATATCTGGCCTATGGCTCGCCCATGCTGGGGCTGGTGCTGGCGGCGGCGCTGGTCATCAACCTGATCGTGGCCGCGCTGGGCGGGGTGCTGGTGCCCCTGACGCTGGAAAGGCTGAATCTTGATCCGGCCCTGGCGGCAGGCACCTTTGTGACCACGTTGACCGACGTGATCGGATTTCTGGCATTCCTGGGGCTGGCGACATGGATCCTGCTTTAGACAAGGGCGCGCTGCGGGCGCGGGCGCTGGCCGCGCGGGCCGCGCAGGGCGACGGAGCGGCGCTGAGCGCCAATCTGCGCGCAGCCCTCGCGCCCTGGGCGGGCAAGGCGCTGGCCGGTTACTGGCCGATGCGGGGCGAGGCCGATCCCCGCCCCGCGATGGCCGCGCATGACGGCCCGGTATGCCTGCCCGTGGTGACTGGCCGGGCCGTGCCGCTGCTGTTCAGGCGCTGGCAGGGAGAGGCGCTGGTCCCCGGCGCGTTCGGCACCGCCCATCCCGATGATTCGATGCCCCAGATCATCCCCGAGGTGCTGATCGTGCCGCTGGTCGGGTTTGATTCGGCGCTGAACCGGCTGGGCTATGGGGGCGGGTATTACGACCGGACCCTTCAATTGCTGCGTGCGGCCCGCCCCACGGTGGCGATCGGCCTGGCCTGGGCGGCCCAGCAGCTGCCCGCCCTGCCTGTCGAGCCGACGGACCAGCCGCTCGATGCCGTTGTCACCGAGCGTGACTTTTTTGCAAGGGCAGGATTTCCGGCCGGGCCTGCCGGGCAGCCGGGATAAGCATGTGGACAGATCCGGGACGGTCAGGGACGCGCGCCGCTAAGGCTGCGAAGCGGTGTCATAATCCCGCATCCACCCGGATTTGCCCCGTATCGGGACGGCCCGGCATGGCCTCGAGTCGGCGCCGTCCGGGGGCGCGACGCGCAGCTTCTGTCAATCGGCTTTTCGATGTTCGCCCCCAAATATTGTCCTTGAACCGTCCGCCCGCTCGCTTCAGATAGTGTGCACTGCGCCGATACAGCACCAGATGTTGTGGACGCAGCACGAGACGAGCAGACAGCCTTACGCACCCGGCGATCCCTTGCGGGATGCCGGCCCGCAGCCCCGCAGGCCGGGCCGGGCGGCGCCATGCGCAGCAGCGGGCCGGACAGCGACAGACGAGAGGAACGGGACGGATGAAGATCGAACGGCGGTTCACCAGCAACGAAGGCGGCGCTTACGGCGGCGTCGTATTCCGCACCACCACCTCGGAAATCCGCAATCCCGATGGCACCGTGGTGTTCCGCAACGAGGCCGTCGAAGTCCCCGAAGGGTGGAGCCAGGTCGCATCCGACGTGATCGCCCAGAAATATTTCCGCAAGGCCGGCGTTCCCGCCGCGCTGAAGCGCGTGCGCGAAAAGGGCGTGCCCGAGTTCCTGTGGCGCTCGGTCCCCGACGAGGCGGCGCTGGCGGCCCTGCCCGAAGCCGATCGTTTTGTCGGCGAAACCTCGGCGCGTCAGGTGTTCGACCGCTTGGCCGGGGCCTGGACCTATTGGGGCTGGAAGGGCGGCTATTTCACCGCCGAGGATGATGCCCGCGCCTATTATGACGAAATGCGCCACATGCTGGCCCGGCAGATGGCGGCGCCCAACAGCCCGCAGTGGTTCAACACCGGGCTGCACTGGGCCTATGGTATCGACGGTCCTTCGCAGGGCCATTTCTATGTCGATTACCGCACCGGCGAGCTGGTCAAGTCCGACAGCGCCTATGAACACCCCCAGCCTCATGCCTGCTTCATCCAGTCCGTCGCCGACGATCTGGTGAATGAGGGCGGCATCATGGACCTGTGGGTGCGCGAGGCGCGGCTGTTCAAATACGGCAGCGGCACGGGCACCAACTTCTCCTCGCTGCGGGGCGAGGGCGAAAAGCTGTCGGGCGGCGGCAAGTCCTCGGGGCTGATGGGGTTCCTCAAGATCGGCGACCGCGCGGCGGGCGCGATCAAGTCGGGCGGCACCACGCGCCGCGCGGCCAAGATGGTGATCTGCGACATGGATCACCCCGACATCGAGGCCTTCATCAACTGGAAGGTGATCGAGGAACAGAAGGTCGCCAGCCTCGTCGCCGGCTCGAAACAGCACGAAGCCAAGCTGAACGAGATCTTTGCCGCGATCCGCCAGTGGGACGGCAGCGCCGAGGGCGCGACCGATCCGGCGCAGAACACGGCGCTGAAGGCCGCCATCCGGTCGGCGAAAAAGGCGATGATCCCGGAAACCTACATCAACCGGGTTCTGCAATACGCGCGGCAAGGCTTTGATTCCATCGAGTTTCCGACCTACGACACCGACTGGGACAGCGAGGCTTATGCCAGCGTCTCGGGCCAGAACTCGAACAACTCGGTCCGTGTCACCGACGCCTTCCTCAGGGCGGTGCGCGAGGATGCCGACTGGGCGCTGATCCGCCGCACCGATGGCAAGGTCGCCCGCACCATCAAGGCGCGCGATCTGTGGGAACAGGTCGGCCATGCCGCCTGGGCCTGCGCCGATCCGGGCATCCAGTTCCACGACACCGTCAACGCCTGGCACACCTGCCCGGCGGACGGGCCGATCCGGGGGTCGAACCCCTGTTCGGAATACATGTTCCTGGATGACACCGCCTGCAACCTGGCGTCCATGAACCTGCTGACCTTCCTGCAGGACGGCAAGTTCGATGCGGACGGCTATGTTCACGCCACGCGCCTGTGGACGCTGACGCTGGAAATCAGCGTGCTGATGGCGCAGTTCCCGTCCAGGGAGATCGCGCAGCGCAGCTATGATTTCCGCACCCTCGGGCTCGGCTATGCCAATATCGGCGGGCTGCTGATGAATCTCGGCCTTGGCTATGACAGCGACAAGGGCCGGGCGCTGTGCGGGGCGCTGACCGCGCTGATGACCGGCGTCGCCTATGCGACCTCGGCCGAGATGGCGGGCGAGCTGGGGCCGTTCCCCGGCTATGCCCGCAACGCCGACGCGATGCTGCGGGTGATCCGCAACCACCGCGCCGCCGCCTGGGGAACCGGCAGCTATGAGGGCGTGAACGTCAATCCGGTCGAACTGGACGTGGAGAACTGCCCCGATCCGCGGCTGGCCGCCATGGCGCAGGCCGCCTGGGACGAGGCGCTGAGCCTGGGCGAGGAGCATGGCTTCCGCAACGCCCAGACCACGGTGATCGCGCCGACCGGCACGATCGGCCTGGTCATGGACTGCGACACCACCGGGATCGAGCCGGATTTCGCCCTGGTCAAGTTCAAGAAGCTGGCGGGTGGCGGCTATTTCAAGATCATCAACCAGTCGGTTCCTGCCGCGCTGGAAACGCTGGGCTATCCTTCGGCCCAGATCGAGGAGATCGTCGCCTATGCGGTCGGTCATGCCAGCCTCGGCAACTGCCCCGGCATCAACCATGCCGCGCTGGTCGGGCACGGCTTCGGCCCGCGCGAGCTGGAAAAGCTGGACGCGGCCCTCGCCAGCGCCTTCGACATCCGCTTCGTCTTCAACCAGTGGACGCTGGGCGAGGCGTTCTGCAAGGGCGCACTGGGCATCCCGGCCGACAAGCTGGCCGATCCGTCCTTCGACCTGCTGCGGCATCTTGGGTTCACCAGGGCGCAGATCGATGCGGCCAACGACCATGTCTGCGGCACGATGACGCTGGAAGGCGCGCCCTTCCTGAAGGCGGAACATTACAGCGTCTTTGACTGCGCCAATGCCTGCGGCAAGAAGGGCACGCGCTATCTGTCGGTGGACAGCCACATCCGCATGATGGCGGCGGCGCAAAGCTTCATCTCGGGCGCGATCTCCAAGACGATCAACATGCCGAACACGGCCACGATCGAGGATGCGCTGGCGGCCTATGAGCTGTCCTGGAGCCTCGGGATCAAGGCCAATGCCCTTTACCGCGACGGCTCCAAGCTGTCGCAGCCGCTGGCATCGGCGCTGGTTGCCGATGACGACGAGGCCGCCGAGGTGCTGGAATCGGGCAGCGCGCAGGAAAAGGCGGCCGTCATCGCCGAGAAGATCGTCGAGCGGATCATCGTCAAGGAGGCCGTCCGGTCGAACCGCGAAAAGCTGCCCGCGCGGCGCAAGGGCTATACCCAGAAGGCGATCGTGGGCGGCCACAAGGTCTATCTGCGCACCGGCGAATATGACGATGGCAAGCTGGGCGAGATCTTCATCGACATGCACAAGGAAGGTGCCGGCTTCCGCGCGATGATGAACAACTTCGCCATCGCGGTGTCGGTCGGCCTGCAATACGGCGTCCCGCTGGAGGAGTTCGTGGACGCCTTCACCTTCACCCGCTTCGAACCTGCGGGCATGGTGCAGGGCAACGACAGCATCAAGAACGCGACCTCGATCCTGGACTATATCTTCCGGGAACTGGCGGTCAGCTATCTGGACCGGACCGACCTTGCGCATGTCAAGCCGAACGGCGCCAGCTTTGACAGCCTGGGCGGCGGCGAGGCCGAGGGCCGGCCCGAACTGGCCTCGGCCTCCGAGGGGGTTGCGTCCAAGTCTGTCGAGCTGCTTCGCCAGATCAGTTCGACCGGCTATCTGCGCAAGCGCCTGCCGCAGGAGCTGATGGTGCTGCAGGGGGGCGTCTCGACGGTGGCGGTGTCGTCCAGCCTGGCCGAGACGCAGGCGAGCTATGAGGTCGGGGTGGCGGTCGCGCTGGACCCGCGCGCCAAGGCCCGGATGCAGGGTTACGAGGGCGACCCCTGCGGCGAATGCGGCAACTACACGCTGGTGCGCAACGGCACCTGCATGAAGTGCAACACCTGCGGCGGCACCTCGGGCTGCAGCTGACAGGGCCGGGACGGCAAGCGCCGTCCTGACCCATGCCCTGCCTCTGGCGGCCGCAGGGTTTCCCCTCGATCCAGGGGAAACCCCGTGGCCGCCGGGCAATCCGGCGCGGCCTTGTGCGCTCGCCTTGGGGAACGCGCGCCACAGGGCTGGTCCAGGGACATCCGGGGGCACCGCCAGAGGGCGGTTGCATCCCGCGCCGCGCGGGGGGGATTGCGGCAGCGCCGGTTTCCGCTTAGCGCGGAGTCCGGCCCATGACATGGTGGCCCGAACGACACCGCGCCCCAAGATTTCCTGTCATGGACCACCTTTCCGCCATTCTTCTGATCCTTGCTGCGCCGATCGTCGGCGGCATGGCAAGGGACGCCGCCACGTCCTCGGCACCCGCATTGCAGACGGGCCGGGTCCGCTGGCTTCACAAGCCCCGGAACCGTCCCGCGCTTTACGTGATGCGCCTTGAGGCCGACCCTTCGGTCTTCAAGGTCGGCTATACCGCCCGGCGGGTCGAGACGCGGGCCAGCGAGATCGCCGCGGTCCGCGGTCCGGTGACGGTTTCCGCCGTGATCCGGATGCCCCATGCCTATGCGGCCGAACAGCTTGCCCATCGCAGGCTGCAACGGACCAGGGGCATCCGCCCGCTGGGGGGCGAATGGTATCGCCTTGTGGACGGGCGGCGCGACAGACCCGAACGGCTGGCCCTGTCGGCCGCACGATCGGTCCGCAACCGCTCGCGCATCAGGTTTTCCTGGCCCGACGGGGCGGCGCTGAGGATATTGCGCCCCGATGGGGGCGATCACGCGTGATCCCTCCGCGGCGCCCCAGGGCCCTGCGCATCGGGACGGGCGCCCGGATGCCGGGCAGGATCATCGCAGCGGCGGTGCCTGCCTTTTCGGCGCGGCCCGCAGGCTATAAGGACGGGGCGCGACCAACGGGGACCATCATGCTGACCGACATCGAGATCGCCCGCGCGGCCGCCAAGCGGCCCATCGCCGAGATCGCCGCCAGACTGGGGATCGGGGCAGAGGGCATCCTTCCCTATGGCCATGACAAGGCCAAGATTTCGCCCGAGGTCATCGCCGGGCTGGGGGGGCGGCCGATGGGCAGGCTGGTCCTTGTCACCGCGATCAACCCCACTCCGGCGGGCGAGGGCAAGACGACCACCACCGTCGGCCTTGGGGACGCGCTGAACCGCATCGGCCAGCGTGCCACCATCTGCATCCGCGAGGCGAGCCTTGGCCCCAATTTCGGCATGAAGGGCGGTGCCGCGGGCGGAGGGCGGGCGCAGGTGGTGCCGATGGAGGACATGAACCTTCACTTCACCGGCGATTTTCATGCCGTCACCAGCGCCCATAACCTGCTGGCGGCGATGATCGACAACCACATCCACTGGGGCAACGCGCTGGACATCGATCCGCGCCGCATCACCTGGCGGCGGGTGATGGACATGAACGACCGGGCCTTGCGCGACGTGGTGCTGGGCCTGGGCGGGCCGGCGAACGGGGTGCCGCGGGAAAGCGGCTTTGACATCACCGTCGCGTCCGAGGTGATGGCGATCCTGTGCCTTGCGGGCGACCTGGCCGACCTGCAGGACCGGCTGCGCCGGATCGTCGTTGCGCGCAGCCGTGCCGGGCGGCCGGTCACCGCCCGCGACCTGCATGCCGACGGCGCCATGACCGTCCTGCTGCGCGATGCGCTGCAACCCAACCTGGTGCAGACGCTGGAAAACAATCCCGCGCTGGTCCATGGCGGGCCTTTCGCCAATATCGCCCATGGCTGCAATTCGGTGATCGCCACGCGCACGGCGCTGCGCCTGTCGGACTATGTGGTGACCGAGGCCGGCTTCGGCGCCGATCTGGGGGCCGAAAAGTTTCTGGACATCAAGTGCCGCAAGGCAGGGTTGGCCCCGGAAGCGGTGGTGTTGGTCGCCACCGTCCGCGCGCTCAAGATGAACGGCGGCGTTGCCAAGGCCGACCTTGCGGCCGAGGATGTGGACGCCGTGCGCCGCGGCGCCATCAACCTGACGCGGCATATCCAGAACCTGCGCGGCTTCGGCCTGCCGCTGGTGGTGGCGGTCAACCACTTCGCCACCGATACCGAGGCGGAAATCGACGCCCTGACCGAGGCCGCCGCGGCCGAGGGGGTGCGTGCCATTCAGTGCCGCCACTGGGCGATGGGCGGCGCAGGCGCCGAGGATCTGGCGCGCGAGGTTGTGCGCCTGGCCGGCCAGCCGTCCGATTTCCGCCTGCTCTATCCTGATTCGATGACGCTGTGGGACAAGATCGTGACCATCGCCACCCGCATCTATCGCGCCGGCCATGTCGAGGCATCGCCCGCCGTCCGCCAGCAGCTTGCCGAATGGCAGGCCGATCACGGGCATCTGCCGGTCTGCATGGCCAAGACGCCCTACAGCTTTTCGGCCGATCCCGCGGCACTGGGCGCACCCGAAGGCTTTGCCTTGCCCGTGCGCGAGGTGCGCCTGGCGGCGGGGGCGGGCTTTGTCGTGGCCATCTGCGGCGACATCATGACCATGCCGGGCCTGCCGCGCGAGCCGGCGGCCAACCGCATCCGCCTTGATGCGGCCGGCAATGTCGAGGGGCTGTTCTGATGGACGATCTGGCAATCGCGCTGGCATCCGCCGATCCTGCCGCCGCGCTGCCTGCCTTCGAGGCGCTGGTTCAGGCCCGCGTGGGCGCGCGGCTGTTCACCATCATGCGATTCGATGCGGCAACAGGCCTCAGCCGCCGCATCTGGACCAACGCCCCCGAGGTTTATCCGGTCGGCGGGGAAAAGCCGCTGCCGGACAATGCATGGACCGGCCATGTCATTCATCAGCGCAGGGATTGGGTCGCCAACACCCCGGACGAGGTTGCGGCGATGCTGTTTGATCATGAAACCATCGCCCGCCTGGGTTGCGGCGCGGCGCTGAACATGCCCGTGGTGGTGGCAGGCGAGGTGCTGGGCACGGTGAACCTGCTGGACGCGGCGGGGCATTTCACGCCCCAGCGGCTGGCCGCGGCGCGCGCCCTGCGCGTTCCTGCGGCCGCGGTGATGATGCGTGCGGCGTGGCGCTGACCGTCTTTGACCGCATCATCGCCGATCGCGGATCGGTCTATGCCGTGTCCGGCGGACCGGCCTTGGGCCGCGCCGCCGTTGATGCGGCGCTGGCCGAGCTGAAAACCCAGCGCCGCTTTGCCAGGGCAACCCACAACAGCTGGGCTGCCCGCCTGGGCGGGGCGGGGACAAAGGCCGATGACGGCGAAGCCGGGGCAGGGGCGATCATCCTGCGCATGATGGAAACCGAGGGGCTGGACGATCACCTGATCATCGTCACCCGCTGGTATGGCGGCAAGCACCTGGGCGGCGATCGCTTTCGGCACGTCATCGGCGCGGTGCGGCACTATCTTGCGCACCGGCCGCGCTGATCGTGGTAGGGCCGGAGGGACTTGAACCCCCAACCAAGGCGTTATGAGCGCCCTGCTCTGACCATTGAGCTACAGCCCCGCCCCTTTCGCCTAGTCATCCGCCGCGCCGGGGTCAAGCGGGCGCAGAGCCGGGCGGGCGGGGCGGCACAAGTCGGCGCGTTGCCTGCCGGGCCCCCTTGCGCTATCTGGGACCAGCCCTAGCCGGAGAGCCGCCATGACCGACAAGACCGCCCTAAGCTATGCCGACGCTGGCGTGGACATCGATGCGGGCAATGCGCTGGTGGACCGGATCAAACCGGCCGCCAGGGCGACCGATCGTCCGGGCGTGATGTCGGGGCTTGGCGGCTTTGGCGCGCTGTTTGACCCGCGCGCGGCCGGCTATGCCGATCCGGTGCTGGTGGCGGCGACCGACGGGGTGGGCACCAAGCTGCGCATCGCCATCGACACCGGGCGGGTGGACGGCGTCGGCATCGACCTCGTGGCGATGTGCGTCAACGACCTTGTCTGCCAGGGGGCCGAGCCGCTGTTCTTCCTGGATTACTTCGCCACCGGCAAGCTGGCCGTGGAACAGGCCGCGCAAGTGGTCGAAGGCATTGCCGAGGGTTGCCGGCGATCGGGCTGCGCGCTGATCGGGGGCGAGACGGCCGAGATGCCGGGCATGTATCAAGCGGGCGATTTCGACCTGGCCGGCTTTGCCGTGGGCGCGATGGAACGCGGGTGCCACCTGCCGCAGGACGTGGCCGAGGGCGACGTGCTGCTGGGCCTTGGCTCGGACGGGGTTCATTCCAACGGCTATTCGCTGGTCCGCCGCATCGTCGAACGCACAGGGCTGGCCTGGGACGCGCCATCGCCCTTTGGCAAGGGAACGCTGGGGCAGGGCCTGCTGGCGCCGACGCGGCTTTACGTCAGGCCGGTGCTGGCGGCGATCCGGGCAGGGGGCGTGCATGCTGCCGCCCATATCACCGGCGGCGGCATCACCGAGAACCTGCCGCGCGTCCTGCCCGAAGGCATGGGCGCCGAGGTGGATCTGGACAGCTGGCAGGCCCCGCCGGTGTTCCGGTGGCTGGCCGAGGAAGGGCGCGTGCCCGAAGGCGAGATGCTCAAGACCTTCAACTGCGGGATCGGCATGATCCTCGTGGTTGCGCCGGACCGGGCCGGGGCCCTGGCCGAACAGCTGCGCCAAGAGAGTGAGCAGGTGGTGCCGCTGGGCACGGTCGGCGGGGCTGCCGGCGTGCGCTATGCCGGGGCACTGTGGTAAGGCGCGTCGCGATCCTGATTTCGGGCGGAGGGTCGAACATGCTGGCCTTGGCGGCCAGCATGACGGGCGATCATCCGGCGCGCCCGGTGCTGGTGCTGTCGAACGATCCGGGTGCCGCGGGTCTGGGCCGCGCGGCGGCCCTGGGCATCCGCACGGCTGCGGTCGATCATCGCCCTTTCGGCACAGATCGCGCGGCCTTCGAAGCCGCGCTTTTGCAGCCGCTGCTCGCCGCCCGGCCGGACATCGTCTGCCTTGCCGGCTTCATGCGCATCCTGACACCCGCTTTCGTGGACCGCTTTGCCGGGCGGTTGCTGAACATCCACCCTTCGCTGCTGCCGAAATATCCCGGCCTTCACACCCATGCCCGCGCCATCGAGGCAGGCGATGCCGAGGCGGGGGCAACGGTCCACCTAGTCACGCCGGTGCTTGATGACGGCCCGATCCTGGGCCAGGCGCGGGTGCCGGTGCTTGCGGGTGACACGCCCGAGACGCTGGCGGCACGGGTGCTGGTATCGGAACACCGGCTCTATCCGGCGGTGCTGCGGCGCTATGCCGCTGGAAACGCCGAACGGATCGATCTCTAATTCTTCTGCACGCAAATATCCCGCGGGGGTCCGGGGGCGCGAAGCCCCCGGTTTCTCAGCGCTCGGGCAGCAGCCCGCGCGGCGCAAAGCGCAGCACCAGCAAAAGCACCAGCCCCATCGCGACGAAGCGCATCTGGGGCGCGCTTTCGATCAGATGCGATCTCAGCGCCCCTTCCGGCAGCGGCAGGGTAACCAGCCCCATCAACGCCGGCCCCCACACCTCGGCCTTGATCCACAGGAACCAGATCAGCAGCGCCCCCAGCACCGCCCCCCAGTTGTTGCCCGATCCGCCGACGATCACCATGACCCAGATCAGGAAGGTGTGCCGCAGCGGATTATAGCCGCCCGGCGCCATCAGCCCGTCCATCGTCACCATCATCGCGCCCGACAGCCCGATCACCGCCGAGCCGAGCACGAACAGCTGCAGATGGCACCGCGTCACGTCCTTGCCCATCGCCCGCGCCGCCGTCTCGTTGTCGCGGATCGCCCGCATCATCCGCCCCCAGGGCGAATGCAGCGCCAGCTCCGACAGCAGGATCAGCGTCAGCAGGATCGCCACGAAGATGGCCAGATAGCACAGCTTGACATAGATCCCCGAGGCCGTCGCCACATCCATGCCCCAGCGCGCGGCCGCGGCGACGAAATCGGGATCGGATTGCAGCCCCAGTTCATAGGGAACAGGCCGGGGGATGCCGGTCATGTTCAGCACGCCGCGCGCCAGCCATCCTTCGTTCTTGAGAATGGTGACGATGATCTCGCCGATCCCCAGCGTCGCAATGGCCAGATAATCCGAGCGCAGCCCCAGCGCGACCTTGCCCACGCCCAATGCCGCCAGCGCCGCAAAGCCCATCCCCACAGGCCAGCTGAGCAGAACCGGCAGGCCCAGTCCGCCGATATTGCCCGCCTTGGCGGGGTTGTTCGCCTCGATCGCGGCGACGGCGGGATCAAAGATCGCGCGCGTCACGACATAGCCCGCGATCAGGATCAGGGCGGGCACCCATAGCCGGGCCATCTGGCCCAGGCGCCGCCCCGCGGTGACCGCCAGAATCAGCGTGACCAGCCCTGCCGCCAGGGCCAGCGCCAGCCGCGGCCCACCCGCCGCCCAGGCCCCCGCGACCGGCGGGGTCGAGACCAGCACCGGCGCCAGCCCCCCCAGCGCCACGAAGCCCACGACCCCGGCATTGAACAGCCCGCCATAACCCCAGGTCATGTTGACGCCCAGGGCCGTGATTGCCGAGATCAGACCGACATTCAGAATGGCCAGCGCGCTGTTCCACGAGCCCGAGAACATCGCATTGGACAGGCTGCCCTCAAGAATGAACAGCGCGGCCAGCGCCCCGAACAGCAGCGGCGCGCGCCACGGGCCGGCCGGGGCATCCGCCTGACGGGAATTGGACATCGGCCCCCTCGCTCAATAGGCCTTGCCGCGGAACAGCCCGGTGGGGCGGACCAGCAGCACGACGATAAGGATGACAAAGCTGATCGCCAGCTTGTATTCGGTGCCCAGCATCTGCAGCAGGCCGGCAGGCTCGAACCCCAGATATTCGGCGATCTTCTTCCACGGATAGGTCAGCGCGACCTCGGAAAAGGCGATCAGGAACCCGCCGGCGATCGCGCCCAGCGGGTTGCCGAGGCCGCCCACCACGGCCGCCGCAAAGACCGGCAGCAGGATCTGAAAATAGTTGAACGCCTTGAAGGACTTGTCCAGCCCATAAAGGGTTCCTGCCAGCACGCCCAGCGCGGTTGCGATGATCCATGTCAGGCGCACGACCCTGTCCGGGTCGATCCCCGACAAAAGCGCCAGATCTTCGTTGTCGGCATAGGCGCGCATCGCCTTGCCGGCGCGGGTCCGGTTCAGAAAGACAAACAGCGCCCATACCGCCGCCGCCGCGATCACCAGGGTGATCGCCTGCGTGGTGCGCAGTGACAGCCCTTCGGCAAGGCCGCTCCATCTCTTGAAGTCGGCGACCGAAATGACAAAGCGCGCGCCATCGGCGAACTGGATCTCTCCGACCCCGATGACCAGGCGGGTCAGGCCGTTCATCACGAACATGACGCCGACCGACGCCATGACAACGACGATCGGTTTGGCCCGCACCCGGCGATAATAGCGATAGACCCAACGGTCGGTCAGCAGCACCAGCGCGGCCGTGGCCGCGATCGCCGCGGGCAGGGCCAGCAGCGCCGTGGGCAGCGGCCCAAGCCCGACACCCAGCGATTGCAGCAGCCACGTCAGCAGGATGCAGATCGCGGTGCCGAAGGCCATCGTGTCGCCATGGGCAAAGTTCGAGAAGCGCAGGATGCCATAGATCAGCGTGACCCCCAGCGCGCCCAAGGCAAGCTGCGCGCCATAAGCCGCAGCGGGGATCACCACGAAATTGAGGATCGCGACCAGCGCGTTCAGCATGTCCATCAAAGCCTTCCCCCAGGGCTGCAGGCAAGGCCCCGCGCCATGTCGTCTGCGGCATCGCCCTCCCTGGCGGTTGTCATGGATCAGCCCCCCAGGAAGGTGCGGCGCACCTCGGCATCAGCCATCAGTTCGGCCCCCGTGCCGGTATAGCGGTTGGCGCCCTGCACCAGAACATAGCCGATATCGGCGATTTCCAGCGCCTGACGGGCATTCTGTTCGACCATCAGGATGGATATGCCGGTGCGGGCAATCTCGATGATACGGTCGAACAGCTCGTCCATGACGATCGGGCTGACCCCGGCGGTCGGCTCGTCCAGCATCAGCAGCTTTGGCCGCGTCATCAGGGCGCGCCCCACGGCAACCTGCTGGCGCTGGCCCCCCGACAATTCGCCCGCGTTCTGGCGGCGTTTGCCGGCGATGGCGGGGAACAGGTGATAGACCTGTTCCAGCGTGGCGCGGAAATCGTCACTGCGGATGAAGGCGCCCATCTCAAGGTTTTCCTCGACCGTCATGGTCGGGAAGACATTGCCAAGCTGGGGCACAAACCCCATTCCGCGCCGGACCCGGTCCTGGGGGGACAGGGCCGCGATGTCCTGGCCGTCCAGCAGAACGGTTCCCTCGCGCAGGCTTACCATGCCAAAGACGGCCTTCATAGCGGTGGACTTGCCCGCGCCGTTCGGGCCGACGATCACGGCGATCTGGCCAGGGTCAACGATCAGGTCGCAGCCGTTCAGGATGTCGGCCTTGCCATAGCCGCCGCGCATCCCGGTCGCGGAAAGAAAAGCCTGGCTCATGGGCGCTGTTCCCCGCTTGCCGGATCGTCGCCCTGGGCTGCCAGCCATGGCCGCCCGTCCAGCCGCCGGCCGGGGGCCGCCCCGGCGGGCCGGCCGTCGCCGCCCTGACCAGCCTCGTCGCCAAGGCCCGGCTGGGCGCCATGCGCCTCGCCCAACTGTGTTTCCTCGGCAGCCTCGACCATGACCTTGTTCTTGAGGCCGCGGCCCAGATAGGCCTCGACCACCGCCTCGTTCGCCATGATCGAATCGGCCGGCCCCTCGGCCAGCACCTTGCCCTCGGCCATCACGATGACCGGGTCGCACAGCTTGCCGATGAAATCCATGTCATGTTCGATCACGCAAAAGGTATAGCCGCGCTCGCGGTTCAGCCGCACGATTGCATCGGCAATGGTCATCAGCAGCGTGCGGTTCACGCCCGCGCCAACCTCGTCCAGGAAAACGATCTTGGCATCGACCATCATGCAGCGGCCCAGCTCCAGCAGCTTTTTCTGCCCGCCCGACAGGTTGCCGGCCTTTTCCTCGGCGACGTGGCTGATTGTCAGGAAATCCAGCACCGCATCGGCGCGGGCGCGCAGCGCGCGTTCCTCGCCGGCAATGCGCTTGCGGCCGAACCAGCTGTTCCACAGCACCTCGCCCGTCTGTCCGCCGGGGACCATCATCAGGTTCTCGCGCACCGTCATCGAGGAAAACTCGTGCGCCATCTGAAAGGTGCGCAGCAGCCCGCGGTGAAACAGCGCATGGGGGGGCAGGCCGGTGATATCCTCGCCGTCCATGATGACGCGCCCCGAGGTGGGCGGCAAAACGCCCGCGATCACGTTGAACAGGGTCGATTTGCCCGCCCCGTTCGGGCCGATCAGCCCGGTGATCGAGCCGGTGCGGATCGTGATGCTGGCACCGTCCACGGCGCGAAAGCCGCCGAAATGCCGGTGCAGGTCATGGACCTCGATCATTCGTACCCCGTTCCTGTATCGCCCCGTGCCCGGCAGGGATGGCTGCCCCTGCCGGGCACGGTCCGGCGGCCTGCGCGGTCAGCGGAAGCCCACGGTATTCTGCTTGCCGCCCTTGAAATCAACCTCGCGATAGGTGCCGGCGCTTTCGCCCGGTTCGACGAATTCGACGGCGCTGGCGCCGACATAGTCGATGTCCTTGCCTGCCGCGATCAGCTCCAGCGCCTTGGCCAGCTCGCCGGCCATGATCTTTTCGCCGGGCGCATTGGCGATATCCATCACCTTGTCCTTGTAGAGCTTCGGGTCGGTGGAGCCGGCCGCCTGCATCGCCATGATCAGCAGCGCCGCCGCGTCATAGGCTTCGCCCGAGAACACGGCGCTGCCGTCAAAGCCGGCCGTCTTTGCGGCGGCCAGATAGCGGTCATGGCTTTCCCCTTCGGACGAAGGCATCTGGCCGAAGGATTTTTCCAGGTCGGCCCCGAACTTGTCCACGAGGGCCTGCGTGATCATGCCATCGACAAAGACGAAGCTGTCAAAGGCCCCGGCATCCAGCGACCCGCGCACGATGCCCGATCCGCCCTGATCGACATAGCCGGCCACCACCAGCGCCTCGCCCCCCGCCGCCGCCAGCGCGCCGACATCGGCGGAATAGTCGGCCTTGCCGTCATCATGGGCCGCAACGATGGTGATCTTGCCGCCCTTCTTTTCGAATGCGGTGCGGAACGACTCGGCCAGGCCCTTGCCGTAATCGTTATTGGTATAGGTCACAGCGACGGTCTTGATGCCGCGGCTGAGGATGATGTCGGCCATCACCTCGCCCTGGCGGGCATCCGATGGCGAGGTGCGGAAGAAAAAGCCCCTGTCCTCGATCGTCGTCAGCGCGGGCGAGGTGGCCGAGGGCGCGATCATCACCATGCCGTTCGGCACGGCCACCTTTTCAAGGCTGGCGATGGTTTCGCCCGAGCACATCCCGCCCACGATGCCGCTGACCTTGTCCGAGGTCACCAGCCGCTCGACCGCGGCGACCGAGGCGGCGGCGTCCGAGCAGGTGTTGTCGGCCTGCACGACGCTCAGACTGTCGCCCTTCAGGAACTTGCCCGAGCCGGTCGCCTCTTTCGCGGCCAGCTCGACCCCCTTCAGCATCGGCGGGGCCATCGATTCCAGCGGCCCGGTAAAGCCCAGCGAGACGCCGATCTTGACATCCGCGGCCATCGCCCCGCCTGCGCCAAGCGCGAGGGCAGCGGCACCCATCAGAAAACGGTTCATCTTCTCTCCCTTTGGTGCGGGCGGGTCGGTCGTTCGTTGCCGGCCGCCTGTCATGTCGCCCGTCCGCGCCTTGCCGCGCAAGACCGGCAGTGAAAGGCCCCGGCCTTGCAGCCGGGGCCTGGCGGCATCAGTGGATGCGGACGACGTTCAGCGTGCCGCCCTTGAAATCCACCTCGCGATAGGTGCCGGCGCTTTCGCCCGGATCGACGAACTCGACGGCGCTTGCGCCGTCATAGTCGATGTCTTGGCCCGCCGCGATCAGCTCCAGCCCCTTGGCCAGTTCGCCCGGTCCGATCTTTTCGCCGGGGGCGTTCGCCACCTCCATCACCTTGTCCTTGTAGACCTTGGGATCGCTGGACTTGGCAGCCTCCATCGCCAGCAGAATGAGGGCGGTGGCATCATAGGATTCGCCGGTAAAGGCCGAGGTGCCGTCAAAGCCTGCGGCCTTGGCAAGCCCGCCGAAGCTGTCGCGCCCCGCGCCCTCGGACGAGGGGTTCTGGCCGAAGGAGGTTTCCAGTTCCGCGCCGAACTTGTCCACGACCGGCTGGCCGATCATCCCGTCGGGCAGGATGAAGGTCGAGAAGGCCCCCGCATCCAGCACGCCGCGCATGATGCCCGAGCCGCCCTGGTCCACATAGCCCACGACCGCCAGCGCATCGCCCCCCGCCGCCGAAAGGGCGCCGACCTCGGCCGAATAGTCGGCCTTGCCGTCCTCATGCGCGGCAACGATCGTCACCTTGCCGCCCTTCTTCTCGAAGGCGTTCTTGAAGGATTCGGCCAGGCCCTTGCCATAGTCGTTATTGGTATAGGTGATCGCCACCGACTTGACGCCCCGCTCGGCCGCGATGTCGGCCATCACCTCGCCCTGCCGGGCATCCGAGGGCGAGGTGCGGAAGAAGAACCCCTTGTCGTCGATATCCGTCAGCGCGGGCGAGGTGGCCGAGGGCGAGATCATCACGATGCCGTTCGGCACGCCAACCTTTTCCAGGCTGGCGATGGTTTCGCCCGAACACATGCCGCCCACGATCCCGTTGACCTTTTCCGCGGTCACCAGGCGCTCGACCGCCGTGACGGCTGCGGCCGCATCCGCGCAGGTGCTGTCGGCGCGCACGGCCTGAACCTTGCTGCCGCCCAGCAGCTTGCCCGAATCGCTGACCTCGCGGATCGCCATCTCGGCAGACTGGGCCATGTTGGGCGACATCGATTCCAGCGGGCCGGTAAAGCCCATCGACAGGCCGATCTTGACGTCCTCGGCCCAGCCGGCACCACCCGTCAGCGCCGCAACCGCCGTGGCGGCAAGCAGTTTCCTCATCCTCGGTCCCTTCCCTGCGGGGTCGTTTTCATTGAAGGAAAGACTAGGCAGCTTGCCAACGAAAGAAAAGCGCCGCGTTCGGTCCCGCATCGTGCTGCCGGAGGCGGGCTTTATTCCGGCGGGCGGCCTGCCTATAGTCGCCAGGCCGTTCAACGAGGATCGCCCCATGCCGCAGGACACCCGCACGACCCCCACCGCTGCCGCCGCGACGGGTTGGGACCGGGCCGGCTGGCGCAGCCGGCCGCGGGTGCAGATGCCAGATTATCCCGATGCCGCCGCGCTGCGTGCGGTCGAGGGGCAGCTGTCGCGCTTTCCGCCCCTGGTATTCGCCGGCGAGGCGAGGCGGCTCAGGTCGCATCTGGCGCAGGTCGCGCAGGGGCGGGCGTTCCTGTTGCAGGGCGGTGACTGCGCGGAAAGCTTTGCCGAATTCAGCGCCGACACCATCCGCGACACCTTCAAGGTAATGCTTCAGATGGCCGTGGTGCTGACCTGGGGCGCGCAGATGCCGGTGGTCAAGGTCGGCCGTGTCGCCGGCCAGTTTGCCAAGCCGCGCAGCGCCCCCACCGAAACGCAAGGCGGGGTCGATCTGCCCAGCTATCGCGGCGACATCATCAACGGCTTTGATTTCACCCCCGCGGCGCGGATGCCCGATCCGCAGCGGATGCTGCAGGCCTATACGCAGGCGGCGGCCAGCCTGAACCTGCTGCGCGCCTTTTCAACGGGCGGCTATGCCGACATCCACCGGGTGCAGAGCTGGATCGCCGATTTCACCGACGGCCCCGAGGCGGCGCGTTACCGCGACATCGCCGAGCGCATTTCCGACGCCATGGCCTTCATGCAGGCTGCGGGCGTGACGGCGGAAACGGCGCACGAGCTGGGCACGGTCGAGTTCTATACCAGCCACGAGGCGCTGCTGCTGGAATACGAGGAGGCGCTGGCGCGGACCGATTCGACGACCGGCCTGCCGGTGGCCGGATCGGGCCACATGCTGTGGATCGGCGACCGCACCCGCCAGCCGGACGGCGCGCATGTCGAGTTCCTGCGCGGCGTGCAGAACCCCATCGGGCTGAAATGCGGCCCTTCGATTTCCGAAAGCGACCTGAAACGGCTGATCGACGCGCTGAACCCGGGCAACGAACCGGGCCGGCTGACGCTGATCGCCCGCTTCGGCGCGGGCAGCGTGGGCGATCATCTGCCGCGCCTGATCCGGGCGGTTGCCGCCGAAGGCGCGGATGTCGTGTGGTCCTGCGATCCGATGCATGGCAACACGATCAAGTCGGCCTCGGGCTTCAAGACGCGCCCGTTCGATTCGGTGCTGCGCGAGGTGCGCGAGTTCTTTGAGATCCACGCCGCCGAGGGCAGCGTTCCGGGCGGCGTGCATTTCGAGATGACGGGGCAGGACGTGACCGAATGCACCGGCGGGGTGCGCGCCGTGACCGACGAGGATCTGTCGAGCCGCTATCATACGGCCTGCGATCCGCGCCTGAACGCCAGCCAGTCGCTTGAGCTGGCCTTCCTGGTCGCCGAGGAACTGCGCGCCCGCCGCACCGGAACGCCCGCGGGTCTGCGCCAGGCAAGCTGAGGCAGGGCCGCGCGCCAGGGCCTCAGTCGTTCGAGATCACGCGAAAACGCGCGCGGCGCTCCTCGGGGGTTTCCGCGTTGTCCAGGGGCGCGCGCGGCGCAGTGGGCGGATCGAAGGCGGCGGGGCGCCAGGGTGCGGCGGGTTCGGCAAAGCCCGCGGCCGAGGGCGAGGGGGCCAGCACTCGCGCGCCCTCGATCACCGGGGCGGCGCGGTCGGCCAGGATGTCGAACCGGCGCGGCGCGCTGCCGATCACGCCTTCGGTCACCAGACAGCCCAGCGCGCGCGTCACATCCCCCAGATCCGATTTCAGCGGCAGGATCAGCATCCGGCCGGTCAGTTCCGGGCAGCCATAGGCAGAGGGCGAGATCACTTCCAGCTCGGCGATCTGCGGCCCCTTGAACACCGCCTCGAGCACATCGGACAAGCGGCCCCGCGCGCCGGCATTCATGACCGCGCAAAGCGGCATGCCGCGCACCTCCATCCCCATCAGGTCCGCCAGATGACGCCCGGCGATACGAAAGCGCGCCGCCCCCGGCGCGATGCGTTCCAGCACGAAGGCGAAATCGAGCGTGCCGCGCAGGCCGGCCGGGTCGATGTCGGCCCGTGCGGGAATGGCGCGCCCCTTGCGCAGCGACCACCAGTAATCGCGCATCTCTGCCACGACACGTCCCGGCGGGCGCCTGTCGAAATCGGCCAGATGCATCACCTGCCCCAAAGCCGACCCTTCGTCGTCATCGCTGGGGTTCATCATGGTTCGTCCCTGTGGGTTTCCGTGGCGGCATAACCCACTCGCGACCGAATGGATGCCGCAATCTTTAACGCAAGGTTAAGGCCGCGTCTCGGCATTCGTCCCGTCCAGCATGTCGCGTGGCTCGCGCGGGGGGCGGCCGATGATCTCGCGCAGCGCGTCCAGTTCGATGAAGTTGTCGGCCTGCCGGCGCAGCTCGTCCGCGATCATGGGCGGCTGGCTGCGCAGCGTCGAGACGACCGATACGCGCACGCCCTGCCGCTGCAGCGCATCGACCAGGGGGCGAAAATCCCCGTCCCCCGAGAACAGCACCGCATGATCGAGCCGGGGGGCCAGTTCCATGGCATTCACCGCAAGCTCGATGTCCATGTTGCCCTTGACCCGCCGGCGGCCTTGGGAATCGGTGTATTCGCGCGCCGGTTTGCTGACGATGGCGTAGCCGTTGTAGTTCAGCCAATCGACCAGCGGCCTGATGGGCGAATAATCCTCGTTTTCCAGCACGGCGGTATAGTAATAGGCACGGATCAGTTTGCCGCGGCGCTCGAATTCCTGGCGAAGCAGCTTGTAGTCGATGTCAAAGCCTAGCGCCTTGGCGGCTGCGTGCAGATTTGATCCGTCAATGAACAGCGCAAGCCTATCGTCCTTATAAAACAATGTCTTTTTCCTTCGATGCAGCAAAGGGCCGTCGATTCGCCTGCAAGCTAGCCTTGGTTGCGCTGGGCGCAAACCTGCCCTCTTTGGCAGGTTCCCCCGCGCGCACGCTGCGGGCGGCGCTGGCGATGATGGCGGCGCGGGGGCTGGCGCTGCGCGCTGTCAGCCGCTTCTGGCGCACCCCGGCCCATCCGGCGGGCAGCGGGCCGGATTACGTGAACGCCGCCGCGCTTGTGAGGGCCGATGCGCGGCCCGACGAGGTTCTGGCACTGCTTCACGCCATCGAGGCGCATCTCGGCCGGACACGCGATGGCGGGCGCTGGGCCGCGCGGGGGATCGATCTTGACCTGATCGCCATGGGCGACACGGTTTTGCCAAGCGCGATGGTGCAGGATCGCTGGCGCGGCCTTGATCCTGCCGCGCAGGCCCGCATTGCGCCCGAAGGGCTGATCCTGCCGCATCCCCGCTTGCAGGAGCGCGGCTTTGTCTTGCTGCCGCTGGCCGAGATCGCGCCGGGCTGGGTTCATCCCCGCGCGGGGAAAAGCGTGGCGGCCATGCTGGCCGCGCTAGACCCGGCGGGGCTGCGCGGCATGGTCCCTGGGGCGGGCTAGGCTTGACTTTGGGCACTGCGGCGGTCACTGATGCCGACTTGTCCCAGAGCCGATTCGCGAAAGGTATGCCATGGCCCGCGTCACTGTCGAGGATTGCGTTGACAAGGTTCCCAACCGCTTTGATCTGGTGATGCTCGCCGCGCACCGCGCCCGTGAGATCACGGCCGGATCGCCCGTGACGGTGGACCGGGACGATGACAAGAACCCCGTCGTCGCCCTGCGCGAGATCGCGGACGAGACGCAGCCGGTCGATGAGCTGCGCGAACGCATGATCGAACAGATCCAGACCCAGATCGAGGTGGACGAGCCGGAGGAGGACGCGATGGCGCTGCTTCTGGGGGCCGAGATCGACCGCCCCAAGCCGGCCGACGAGGAAACCGAGGAGCGCATGCTGCGCATGATGCTCGAGGCGCAGGGCCGCGGCTGACCCGGCCGACCGGGGGCCACGGTTGGAGAAGATCGATGTCGATGACCTGATCGCGCTCGTCCGCAACTATAACCCGCGGACGAACGAGGATCTGATCCGGCGTGCCTATGAATATGGCTGCCGGATGCATGAGGGGCAGTTCCGCCAGTCGGGCGAGCCCTATTTCACCCATCCCGTCGCCGTGGCCGCGATCCTGACGGAAATGCGGCTGGACGATGCGACGATTGTCACCGCGCTGCTGCACGACACGATCGAGGACACACGCTCGACCTGGGCCGAAGTCTCGGACCTGTTCGGCCGCGACGTGGCCGACCTTGTGGACGGCGTCACCAAGCTGACCAATCTGCAACTGTCGGGCGCCCATTCCAAGCAGGCGGAAAACTTCCGCAAGCTGTTCGTCGCCATGTCGCGCGACCTGCGGGTGATTCTGGTCAAGCTGGCCGACCGGCTGCACAACATGCGCACGATCCGCTCGATGCGGCCTGAAAAGCAGGCGCAGAAGGCGCGCGAGACCATGGAGATCTTTGCGCCGCTGGCCGGGCGCATGGGGATGCAGTGGATGCGCGAGGAGCTTGAGGACCTTGCCTTCAAGGTGCTGAACCCCGAGGCGCGCAATTCCATCATCCGCCGCTTTGTCGTGCTGCAGAAGGAAAACGGCGACGTGATCCCGCAGATCACCGCCGACATCCGCGCAGCCCTCGAAACCGAAGGGATCGACGCCGCCGTCTTTGGCCGGGCCAAGCGCCCCTACAGCGTCTGGCGCAAGATGCAGGAAAAGCAGCTCAGCTTTTCGCGCCTGTCCGATATCTACGGCTTTCGCATCATCACCGGAACCGATCCCGACTGCTATCGCGCGCTGGGGGTGATCCACCGCAAATGGCGCACCGTTCCGGGGCGCTTCAAGGATTATATCAGCCAGCCCAAGTCCAACGGCTATCGCTCGATCCACACGACCGTTTCGGCGCGCGACGGCACCCGCGTCGAGGTGCAGATCCGCACCCGCGCCATGCATGAGGTGGCCGAGGCGGGCGTGGCGGCGCACTGGGCCTATCGGGACGGGGTGCGATCGCGCAATCCCTTCGCGGTGGACCCCGGCGAATGGCTGACCAGCCTGACCGAACGCTTCGGCGAGGAAGATCACGACGCCTTCCTCGAAGCCGTCAAGCTGGAGATGTATCAGGATCAGGTGTTCTGTTTTTCGCCCAAGGGCGACGTGATCCAGCTGCCCAAGGGGGCGACGCCGATCGATTTTGCCTATGCGATCCACACGCGGCTGGGCAATGCCTGCGTGGGGGCCAAGGTTGACGGCATCCGCGTGCCGCTGTGGACGCGGCTCAAGAACGGGCAGGGGGTCGAGATCATCGCCGCCGCCGGCCAGCGACCGCAGGCGACCTGGCTGGACATCGTGGTGACGGGCCGCGCCAAGGCGGCGATCCGGCGCAGCCTGCGCGAGGAGGATCGCTCCCGGTTCATCCGCCTCGGGTCCGAACTGCTGCGCGTCGCGTTCGAGCATGTGAACCGCAAGATCACCGACAAGGCCCTGCGCACCGCCGCCCGCGCGCTGGCGCTGACCGACGCGGACGAGCTGCTGGCCCGCGTCGGCGCGGCCGAACTGTCGGCGCAGCGGGTCGTGGGCGCGCTTTATCCCGACCTGACCCCGCCAGCGGACGAGATCGACGCCGGCCGGGCCGTGGCCGGCCTTCAGGCCGACCAGGAATTCAACCGCGCCCCCTGCTGCAACCCGCTGCCGGGCGAACGGATCGTCGGCGTCACCTATCGCGGCAAGGGCGTGGTCATCCATGCCATCGACTGCCCCGTGCTGGCCGATTTCGAAAGCCAGCCTGAACGCTGGGTGGACCTGCGCTGGCGCGAGGGGCGCCATCCGGCCGTCTATACCGTCCCGCTCAGCCTGACGATCCGCCATGATGCGGGCGTGCTGGGCCGGATCTGCACCCTCATCGGCGCGCAGGGCGCCAATATCTCGGATCTGGAATTCCAGGACCGCAAGCCCGACTTCTACCGCCTGAGGGTGGAGATCTGCCTGCGCGATGCCGAGCATCTGCATGCGCTGATGACCGCGCTCGAGGCGGAAAGCGACGTGGCGCAGGTCGCGCGCATCCGCGACAGCTCGGCCACCGTCTGAGGGGCGGGTTGCGGCGCGCCTTCCGTGCTGATTGACTGCCGAGGACGCCACAAAGGACCAGGGTCCCGTGTTCCGACGCAAGCCGCGCAGTTATGCGCAGATCGCCAGCGACATGGTCTATCCGCGGGGCGGCTGGTCGCGAGCCGCGCGTTACACGCTCTATCGTCTGCGCCGTCTGCCCGACCAGCCCCAGCGGATCGCCCGCGGCGTCGCGGCAGGTGTGTTCATCAGCTTCACGCCGCTGTTCGGCATCCACCTGTTCGGCTCGATGGCGCTGGCATGGATCATCGGGGGCAACATGCTGGCCGCGGTGATCGGCAGCCTGATCGGAAACCCGCTGACCTTTCCCTTCATCGCGGCGCTGTCGCTGGGGCTGGGCCGCCTCATGCTGGGGATCGAAGGGCATCTCGGCCCGGTCGCCATCCTCGACAGCTTTGCCGCAGCGGGCAGCCAGCTGCTGCGCAACATGCTGGCCCTGCTGCATGGCCAGCACAGCGAATGGGACCGGCTTGAGGCGTTCAGCCGGGACATCCTGCTGCCCTATCTGGTCGGGGGCCTGCTGCCGGGGCTTGCCGCGGCGCTGGCCTTCTATTTCGTCACGGTGCCGCTGGTGCAGGCCTATCATGCCCGCCGGGCCGAACGGCTGGCCCGCCGCGGCCCGCCCCCGCCGCGCATCTGAAAGGGCGCGCCCCTAGACACCCAGCCGGTCGCGCAGGGAATACCAGCCCATGCCCGCGACCAGCAGCGGCCAGCGCAGCGCCGCCCCGCCCGGAAAGCTGCCGGCGGGCAGGGCGGCCATGGCGTCGAACCCTTCGGACTGGCCCTGCACCGCCCTGGCCATCAGCATGCCCGCCAGATTGGCCATCGCCACCCCATGCCCAGAAAAGCCGCTGGCCGACAGGCAGTTCGGCGCGGGCCGGGCGAACAGCGGCATCCGGCTCCGCGTGATCGCCAGCGTGCCGCCCCAGGCATGGGTGATCGCAACGCCCCTGAGCTGCGGATAGACCTGTTCCAGCGGCCGGCGCACCTTGGCGGCGATGTCGTCGGGAAAGCGGTAGCTGACCGTCTCGCCGCCGCCAAAGACAAGGCGGCGGTCGTCCGACAGGCGCCAGTAGTTCACGACGAAGCGGGTATCGTGGACGGCGATGTTTTCGGCCAGCAGGTCGGATGCGCGCTCGCCCAGCGGCTCGGTCGCGATGACATAGTTGTTGATCGGCATGACGCGGCGGGCAACGCCCTGGTCCAGGCGGCCCAGATAGCCGTTGGCGGCCAGGATGACATGATCGCAGACCACCCGCCCGGTTCCGGTCTGCACGATGCTGGGGTCGCGCGCGGTCCTGCCATGGACGATGGCATGGACATGGCTGCCCTCGTGGATCACGGCCCCGGCCGAGGAGGCCAGCCGCGCCAGCCCCAGCGCCAGCGCCAGCGGATCAAGATGCCCCGCCCCCCGGTCGATGTCGCCCCCCGCATAGAGGGGCGCGTTCACCAGCGCCCGCAGCCCCGCCCGGTCCAGCGGCTGGACCTGGTCATAGCCATAGTCGCGCGCCAGCCGCTCGGCATTGGCATGCGCATGCCGCACCTCGGCCGCGCTCCGCGCGGCATGAGCGATGCCGGGATGGACGGCGACGCCCGCCTCATGCGCATAGTGCCGCGTCAGCGCCTTGGCCTCCTCGGCCATGTCCCACAGGCGACGTGCCGCCGGTTTCCCGGCGATGCGCTCCAGCTCGTCCACCTCAAGCCGCTGGCCCGAGCCAAGCTGCCCGCCATTGCGCCCCGAGGCCCCGAAGCCGACCCGCTGCGCCTCAATCACGACGACGCGCCGACCCGCGCGCGCCAGCGTCAGGGCCGCGGACAGGCCCGTATAGCCTGCCCCGACCACCGCCACATCGGCCCGCGTCTCGCCCCGCAAGGGGGGGAAAGGGGGCAAGGGCTCGTTCTGGTCGGCATAAAGGCTGGCGGGATAGGCGCCGCGGCGATCATTGGCGAAAAGCAGGTTCATCGGACATCCCGAAGGCAGGGCAGTGCCCCCTTAGCATGTCCGCCCTGGCCGGGAAACCGGCCCGTCCGCGCGCAGGGGCCGGCCGGGCGCCGGCCTTTACCATTCGCGCGCATGAAAAAGGGGGCCGGCGGCCCCCCTTCGCAGTTTTGCGCCGCACCGATCAGCGCTGCGCGACATCCACATAATCGCGCCGCCCCGAACCGACATAGAGCTGGCGCGGACGGCCGATCTTGCTGTCCGGATCGCCCAGCATCTCCTTCCACTGGGAAATCCAGCCGACGGTGCGCGACAGCGCGAAGATCGGCGTGAACATCGAGGTCGGAAAGCCCATCGCCGACAGGATGATGCCGGAATAGAAATCGACGTTCGGATAGAGCTTCTTGCTGATGAAGTACTCGTCTTCCAGCGCGATCCGCTCAAGCTCCTTGGCGACCTGAAGGGTCGGGTTGTTCTCGACGCCCAGGATGCCCAGCACCTCGTCGGCCGATTCCTTCATGATCTTTGCCCGCGGGTCGAAGTTCTTGTAGACGCGGTGGCCAAAGCCCATCAGGCGGAACGGATCGTCCTTGTCCTTGGCGCGGGCGATGAATTCGGGGATGCGATCGACGCTGCCGATCTGCTGCAGCATTTCCAGCGCGGCCTGGTTGGCCCCGCCATGGGCCGGCCCCCACAGGCAGGCGATGCCGGCCGCGATGCAGGCGAAGGGGTTGGCCCCGGACGAGCCGGCAAGGCGCACCGTCGAGGTCGAGGCGTTCTGCTCATGGTCCGCATGCAGGGTGAAGATGCGGTCCATCGCGCGGGCCAGGGCGGGATCGACCCTGTATTCCTCGGCCGGAACCGAGAAGCACATGTTCAGGAAGTTGCTGGCGTAATCCAGATCGTTCTTCGGATAGACGAAGGGCTGACCGATGGAATACTTGTAGGCCATCGCCGCGATCGTCGGCAGCTTGGCGATCAGGCGGTGCGAGGCGATCTCGCGCTGCTTTTCGTCGTTGATGTCGGTCGAGTCGTGATAGAATGCCGACATTGCGCCGACCACCGCCACCATCGTCGCCATCGGATGCGCGTCGCGCCGGAACCCGGTGAAGAAGCGGTGCATCTGCTCATGCACCATGGTGTGGCGGGTGATGATGTTCTCGAACTGCGCAAGCTGCGCGCTGTCGGGCAGCTCGCCGTTCAGCAGCAGATAGCACACTTCGAGATAGTGCGACTTCTCGGCAAGCTGGTCGATCGGATAGCCGCGATACCACAGCTCGCCCTGGTCGCCGTCGATATAGGTGATGGCGCTTTCGCACGAGGCGGTCGAGGTGAAGCCGGGGTCGAAGGTGAACACCCCTGCCTGGCCATACAGCTTGCGGATGTCCACGCATTCGGGACCGACCGTCGGGGTAAGCACCGCAAGGTCCAGATCCTTGCCGTTCACCGTGATGCGGGCATTCCTGGTTTCAGCCATCGCATGTTCCTTTTCGCGTGCGGTCCTGCGGGACCGGGTGTTCCTGGCGGCTCATCCCGCCACGTCTGACAGGCGGGACAGCGTTTCCTGGCGGCCCAGCGCAAGCATCATGTCGAATACACTGGGGGTTGAGCTGCGCCCGGCCAGAGCAGCGCGCAAGGGCGCCGCGATCTTGCCGAGGCCAAGCCCGTGCGCCTCGGCGGTCCGCTGGGCAGCGGCCTCCAGATCATCGCGGCTCCAGTTAACATGCTGCAACGCAGCGGTCAATTCACCCAGTATGCGACGGGATACCGGATCAAGGCTGGCCGCCGCCTTGTCGTCGGCATCGACCGGGCGCTCGATAAGGGCAAAGCGCGCCTGTTCCAACAGGGCGGGCAGGGTTCTTGCCTTGGCCTTCAGCGCGCCCAGCGCGGACCCGAGCCGCGCGGCCTGCACGGCCGTCAGGGGCGGCTGGCCCGTTTCGGCCAGAAAGCGGGCCAGTTCGTCTAGCAGGGCGGCATCGCTCATGGCGGCGATATGATGGCCCGAGACATGTTCCAGCTTCTTGAAATCCAGCCGGGCAGGGGCCTTGCCGATCGCGTCCAGATCGAACCAGGCCTGCGCCTGGGCATCGTCGAACAGCTCGTCGTCGCCATGGCTCCACCCCAGGCGGGCCAGATAGTTGCGCATCGCCGCCGCCGGATAGCCCATGGCGGCGAATTCGTGCAGCCCGACCGCGCCGTGCCGCTTTGACAGCTTCTTGCCGTCGGTCCCGTGGATCAGGGGGATATGGGCAAAGACCGGCATGTCCCAGCCGTTCGCGGCATAGACCTGCGCCTGGCGTGCGGCGTTGGTCAGGTGGTCGTCCCCGCGGATGATGTGCGTCACGCCCATGTCGTGATCGTCCACCACGACCGCATGCATGTAGGTCGGCGTTCCGTCCGAGCGCAGCAGGATCATGTCGTCCAGCTGGTCGTTGCGGAAGGTCACGTCCCCCTGCACCGCGTCATGGATCACCGTGACGCCCTCGCGCGGGGCGCGCAGGCGGATCGCATATGGCGCGTCCGGCTGGGTTGCAGGGTCGGCATCGCGCCAGGGGCTTTGAAAGACGCGGTTGGGATTTGCCTCACGCCAGGCGGCGATTTCCTCGGCGGTGGTATAGCAGCGATAGGCGGTGCCAGCCGCCAGCATCTGCCGCGCCACCTCGGCATGGCGGCCGGCACGGGCGAACTGGCTGACCGGCTCGCCGTCCCAGTCGAGACCGAGCCATTCCAGCCCCTTGAGAATCGCCGCCGTCGCCTCGGGCGTTGATCTGGCGCGGTCGGTATCCTCGATGCGCAGCAGGAACCTGCCGCCCCGGCCGCGCGCATAAAGCCAGTTGAACAGCGCCGTGCGCGCCCCCCCGATATGCAGATAGCCGGTCGGCGAGGGCGCAAAGCGGGTCACGACGGGGGCAGGGGATGACATGGGGCGGCTCCTCTCAATCTGGGCCGCGGCCGTTAACCTTTCGGTAAGGACGGGTCGGCTAGAGTCGCCGCAGGGATACGCGAAGCGGCCGGGGAAGGACAAGGATTGGCGGCGATCGCCCGGCATGCGGGTCCGGCGCAACGGCCGGGTTCGCGCATCAGGGATCTGGTGCGCGCCGCCTTCGCCATGGGCGAGGCGCGCGCCGTCCTGCCGGGCGACCGGATCGCGCGGGCGGGCCTGCTGGTCTGGGCGCCGCTGTGCCTGAGCCTGGGGATCGGCGCCTGGTTTGCGCTGCGGATCGAACCCGGGATGGCCTTCTATGCCGTCCTGGCGCTTGCCGGGGCCGGCGCCTGGGCCGCCGGTGGGGCCGCGCGCCGGGCCGGCATGACGGGGCGGCTCGGCTGGGACAACGCCGATCTGGCGCGCATGATCGCACACGGGGCGGCGCTGGCGGCGCTGGGCTTTCTGTGCGCGGGGTTCCGGGCCCATCAGGTGGCCGCGCCGGTCCTGGATTTCCGCTATTACGGCCCGATCGAGGGGCGGGTGGTGGATATCGACCGCTCGGCCCGCGACCGCATGCGCATCACGCTTGACCGGGTGGTGCTGCGCGACACGCCCCCGGCCCGCACACCCGAACGCATCCGCCTGTCGCTGACGGACCAGCAGGCCCCCCCGCCGCCCGGCAGCCGCGTGATGCTGACCGGCCATCTGGGCCCGAACCCCGGCCCAGCCGAACCGGGCGGTTTCGATTTCCGGCAGGCGGCCTTCTTTGCCCGGCTGGGCGCAGTGGGCTATACCCGCAACCCCGTGGTGATCGCGGCCCCCCCGCCCCCCGCGTCGTTCGATGCCACAGGGTTGCGGCTGCGCCTGGGCAGGGCCATGCGCGAGGCCATCGGCGGGCAGGAAGGCGCGGTGGCCGCCGCGCTGATGACCGGGGACCGCTCGGGCATCGCCGAGGCGACCAACCAGACGATGCGCGATTCCAACCTCTACCACATCGTGTCGATCTCGGGCCTGCACATGAGCATGCTGGCCGCCTTCGTCTATGGGGCGCTGCGCCTTGCGCTGGCGGCTGGGCAGGCAACCCCATGGGGTCGCCGCCATGCCGGACGGGCCGTCCACAAGGCGGCGGCGCTGGGGGCGCTGGCGGCGGCCAGTGCCTATCTGTGGCTGTCGGGCGGGGGCGTGCCGACGAACCGTTCCTTTCTGATGGTGGCGGTCATGCTGGGCGCGATCCTGATCGACCGCCGGGCCATGTCGCTGAGGACCGTGGCCGTCGCCGCGACGGCCATCCTGATCACCGCGCCCGAGGCGCTGGTCACCCCCGGCTTTCAGATGAGCTTTGCGGCGACCGCGTCGCTGATCATGCTGTTCCCGGCCTGGTCGCGGCATGCCGATCGCTTGCCCTGGGTGCTGCGGGGCGCGGCCATGCTGGTCCTGTCCTCGCTGATTGCGGGCCTTGCCACCGCGCCCATCGCGGCGGCCCATTTCAACCGCTCGGCGCAATACGGGCTGATCGCCAACCTGCTGGTGGTGCCGGTGATGGGGGCGGTGGTGATGCCGGCCGGTGTGATCGCGGCCCTGCTTGCCCCGCTGGGGCTGTCCGCCCCGGCCCTGTGGGCCATGGGTCTGGGGACGCGCTGGATGCTGTATGTGGGCGAGATGGTCGCCGGCTGGGGCGGTTCGGTCGTTGCGGTGGCGGCGCCGCACTGGTCGGTCCTGCCGCTGGGCGGGACCGGCGCGACGGTTGCGCTGCTGGTCCTGCATGCACCGGTGCGGCGGGGCCTGTCCCGCTGCGCTGCGGCCGCGGGGATCGCTGCCGTCATTGCCGCGGCCGCCATCTGGCTGGGCGGCGAACGGCCGGCGCTGCTGATCTCAGCCGATGGCGGGGCGGCGGGTCTGATGACGGCGCTGGGGCGGGCGCTGTCGAGGCCGGCCGGCGCCTTTGTCGCCGATAGCTGGCTGCGCGCCGATGGCGATACCGCCAGCGCCGAGGCCGCCGCCGCGCGCCCCGGATGGGAAGGCGGGCGGGCCATGCGGGTGGCCAGCCTTGCCGGGGCGCCGCTGGTGCATCTGACGGGGCGGACCGGCGCGGCCCGGCTGGCCGAAACCTGTGCGGCCGGGGGCATCGTCGTGCTGCAGGGCCGGGCGCCGCCAGGCGCGGCCGGGCCCTGCCTCGTGCTGGACGAAGCCGCCCTGCGCCCAAGCGGCGCGCGCGCTGGCTGGGTGCGCAACGGGCAGATCATGTGGCGAACCGCCGCAGAGATGGAGGGAGAGCGCCTATGGACCTCGGCGCGCGTGCGGCGCGCCTGGGGGATCGGTGCCGGCGCGCACCGCCCGCCTGCCGCGGCGCATCCTTCCAAGGGCGGGCGGCGGCCGGGACGAAAAGGCATGGCGCATGCCGACATACCGGCAGGCGCGCCAGACATGCCCGCAAGCGGCCTCGCTCACCCCTGATGCACCCGGCGCGCGCAGCTGCCTGCACCGCACCAGCCCCTGCGCGGCTGCGCCAAGGGGGCCGGCGCCCCTGAAACGGTTCCTTGCCCTGCCGCGCGGTCCGGGCTTGCGGCCTCAGGCGCGGTGGGCGCCTTCGGCCAGGCTGCGCACGAAATCAAGCACCGCGGCAACCGGGTGCCCCTCGCCGATACGGCGGACGATCGCGCTGCCCACCACGCAGCCATCGGCGACACGCGCCACGCTCTCGGCTGCCTCGGGGGTCGAGATGCCAAAGCCCACGACGACAGGCAGCCCGGCGGCCGCCCGGATGCGCGCGACTTCGGGGGCGACCTCGGCCGGATCGGCGGCAGCCCCCCCGGTCGTGCCCGTCACGCTGACGTAATAGACAAAGCCCGAGGTGTTCGCGACCACCGCCGGCAGGCGGCGATCATCCGTCGTGGGCGTGGCCAGGCGGATGAAGCTCAAGCCCGCGGCCTGAGCGGGCAGGCAAAGCTCGGCATCCTCCTCGGGCGGCAGGTCCACCACGATCAGCCCGTCCACCCCTGCCGCCGCCGCGGCGGCGAGGAAGCCGGACACGCCGCCCGGACCGGCATAGACCGGGTTGAAATAACCCATCAGCACGATGGGCGTCGTGTCGTCTTCGGCGCGGAAGGCCCGCACCATGTCCAGCGTGCGGGCAACGCTTCCCCCTGCCGCCAGGGCACGCTGGCCGGCGGCCTGGATGACGGACCCGTCCGCCATCGGGTCGGTGAAAGGCATCCCGAGCTCGATGATGTCCACGCCCGCGGCGGGCAGGCCGCGCATGATCGACAGCGACGTATCCGGATCCGGGTCGCATGCCATCACATAGGCAACGAAGGCCTTGCGCCTTTCGGCGCCCAGGCGGGAAAACAATGCGTCGATGCGCGTCTGCAAAGCGGTCATGGCATGTCCTTGCGGTTTGCGCGCCTTATTAGGCCGGGGTTGGCGGCAGGGAAAGGGCGGCGCGGCTGGACGCGGCCGGGGCGCTGGCCTAGAAGCCGCGGGCCGGGCAGAAAAGGGGATGCAGGATGGGCTTTCGCATGGGGATCGTCGGGCTGCCGAATGTGGGCAAGTCCACCTTGTTCAACGCCCTGACCCGCACCGCCGCGGCGCAGGCGGCAAACTTTCCCTTCTGCACGATCGAGCCGAATGTGGGCGAGGTCGCCGTCCCCGATCCCCGGCTTGACAGGCTGGCCGCCATCGCCGGCAGCCGGCAGATCATCCCCGCCCGCATCACCTTCGTGGACATCGCCGGGCTGGTGAAGGGCGCCAGCCGGGGCGAAGGCCTGGGCAACCAGTTCCTCGCCAATATCCGCGAGGTTGACGCCATCGCCCATGTCCTGCGCTGTTTCGAGGATGGCGACATCACCCATGTCGAGGGCCGCGTCGACCCCCTCGCCGATGCCGAGACGATCGAGACGGAGCTGATGATCGCCGATCTGGAATCGGTCGAGCGGCGCCTGGCCAACCTTCAGCGCAAGCTGAAGGGGGGCGACAAGGAGGCCGCGGCGCAGGAACGGCTGCTGAAATCCGCGCAGGCTGCCCTGGAGGCCGGCCGGCCTGCCCGCAGCGTCAGCATCGCCGAGGATGACCGCAAGGCCTGGGACATGCTGCAGCTGCTGACCGCCAAGCCGGTGCTTTACGTCTGCAACGTGGCCGAAAACGATGCCGCCGCAGGCAATGCGCTGTCTGGTGCCGTGGCGGCAATGGCGGCCGGGCAGGGGGCGGGCCATGTGGTGATCTCGGCCCGCATCGAGGAGGAGATCAGCCAGCTGCCGCAGGACGAGGCGCAGATGTTCCTTTCGGAAATGGGGCTGGAGGAGGCCGGCCTGGACCGGCTGATCCGCGCCGCCTATGCGCTGCTGGGCCTGCAGACCTACTTTACCGTCGGCCCCAAGGAGGCGCGGGCCTGGACCATCACCCGCGGCACCCTGGCGCCGCAGGCGGCGGGCGTGATCCACGGCGATTTCGAAAAGGGCTTCATCCGCGCCGAGACGGTCGCCTATGACGACTATATCGCCGGCCAGGGGGAGGCCGGCGCACGTGAGGCCGGCAAGTTCCGCGTCGAGGGAAAGAGCTATGAGGTCAAGGACGGCGATGTCCTGCACTTCCTGTTCAATGCCTGAGACGATTGCCCGCGCCGCCCCCCGGCCAAGGGCATTTCCCTGACCGCGCGACGTTTTTTCCCTTGTTCCCCCGCACCGCCTGCTGCTAGACCCGCCGGCGGAGTGGTGGCCGAGTGGTCGAAGGCACACCCCTGCTAAGGGTGCAGGCGGGAAACCGTCTCGAGGGTTCGAATCCCTTCCACTCCGCCATTTGCCCTCGCGAAAGCGTTCTCTTGATCCGGCTGCGGCCGGATTTTTCCGTTGTATTCGAGGGTTATGCGGGAGGGGCTGAGCACTGGCCCTGGCACCGGGCGGGCCGGAAGCGGTCTCTCAGGGCCGATATTCTCCGGACCTCATGACTGCGCGAATTTGGTGAATAGCTTGCAACAGATTGAAATTACTTGTTAGTTTTCGACCAAGTTCCGAACACTTCGACGACAGGGGTGTTCGTTAGATGGAACTGAAATCAAACCCTTCGCAGCGCGATGCAAACGCATGATACCAAGCGCGCGGAGAAGGTTTTCTTATAGCGGCCCGCCCGCGAGGCCCACTTCCCGGTTGAGGCAGCCCCCACACTATCTCTTGCTGCTTGTGCTTTAACATAAGCGGCTGTTATTCGTACCACATCCCCCGACCGGAGTGAGTACCCTTGAGATACATCGACTCAGCATCTCGAAACACGTCTGACGTTCTTGGAGAATGGCTCGCCAGCTTCAGTCCCCTGGCTGTCGACGCCCTACGTTGGCAAACGGGATACTTTAGTGCAGACGGACTGGCTCCTTTGGCGCCAGTAATAAATGAGCTGAAGTCGCAAGATAGATTGACGAATTGTGTAATTGGGTCAAACGGCGGAGAAACCGGAGAGCCAGATATCGAAACGCTGGTTAATCTCGTTGGAACCCCAAGAGCAAACGCAAGGATCGGGGTTGTTAGCTTCTCTGCGGGGCTATTTCACCCAAAGGTATATCACTTCACAAGGCAGGACGGCACTCAGGCCGCCTATGTTGGATCGGCAAATCTGACTACG